>CAIMWE010000014.1 GCA_903845115.1 uncultured Acidobacteriota bacterium | reverse complement strand
GGGCTCATAACCCAAAGGTCGCAGGTTCAAATCCTGCCCCCGCAACCACTATTAAATCGAAGGGCGCCAGCCACTTACGACCGGCGCCCTTCTTCTTTCAAAGTCGCAAGAAACCCGATCTTGAGGTTTTCATCAAGGTCTGGTCCCGTTCGAGGGATCCGGACGAGCCTCGATGGGGCTCGAGCGGACTGGCCCTCGGGGGAAGAGCTTCTCGGTTCGTTCCTCGGAGAGCCGGCCGCTCCGAGGAGATCGGCCACGAGGCCCGGCAGCTCGGCAAGGACGCGGTCGACCGAGACGAGGTCGGGTGTGAGGCGCCCGAGCTTCTCCTGCCAGTTGACCCGCGCCTCATGAATCAGACGGTCGGTGAAGAAGTCCCCGACGCCGCGAAACGACAGGCCACGCGCCGCGAACTTCTCCGGGAGGATGCGCTGCACCGTCGCGGCGTCGATGGTCGCACCGAACGTGGAGAGGATTGTCCAGAGGTCGTAGTAGTCCCGCACGCGCGGCCGATGCCAGCCCCGCGAGGCGAGCATCACATCCGTCTGCCGCAGCGCCCGGAGCTTCTCGGCCAGGATCTCCTCGATGGCGTAGCAGAGCACCTCGCCGTTCACGCCCCCCTCGTACCCGTGGATCACGGCGCGGGCCGTCGGCGCGAGGATCACCCGCTCATCAGGGGTCACCTCGACCTTGATCCGGCACAGCGGGCTGCGGTGCCAGGGGTACCGGAGATCGATCGCGAAGGCCTCCTGGCCGCCGGGATGCGGCCCGCCATACGTGAGTCGCGCGAGGGAGCTGGCGACAGGAGACAGGGCGCTCATGCGCGTCGTGGCAGCGCGGACGATGGGGGTCAGCGCCGCCTCGAGCGCGTCTCCCGCAGGGGCACCGATCGCTGTGAAGTCGAGATCCTCGGAGAAGCGGTAGACGTCACCGAAGTACACCTTCTTGAGCGCCGTCCCCCCCTTGAAGACGAGGGTCGATGCGAGCGCGGGATCCGCCGCCAGTGCCTCGAGGAGGTAGCCCTGGGCGAAGTCCCGCTCGATGACGGCGAGGATGACGCCCGACCGCTTGGCGACCTGGGCGAGGAGCTTCTGCAGCGGCGTCATACGGGCGTGAGGTTATCGACGAGGGACCACGAGGCGACGCGGCGCCCCGTCGTCGGGCGAGTCGGGTCCAAGATGAGGACGCCCGCGGCTGGCACGGCACGGAGGGGTGCGAGCCTGGCAGCATCGACGCCCAGACGTTCGAGACTGAAGCCGAGGCGCTTGGCGACCGAGGCGATTCCGATGGCGACGCCGTAGCGAACGAGTCTCTCGATGTCGAGCGACGCGAGGTGCTCCTCGAGGATCCCCAGCGCTTCGCCCAGTCCCCCGAAGTGGCGCGGAGAGACAAACAGCTCCAGGACGGTCCGTTCCCGATCCGTGATGGAGGTCTTGAAGCGGTCGTCGAGCCAGATCTCCTCGATGCCGAAGAACCGCCGCGGGTTCACGGTGACGTACTCGACCGTCGTCGTGCCGACGGTCCAGGTGTGGCGGGCGCCCGTTCGGCCGCCACGCCGCATCGTCGGGAGCACCACCCGGCGCGTCGTCATCGCCGTCACGGTGCGGGGAATCTGATCGGTCAGGTGGTGGTACCCGAGCGCCGACCAGTGGCTGATCGCGGACGGCGTGACGAGTGCCGTGGCGATCGCGAACGCGGGGACCTCGATGCCACCAGGGAGGCTCCCGGTCGTCGCGTAGAGGCCACGGCGGAGCCGGAGGATCCATCCCGCCTTGGCGAGGTCGGACAGGGTCACGAGGATCGTCCCGGGGCTCAGTCCCAGGCGCTTCCCCTCGGTCTGGGCCTCCGCGGTGGTGAACAGGAAGCGACCACGATCCACGAGGGCTTCCACGAGCGTGATGCCCTTGACCCGTCCGTAGTGTTCGCCGACGCTCATGCTCGCCATAGGATACTTCTCGCTACGTTACGTAACCCTAGGTTAGGTTACGAAGCGAGAACTATCAAAGAAAGAACTGAACTTCGGCGGGCGCAGGTCGGCCTCACTTGCAGCTATGGACTGATAGGACTAATGCCTTTGTGTCTTTCGTTCCGATGATGCAAGTAAAGCTCCACGACTTCTTCGCCACACATCCCGTCTTCACCCGAACGGCTTTCGGGGAAGTCAGAGACCAGGCGTCTGCCCGGACCGGGACGAACCTCCTCGCCTACCACGTGGGCACCGGGCGTCTCCTGCACGTGCGCCGGGGCCTCTACGCCGTCGTCCCCCGCGGGATTGACGCAGCCACCTTCACGCCCGACCCATACCTCATCGCGACGAAGCTGGCGCCGGACGCTACCGTCGCGCTCCATGCTGCGCTCCAGTACCGGGGCCGGACCTCCTCCGTCTGGAACCAGCTCCACGTCGCCACCAGGGCGAAGGTGACGCCGTTCACCTTCCGTGGGAGCAGCTTCCTCCCCGTCCGTCCGCCCTTCCGCACGGGTGGGAGCGCTCCCGGAGTCGTGGAGGAGCGGCATGCTGGAGGGGCGGTCCGCGTCACGTCGTACGAGCGGACCCTCGTCGACCTCGTCGACGCCCCCGACGTCGGCGGCGGCTTCGAGGAGGTCTGGCGGTCGCTGGAGATGGTCGAATTCTTCAACCTCGACGCGGTCGTCGCAGAAGCGCTCGCGCGGGAGGTTGCCATCACCGCCGTTCGCGTCGGGTTCTTTCTCGAGCAGCACCGCGACACCCTCCACGTCGAGGAGCGATTCCTCGCCCCCTTGCGCGCACGTCGGCCGAAGCAGCCCACCTATCTCGGTTCCCGCCGCACTCCAGGGAAGCTCGTCGCCTCCTGGAACCTCGTTGTGCCGGAGGTCGTCCTTGAACGCCGCTGGGCGGAGGTGGCATGACGCTGTCGCTCACCGACCTTCAACGGCTCGCCGGGACGGCGGGATTCCGCGCCGAGACCCTCGAGAAGGTGCTCCTCCTGCTCGACCTCCTCGACGCCATCCGTGCGCACCCCTTCGCCGGGCCGCGCGTCGTCCTGAAGGGTGGCACCGCTCTCAACCTCTTCGCCCTCGAGATCCCGCGTCTCTCGGTCGACATCGACCTGAACTTCATCGGCGCCGTCGACCGCGCCACGATGGAGAAGGAGCGCCCGCCCGTCGATCGAGACCTCCAGGCGGCGTGCGAGCGCACCGGCGTCACGGTGAAGCGCATCCCGACGGAGCACGCCGGCGGAAAATGGCGGCTCTCGTTCGTCACCGCAGCCGAAGGGCGGAACAGGAACGCTCGAGCTCGACGTGAACTACATCCTCCGCGCGCCGCTCTGGACTGTGGATGTGAGGACACCGTTCGCGCTTGTCGGCGTTCCGCTGCACGGGGCGTTCCCGATTCTTGACCCGCACGAACTGGCGGCGGGGAAACTTGCGGCCCTCCTCGCTCCTCGCGCGCGGCGCGAGTTGCGACCTGTTCGACGCGCAGCAGCTCCTCCTCCCCGGGACGCTCGACCCCGCAAAGCTCCGCCTCGCTTTCGTCGTCTATGGCGCGGCGAATCGTGTCGACTGGCGCACGGTCTCTCGCGAGACGGTCACGACGTCGGCGACAGACGTGACGGAGCGACTCCTCCCGATGCTCCGACGCGATCTTGTTCCCGCCAAGCCGGACGTCGCGGCGTGGACAGCGTCGCTCGTGACTGACTGCCAGCGACTCCTCGGCATCGTTCTCCCGCTCACCGAGAGCGAGCGAGCGTTCCTCGACGCGCTGAACGACCGGGGGGAGATTCTCCCGGAGCTCCTCACCAACGACGAGCGGCTTTGCGCCATCATCGCGACGCACCCGGCGCTCGCGTGGAAGGCGATCAACGTCCGAAGACATCGAGGTCTCTCCCGGTGATGGCGTTTATCCCGCGCGCGGGATGACGCGGCGAGAACGAGGACACGGGGAATGACGACCCCTGAGCTCCGGCTCGAATGCCGCGAGGCGATCTACCGTTCCGAGGCCATCCCCGACTCCCCGAGCCGAAACGGGATCGCATGCGCCGGGACGGGAGCGGGGAAGAGCGTTGCCGACAGAGCGACGGCGCGTGATCAGCGCCTCGGTTCCGGGGTGTCGGAACCGCGTCCTTCCGCCCGGGAGGGTCAGACGAGATCGGCCACGAGGCCTGGCAGGTCGGCGAGGACGCGAAGTACTGCCCCCGCAACCGCCCGCACCCCCCCTCGGCCCGCGCTGTGGGCACGGGCCGAGGGGGGTACCATGGCGTCCGGGAGCCCAGCAGGACTGCGTGCCCGGGCGATCGCCCTCGGGGAAGCGACGCCGCGGAAAGCAGGGAGGGAGGAGCCATGGGCGAAATGACACGCCGGGCTTTCTCGGCAACAGTCGGCACGGCGCTGGCGGGAGCTTCTCTCTCGCAGTCCGCGGACGCGCACGAGGCCCCCGCGGACGCTGCCTGCCCCAGGCCCCACGGTCCGTCGGTGACCTGGGAGTGGGGCGCCCTGCGGGAGGTCGTGGTCGGCTGCCCGTTCGCGAGGATCGGCACGGGCATGCCCCGGTTCTACCGGAACTACACGTCCCCGGCCTCCCTCGAGCGCGCCGAAGCGATGATCCGGGCGTTCCCGCGCATGACGCTCGAGCAGGCGGTCCCGGAGATGTACGCCGCGATCGCCGCCCAGATGGAGGGGGCGATCGCGCTGCTGCGAGGCCTCGGCATCGTCGTCCACCAGGTCCGGCCGCTGGACGAGCCGGAGGAGGCCTTCCTCGCGGACCTCTCGTGGTACGGGGCGATGCAGGCCTACCCGCGAGACCCGATGCTGGTCATCGGAGACCGGGTCATCGAGACGGCCATCTACGCCCCGATGCGGCGCAAAGAGAAGTTCGCCCTCCGCCGCACGCTCTCGGACCGGTTGACGCAGTGGGGGATCGACGCCGTCTCCCTCCCCGAACCGCTCCCGGGGCCGGAAGGGCCAGACGGCTATCCCGAGGGCGCCTACCTCGAGGGGGGCGACGTCTTCGTCCTCGGGGAGGACATCTACGTCGGGCTCACCGGGAACGCCTCGAGCCCCGAGGGGGCCCGGTGGCTTCAGGCGGTCCTCGGGCCGCGCTACCGGGTCCACACCGTCAGGCTGAGCAAGAAGTTCCTCCACCTCGACTGCGTCCTCGCAACCCCACGTCCCGGGCTGGCGATCGTCTGCAGGGACGGCTTCGTCGATGGCCTCCCACGCTTTCTCTCGGGCTGGAAGCTGATCGAGGTGACCGCCTTGGAGGCCGAGGAGAGTCTGGCGACGAACGTCCTCGTCCTCGACGAGCGGACCACGCTCGTCGCCGAGGAGACCCCTGCCGTGGCCGAGGCCCTGTCGAAGGCCGGGCAGCGCGTCCTCACGACCCCCTTTGGCGCCGTCTTCCCGTGGGGAGGCGCCTTCCGTTGCTGGCACCACCCACTGGTGCGCGAGGGGGGAGGCCCGCCGCGGCACTTCGGCGGGTGGTAGCCGGAGACGAAACCTCGCTTGCAAGACCGCCCGTCCGGAGGCCCGAAGAGACGGCCCTCGGTCAGTGTGTCCGCCCGACCGCGGCCCCGGCGACGTCGACGACGCGCTTCTGGATCTTCAGCACGCGGGACGGGGGGACGAGGAGGTGCCCCGCTCGCTCCAGGAAGAACTCCCTGACCGTCGTCCAGTCGTCGGGTCCTTCGCCCGGGAGCGGGGCCTCGCGCCCAGCATCCTCGAAGTACGTGAGGGCGCGGAGGAGCAGCGCCTCGTCCACCCCCTGGCCGAAGACCTGCCGCATCGCCGCAAGACATTCGGCGATGCCGAGGTGCTGTCCCTGCAGCGTCACGTAGAGGTCGAAGAAGTCCCGCCGGGTTCCGCGGTCGAGGATCGCGTGGAGCTTCGTCGCGAGGAGGCCGGTGACCGTCAGTCTCCGTCCCTCCACGAACGGCTCGAGGTTTTCCAGGACGAAGATCGACACGTCGATTCCGTCGAAGCGAAGGTGGACCGTGTCCACCGTCCGCTCCGTGATCTCCACGCGCCCACGGCTCTCGAGTCGGCGGACGAGGTCATCCCGGTCCCGGACGCTCGTGACACCGAAGTCCACGTCGCGGCTGGGCCGGTACGGGCAGAGACAACGCACCGCCTGGCCGCCGATGACGAACCAGTACGCAAGGTCCGCCACGGCTCTCCCGAGCGGTGGGGGAATGACCTGCTCCGGGGGACGGTCCACGTCAGATGCCTCTCGCGAGGGCCACGGCCTCGACGAGGCCGCGGCTCCTGTCCCGGTATCCCGGCAGCCGAAGGGCCTGGTACAGGGCCAGCCAGGGAAGTCCGGCGGCGAAGCTCATCGCGGCGAGATCGCCGTAGTTGAAGCAGTAGAAGGCCACCTGGTGGCCCGGGACCTCGCTTCCGGGGCCCATGTTGTAGAGCGCGTCCCGGACCGCGGGCGGAAGATCGCGGAGCCGGTACTTCGGCGTCGGCACCGATGCGAGCAGTTTGTAGACGCTGGCACGCGACGGAGGCCCGAGGCCCTCCTTCCGGCAGCGCTCGGCCGTCCGCCTCACGACGCCGGCCATCGAGGGCCGGTCCTGGCCCGAGAGCGCCTCGGCGACCCAGGCGAGGATCCGGGGATCGAGCCTCGACCTGCCGCGATCCGACCGAGGCCGGCGCGCGCGACCGCGGGGCGCCTCGCCCATCCGCCGCCGCGCGTTATCCATAGAGGATTCGAGGTCAAACGCAGACATTTTGCAGCTAATTATAGACGGTCTGACCCTGGTCGACCCAGACTTCAGACATCGCGGGACCAAACTGCCGCTTTTCGTCCGGCAGGGGCGGCGCCGCCGCGCCGGGGTGCGGCCGAGGTGTGCCGGTGCAGCTGAAAAGCGGGTCGATGGCGGCGGAGGAGGTGGTGTCGGGCGAGCGCGTGTAGTCGACTTCACTTGGTGTTTCCTTTCGAAAATCCCGGGACGGGCGCCAGGAGGAGAGAGCGGGCGGCGGGACCCCCGCCGCCCGCACCATCCTGGTAGGCCAGGTCCGTGCCCCCTCAGGAGCGGCGGCCGGGCATCCCCGTTCCGGACGGCGGTCCGCCCTGAGGTCCGCCCGCCGGCGGACGGAGCGCCTCGAGCACTTCCTTGAAGATCGCGAACCGGCTTTTCTGCTCGTCGGTCAGGAGCGCCGTGAAGCTCGCGTCGAGACCGTCGAGGGCCGCCTTGCCCTTCGCCGCGAGCGCCCGGCCGGCGATGACGAGCGTTCCGATCGCTGTGGCGTCCGGCTGGGTGGCGGCGATCGCGGCGTCGACCGCTTCCCGGTTCGCCTTGATCTCGGCGTCGAGACCGTCGAGGGTGCCCTTCATCGAGGCCATCAGCTCGTCCGCGGCGCTCTTCTGGGCGTCCGTCAGCTTGAGGAAGGTCGCAACCGCTTCCTTCGGGACACCTGGGCCGCTCTGACCGCCGGGACCGCCCGGGCCTCCCGGAGGGGGCGGCCCCTGGGCGAGGAGGGGAGCTGCGGCCAGCAGGAGGAGGGTTGCCATCGTGGAGAGTAGGGTCTTCTTCATTTCGTGTTTCCTTTCGAGGTTTCGGACAGGCCGGGTTTCGAGGTTCATGGGTTCGAGCGTCGTGTCGCGACGAACGGAATGTGGGCTCCGTGCCGCCCGAAGTCCTCAGGAGGGGGTAAATCGTGTGTCAAGGCTTGGGGCCGAGTTGTCAGGGATGTAAGGGTTTCGTCCGCACCGCCCCGCCGGGCGAATCCGGCGCTACGCTCGTACGGTGAGAAGAGGTAGCCACGACAGGCGGGGTCCCGGCGGGACGTTCGCGCTCCTCGGCGCTCTCCTGGTGACCCTTCTCGTCCTTGCCTTCCTCCAGTACCGCTGGATCGCCCAGCTCGGCGAGGCGGAGAAGGCCCGGGGGCAGGCCAGCCTGGAGGAGGCGTCGAGGGCCTTCTGCGACGACCTCGATCGGGAGCTGGACCGCGCCCTGGCGTTCTGCAGCGCCCCCCTCGCTCAGCCCGGCGACGAGGCCTCGCTCGTGTCGGCACGGCTCAACCGCTGGAAGGAGTCGGCCCTCTTCCCGCAGCTCGTCTCGGACGTCTTCCTCGCGAGGACGGATGACGAGGGCCGGGTCGCCCTCTTCCGGGTCGACCCCTCGAAGGGCGAGGCGCTCCCCTGCGACTGGCCGGCCTCCCTCGAGCCGCTTCGCCGGCTGCTCCCGGCCCATCCCGGGCCACCGCTACAGCCCGATCTTCCTGCGATCGTCGTGCCGCTCGGAGGCCCGCTCCCAGGCGACCTCGAGGCTGGTCCCGGAGGAGGACCCCGGCGCGACTTCGCCGTCGTCCTCCTCGACCTCGACTGGATCACGAAGACGTTTCTTCCCCAGCGAGCGAAGGCCCACTTCGGCGGCGATCGCGGACTCGCTTACCGCGTCACCGTCCTGGGCTCCGCCCCCGGGCGCCGTGTCCTCTTCAGCGACGGACCCGACACTCCTCCGAGCGACCCCTCGACGGGAGACGTCACCCGGATGCTCTTCCTCCAGCGTTCGTTTCCCGAGGGCCCGGGTCCGGGACCCCGCGACCATCCCGACCGGCCGCTGCGCCACGCGCCTGCCGGTCCCGGGGCGGGGGCTCCTCCCCGGCCGGGCGAGCCGGACGAGGGACCCCGCCCCCCGCGCCCCGGGGAGGGAGACGCCTGGCTGCTCGTCGTGCGCCACCCTTCCGGCTCCGTCGAGGCGCTCGTCGGCGGGTTCCGAACGAGGAACCTCGCGCTGAGCTTCGGCGTCCTCGGCCTGCTGGGAACGAGCGCTCTCCTCGTCCTCGCGTCGAGCCGGCGCGCCTCGCGCCTCGCCCGCCAGCAGATGGACTTCGTCGCCGCCGTGACGCACGAGCTGCGAACTCCCGTCACGGCGATCCGTTCTGCCGGGCAGAACCTCTCCGCCGGCATCGTCACGGACCCTGACCGCGTCCGCTGGTACGGCGACATGATCGAGATGGAGGGGAGCCGCCTCTCGGAGACGGTCGCCCGCGTCCTCGCCTTCGCCCGGATAGGGTCGGGGAAGCAGGAGTACCGCCCTCGTCCGCTGAACGTCGCCGCCCTCGTCGAGAAGACGCTCTCGGGCTACCGGCTCGTCCTCGCCGAGAAGGGGCTTGTCGTCGAGACGAGCGTCGACGAGTCCCTCCCGCTCCTTTCCGCCGACCCGGATGCCCTCGAGCTCGCCCTGAGGAACCTTCTCGACAACGCCGTCAAGTACGGGGCGGATGGCCGGTGGGTGGCCGTGCGGGCGACGACCTCGAAAGACGGGCGCGAGATCCTGTTGACTGTCTCCGACCGGGGTCGCGGGGTGAGCCCGAAGGACGTCCCGCACCTCTTCGAGCCCTTCTTTCGCGGCGAGGACGCTAGCACGGGAGGGGTGCAGGGAAGCGGCCTCGGCCTGGCAGTCGTCGACCACGTCGCATGCGGCCACGGGGGCCGGGTGAGGGTCCGGACCGAACGCGGTAAGGGAAGCGACTTCACGATCCACCTCCCGGTTTCTCTCGGGACAGGCGACACGGGCGGGGCGTCGTGAGCAGGACGCCGTCATCCCCCGCCTCTGGAAAGCCCCGCCGCCTGCTCGTCGTCGAGGACGAAAGGAGCCTGGCCGCTACGCTCTCCGACCGGCTCGTAGCCGAGGGGTACGCTGTCGAGGTCTCTCCGACTGGAGAAGCGGCGCTCGAGGCCCTGGCCGCGTCCCCTTTCGACCTCGTCCTCCTCGACGTCATGCTCCCCGGCATGGACGGGTTCGGGGTCTGCATGGAGCTGCGGCGGCGCGGCCTCGATCTCCCTGTCCTGATGCTCACCGCGCGCGCCGAGGTGCGGGAGAAGATCCTCGGGCTCAAGCTCGGCGCGGACGACTACCTCGGGAAGCCGTTCGACATGCTCGAGCTCCTCGCCCGCGTCGAGGCGCTCCTCCGGCGGCGTCCGTTGGCTTCGGAGGGCCTGGGCTCCCACGAGTTCGGGGAGGTGAAGGTCGACCTGCGCAGCGCCACGGTCACGCTGGGCGGCCAGCCGGTGTCCCTCTCGACGATGGAGTACCGACTCCTCGCCTGCTTCCTCCAGCACAAGGGAGAAGTCCTCTCCCGGGAGCAGCTCCTCGACGAGGTCTGGGGTTACGACTCCTCGGTCTACTCGAGGACCGTCGACGTCCACGTCGCGACGCTCAGGCAGAAGATCGAGGCGAGCCCCTCGCGCCCGCGATTCGTCGTCACGGTTCACCGCCTGGGCTACCGCTTCGACGGCTGAGCGGCGTCACGACCGCGGGCGTCCTCCTTCCCTCATGTCAGGATGTCTCGTCGCCTCGGGCCCGGGACGCTCGACCGGGCCAAGCTCGGCCTCGGTACCGTTCGCACCGCGGACAGGCCAGGCCAGACTCGCACCGGTCCGATTGGTCCTCGTTCAGCCGTGCGCCCTGGCCGGCCGGGCTCTTTGACCCTGCCGGGAGCCGGGCGTAGACTTTTTCGTGGCAGGGAACGGCCATGACCCGCGGGCTCCTTTCCGACCTGGTCGAGGCGGCGCTCGTCGACGCCGTGAAGGGTGTCGAACAGGGGTCCACGGCGGAGGTGGTGCTTGCCGTGAGGGGCCGGTCCAGTCCCCATATTGACCTGGACCTGACCTATGGAATCGTGTTCGCCTGCTTCGCGCTCTGGTTCCAGCTGTTCTCTCCCTGGGACTTTCAGCCTGCCCCTCGTCCTGACCCCATTTTTTCCCGTAGGGCGCTCGTCTCCTCGGGAGAGCTCGACCGGATCCTGAGCCGGATCGAGATGGACGACTCGTACGCCGGGTGAGATGAACTAGAGACTAAAGACCCTATCCAGGAGGTGCACGATGGCCAATGACGATAACCATCCGAAGCGAGTCTTGGCGAAAGCGATCCTGGCGGCCGTCCCGCCGGGGGCAGAGTACAGGTCGAACGACCCCCCGAAGCCAAACAATCTTTTCTGGCTCATGACCAACACCACGCACGAGTACTTGCTGGGGGAGTGGAGGAAAGAAAAGAGCACCTTGGCGTGTACCACGGCGTGCAACAACTTCGTGATCTGGTACGGCACGAAGATCGGCATCCAGGGGATCGGGGACTACTTCAACCTGAAGAGGTCCCTGGACTCCACCCACAGGGGGTTTGCCTGGGTGCCCAGCTCGCCGGACCCGAAAATTCGCCCCAAGTACGGCGACATCCTCAGGCACACGAATTTCCACGTCGACGTCGCGATCGGTTTCGACGAACCCTGCCTGCTGCGCGTGGGTGCCGGAATGAGCTATCACCCGCGGCCCACCAAGAATGTCGAGAACGAGTGGGACCGCCTGATGCGGGTTCACGGCGGAGCAGCCTACAACTGGCAGGCGCTGGTAGGGTGGCTGGACATCGCGCTCTATTTCGGCTCGGGGACCGCCCTTCCCATTCCCCAGTGGCTCCTGGGCTGGTGGACGGTGACCTGGAGG
>CAIMWE010000013.1 GCA_903845115.1 uncultured Acidobacteriota bacterium | reverse complement strand
GGGCGAGAAGGACTTCCCGATCGTCGGCCGCTGGTAGACGAGGATGTCTGCGGAGGCGGCGGCCGCGTTGACGCCAGCATCGGTGACGAGAGCGCTCGCGGCGATCGTGTTCGTGTAGGTCCCGATGACCGTCGCCGTGACGTCCACCGTCACCGTGCAGGCGCCCACCGGAATGCTCGTCCCGCTGGCCACGGTGATCGTCGAGGCCCCCGGCACGGCCGTCACGGTGGCCGTACACGTGCCTCCGATGTTCGGCGTGGCGGCCACCGTCATGTTCGTCGGCAGGTTGTCGACGAGGCTCGCGGTCGTCGCGATCGTGAAGTTGGCGTTCGGGTTCCCGAGCGTCAGGGTCAGCGTGCTGGAGGTCCCCTGGAGCATCGTCAGCGGGCTGAAGCCCTTCGCGATCGTCGGAGGCGCCTTCACCTTCAGCGTCGCCTCCGTTCCGACGGCATTCTCGCCGATCCCGGTCACTAGGGCCCCGGTCGCGATCGAGTTCCTGTAGAGCTTGCCGACGGACGAGGTGAGGTCCACGGAGACGGAGCAGCCTCCCGCCGGAAGCGCCCCGCCGCTCTGGTAGGTGACGCTCGTCCCCCCTGGCGAGGCCACGATGCTGCCGAGGGTGCAGCCCGTGCTGACTCTCTTGTTCGGGTTCGTGGCGACCACGACGTCGGTCGGGAGTGTGTCGACCAGGTCGGCCGTCAGCGAGGTTCCGGAGAGGTTGCCGTTGCCCAGGGAAATGGTGAGGGTGGACGTACCGCCGACCGCGATCTCCGTCGGGTTGAAGGACTTGCTGATCGACGGCGGCTGGGGCGGGTTGACGAAGAGCCGGGCCGTGGCGGGGGCGCCGTTGCTCCCCGCGTTCGTCACGAGGCCGCCGGCGTCGATCGTGTTCGTCCACGGGCCGCCCGAAGTCGAGGAGGTGACGTCGACGGTGATCGTGCAGCCGCCGGCCGGGATCGCCGCGTCCTTGGCGTAGGTGATGGTCGAGGAGCCGGCGACGGCCGTCACGCTGCCGACCGTGCAAGATCCCCCCTTGTTCGGCACCGCCGCCACGACGACGTTCGTCGGAAGCGTGTCGGTGAACAGGCTCGAGAGGCTGATCGCCCCGATGTTGGAGTTGCCGAGGTTGATCGTGAGCGCTGAGGTCCCCCCCGGGTTGATCGTCGAGGGGTCGAAGGACTTGAGGACGTTCGGCGGCGTGAGGGTCGTGACGACGAGACCCGCTACCGCCGCCTGGCTCGGACTGCCGCCGTTCGTCACGAGCGCCGTCTTCGAGATCGTGTTCGTGTAGCTCCCCGAGAGGCCCGACGTGACGTCTACCTGGATCGTGCAACCCCCGGACGGGATCGTCGAACCGTCGGCGTACGTGACGCTCCCCGAGCCTGCGGTCGCGCCGACGGTACCGGGGCAGGTTCCTCCGACGTTCGGAGTCCCGGCCACGACGACGTTCGTCGGGAGGGTATCGGTCAGCATCCCGTTGAGGGTCAGAGCCGCCGTGTTCGGGTTCCCCAGGGTGATCGTGAGCCTCGAAATCGCGTCGGCCGCGATGGTGGCCGGGTTGAAGCCCTTCGACATCGTCGGCGGGACGAGGACCCCGCCCACCCCGAGGGAGGCGCTGGCGGGGTCCTGGTTGACCCCCGCGCTCGTGCTCAGCTGGCTCGCCGCGATGTTGTTCAGGTAGGTCCCAGCGACGGCCGAGGTCACGGGGACCGAGATCGTGCACCCCCCCGACGGGATCGTCGCGCCGCTCGCGTAGGTGACGCTCGAGCCCTCCCCGACGGCCGTGACGCTCCCGGCCGTGCAGGTTCCGCCGATGGTCGGCGTCTGGGCGACGAAGACGTTCCCGGGAAGGGCGTCCACGAAGTCCGCCGAGAGGGTGATCGCGCTCGCGTTCGGGTTCCCCAGGGTGATGGTCAGCGTGGAGACCCCCGAGCCGTCGATGGCGACGGGGTTGAAGGCCTTCGCCACCGTCGGGGCGTTCAGGACGGTCATCGTCGCATCAGCCGAGCCGGGATTCGTCAGCCCCTGGTCGCAGCGGATCATCGAGGCGTTGATGTTGTTGATGTAGACGCCGGCCGCGTTTCCGACGACGTCGGCGTAGAAAGTGCACGACGTTCCGGCGGGGATCGTGGCGCCGGTCAGCGAGAGGGTGCCTCCCCCCGCGTCGGCGCTCACCGTGCCGTTGGCGCACGTACCTCCGGCGGCCGGCGTGGACGCGATGGAGAGGCCGTCCGGCAGCTTGTCCGTCAGGGAGACGCCGGTGAGGGCGACAGCCGCCGCATTGTTGACGGTGACCGTTAGGGTGTTCGCCTCCCCGGGCTTGCGGACGGCGTTCGCGAAGGCCTTGCCGATCGTCGGTTTCTTGACGACGTAGAGGGTCGCCTGGGCGCCGTTGGCGTTCGGGATCCCCTGGTAGGAGGTCACCGAGTTCTCGGGGATCGAGTTGTTGTAGGCCCCGAGCGCGCTCGCGACGACGTCGACGGTTATGGAGCAGTTCGTGTTGGGCGGGATCGTCCCCTGGGAGACCGTGACGACGCCGTTCGTCGTGCCGTTGTTGGACGGCGTGATCACAGCGTGCCCGTCCGGACCGGAGCCCGCGCAGTCGGTCGTCGCGTTTGGCGTGGTGGCGATGAGGACGCCGGCCGGGAGCGTGTCCGTGTAGGTGACGAGGGTCAGGGTGATCGGCGTCGGGGCGTTCGGGTCGAGCGTGCTGATGAGGCGCATCTTCAGCGTCGACACCTGGTCCGGCGCGACGTAGGCCGGCGAGAAGGCCTTCATGACGCCGAGGCCCTGGAGCGTCGAGAGGGAGGCGCTCGCCCCCGAGGGGTTCGTGTAGCCCTGGTCGCTGACGATCGAGTTCGCGGGGATCGTGTTCGTCAGGTTGAGGAACTTCACCGAGGTGGTCGTGACGTAGAGGTGGCACGTCTGGCCCGCGGCCACGGTGGCGCCTTCGAGCATGACCCGTCCGTCGCCCGGGATCGCCGTGATCGTCCCCCCCGCGCAGTCGGTCGTCGCGTTCGGGACGGAGTAGACCTGGATCCCGAGCGGGAACGTGTCCGTGAACCCGACCCCCGTCATGGCGATCGAGGAAGGGTTGATGACGTCGATCTGGAGGGTGGAGGGGACGCCCCCTGTCACGAGGACGGGGTTGAAGGACTTGTTGATGTTGATCTGCGCTGGCGCGACGGTGAGGTCCGCGGTCACGGCCGCGGTGTTCGAGAGCCCTTCGGCCGCCGTGATCTTCCCGACCGGGACCGTGTTGCTCCAGGGACCGGCGCCGCTCGTGACGGCGTCGAAGGAGAAGTCGCAGGAGCCCCCGGCGGCCAGGGTGGCGCCGAGCATCTGGGCACGCGCGGCGCCGGGGTTCACCACCATGGTCGGCGAGCCGGCGCAGCTCGTCGCCGCGTCCGCCGGATTGGCCACGGTCAACCCGGACGAGAAGGTGTTGTCGTCCACCGAGACGTTCGTCAGGGCGCCGCTGGAGCTGTTCGTCAGGGTGATCTTGACCCGCGAGACCCCCCCCGAGGCGACCGACGCGGGGGTGAAGGTCTTGGCTCCCGTGAGCCCCGTGTTGATCGTCAGGTCCGCCGAGGCGGCCGTCGCCAGGACCACGCCCTGGGCGTTGGAGAAGCGGGTCGGGTCGTTCGCGGGAATCGTGTTCGTCACCTTCCCGACGGCCGTCCCCGTGACCCGGAAGGTGATCGTGCAGCTCGACTCCACGCCCGCGTCCGGGCGGGCGGCCACGGTTGCCCCCGTCAGGACGGCGCTCCCCGTGCCGGGGAAGGCCTGGAGCGATCCGCCGCAGCCGTTCGTGGCGGCTGGGTTCGCGGCCAGGGTGAGCCCGTCCGGCAGCGTGTCCGTCAGGGAGACGGCCGTGAGGGCGTTGACGGTCCGGTTGAAGAGCTTGATCGTGGCGGTCGAGAGGCCCCCCTGGGGGATGCTCGTGGGGCTGAACGCCTTCGTCACCGCCACGGCGTCGACCGTGACGGTGATGATGCTGGAGTCGTAGGAGTTGCAGATCGGCCCCGCCGGGCCCGTGCCGGTGACCGTGCAGTACCCGATCGTGTTGGTGAAGGTCATCCCTTTCGTGGCGGTGGAGGGGAGCTTGGCCCAGATCGTGACGGTGCAGACGCCCGGCGTCCCCCCGACGAGAGTCCCGTCCGTCCAGAGGAGACCCGCGTCCGAGGCCGTCGGCGGATTCCCGGTGCTGGTGCCGGCGGCGTCGGTCCCGGTCCAGGTCCCTCCGCTGCAGCCGGGCGACGGGGCCGTGTAGAAGCCGCTCCCGGCGTCGAAGAGCGTCATCTGGTTCGTGCCGTTTCTCGGGAGGACGTCCTTGAGGTTGACGCCGCTGACCGTCGCCCCGGACCAGTTCTTGACGCTCAGGACGAACTTGACCCATTGACCGGGCGCGGCGCTCCCCTGGAGGGCGGGGCCGCCGCTGTTCGGGGTGACGGACTTGTCGACGGTCAGCTGGGCGAAGGAGTTGAGGGTGGCCGTGGCGGCCGGGCTCGGGTAGTTGTTCGGGTTGCCGACGGCGTTGGCCGGGATCGAGTTGACGTGGGCGCCGTCGACGTTGGACGTGAGGTAGGCGGTGATGGTGCACGCGCCGCCAGGTCCGGCCTTGGCGTCCGCCAGGGTGATCGCCTGGCCCAGGAGGTCGAGGGGGGCCGTGAGCGTGCCGCCTGCCCCCCCCGAGCCGGTGCAGGTGACGGACGGGTCCTGAGGGGCCGCGGTCGGTGAGCTCGAGGTGCCGAGGATCCGGAGCGTCGTCCCGGCGAGGTTGTCCGTGAAGGAGGTGATGTCGAGGACGTTCGCCGTGCTGTTGTTCTTCACGACGATCGTCGCCAGCGAGGGCTGGCCGCCGGAGATGTTCAGCGGCAGGAACGTCTTCGTCACGTCGATCGGCGTGGCGACGTTCACGGCCTTCGAGAACACGAGGCTCCCCAGCCCCCGCGTGTTGCCGATGGCGTCGGCGGCGACGCTGTTCGTGAAGGTCTCGGGCGTGGTCGTGATCGTGCCGACGACCACCGGGACGCTGATCGTGCAACCTCCCGACAGTCCCATCGTCCCGCCGGTGAGCGTGACGGTGGAGGAGCCGGGGACGGCCGTGACCGTCCCGTTGACCGAGTCCGTCCCCGTGCAGGAGGTCGTGGCCGCGGTCGAGGACGCGACGACCATGCGGTCGGGAAGCGTGTCCGTAAAGGTCGTCAGGGGGATCGTCGCGGCCGGGTTGGGGTTCGAGAGGGTGATCGCCAGGGTCGCCGGATCCCCCGCCTTGGCCGGCGAGGGGGTGAAGGTCTTGGACCCGGTCGGGGCCGTCAGCGCGTTGATCCCGAGCGTTGCATTGGCATCCGTCGTGTTCCAGACCTGGGTGCCGTTCTCGAGGGCCGTGTAACCGCTCGTCACACCGTCCGGCGTCGTGTTCGCCGGGATCGTCGCGATGTGGTTCCCGGGCGTCGTCGAGGTGACCTTCAGCTCGAAGTAGCACTGCCCGTCGATCGACCCGGTGCCGGCCGGGATCGTCCCGGCCGCCAGGTAGACGGTCGAGGTGTCGGGGGTGGCCGCGTTCACCGTGAAGCCGCAGGTGTTCGAGATTCCGGCGGGGCTCGCGATCTTGACCGGGGACGGCAGGACCACCGTGACCGCCGCCGCGGTGAGCGCGACAGTCGAGGCGTTCGCGACGGTGATCCGGTAGACCGAGGTGTCGCCGGGGTTGATCGTCGCCTGGGTGAACTGGTGGTTGATCGTCGTCGTGGCCTCGGCGCCCAACGAGACCGCGAGGAGGAGAGACAGGGCGATCAGCGCCGGCCCCGAGCGGCGCCGGACGACCCCTGACGCTCCACCGCCGAGGCAATCCCTTTTCGAGAATAGAAATCTCGCTCTTTTCACAACCTGCCCCTCTTCGAGAAGAACTCCACCAGACCAGCGCCCAGGTTCCGGTCCGGCCACGCCTCCGGCAGTCTACGTGCGATCCGTCTTCGTAGCCGTGGCGTCGCTCCCTCCACCGGAAGGCCCTTGCGAACGGGCTGCTTTGGGGCTAAACGAAAGGCTGATGAAGCCCCAGCCAGGCATGTCGGGCCGTTTTCCGGGCGACGATCGGGCAGGGTCCCTGGGGCCGGTCGCCGAGGCGCCCTGATGCCGGCCGTGAAGCTCGTCGGGGCCTATCGCGACGCCTTCTCCGGGATCCCGCGGACCATCTGGCTCCTCGCGGGAGCCAATCTGGTGAACCGGGCGGGGGGGATGGTCCTGCCTTTCCTGACCCTCTACTTCACGACCCGCCTCGGGTTCAGCGCGTTCGAGGCGGGCCGGACGCTGAGCCTCTACGGGGTCGGCTCCATCGCGGGGGCGATGCTGGGCGGGTGGCTGTCGGACCGGGTCCACTCCCTCTGGGTGCAGCGCGCCAGTCTCCTGGCGACCGGCGCCGGGTTCCTCGTCCTTTCCCAGCTCCGGGGGCGCCTCGCCGTCTCCGCGGCGGTCTTCCTACTGAGCGTCGTGACCGACTGCTTCCGGCCGGCGCTGATGACCTCCGTGACGAGGAGCTGTCCCTCAGCGGCCCTCCCGAGGTCGCTCTCGCTCGTCCGTCTCGCGAACAACCTCGGCTTCGCCATCGGGCCGGCGGTGGGCGGGCTCCTGGCGGCCCGTCACTACGGCCTCCTCTTCGTCTGCGACGCCCTCACCTGCTGGGCGGCGGCCGCCGTCCTCCTCGCTCTCCGTCTCGACGTGAGGGGCGCCCCGGCGGCGCCCTCGCGGTCCGAGGTCCGGGCCGGCCGCTCGCCGTGGGTCGACGGGCCGTTCCTCGCCTTCCTCGCGCTGACCACCCTCCTCGGGATGGTCTTTTTCCAGATCTTCGCGACGATGCCGCTCTACCTGAAGGCGGTGTACCGCCTCTCGGAGAGGGGAATCGGGGCGCTCTTCTCGCTGAACGGCCTCGCCGTCGCGCTCTTCGAGATGGTGCTCGTCCGCGCGCTCGAGCACCGGGACCGGCTGCGGGTCGCCGCGGTCGGGAGCGTCCTCGTCTGCGTCGGGTTCGGCCTCCTGCCGCTCGGGAGGACGTGGCCCTTCGCGGCGTTCACCATCCTCGTCTGGACGGTCGGAGAGATGGTCGCGATGCCGATGATCAACGCCGCGGCAGCCCAGAGGGCGCCGGAGGCGCGGAGCGGCGCCTACCTCGGCGCCTACACGGTGGCCTTCTCGGCCGGCTGGGTCGTCGCGCCGTCCGCCGGGATGGCGATCTACTCGGGGCTCGGCGGCACGGCCCTCTGGCTCGCGGCCGGGGCGATGGCCATTCCGCTCGGCCTCGGCTACCTCGCCCTGCCGCCGGCGTTCCGGCGCGAGGGCGGGCGAGCCCGAGTCAGGCTCGAGACGCCGGCGTCGTAGGCCCCTATCACCCGTGGTCGTTGCTCCCGGGACGGAATTCCGCTCAGCGCCAGTAGCACAGGGAGGCCGCGGCATGAATCGCTGTCTGGAATGGTGAACGCACCACGCTCGAGAATGCGCGGGGAATCACGATGAACTTCCGTTGGATTATTCTTTTCGCGATTAGTCACTATCGCTAATAATGGGTCCGGTCGTTTTCGACGCCGAAAACAAGGAGGCCCATGGCAGTCATGCGAAAGCGCCAGCCGCACGGACGCCGGGTCCGGTGCCCGGGTGGCTACTGGGCGTACGTCCCGGACCCGCTGCCCCCTCGCATCGAGTGGACGGTGGGCCTCGTCACGGCGTTGTCGGCGGCAGACCGGGCGGTGGGACGGCTCGCGGGCCAAGGGCGAGGGCTCCCGAATCCCCACCTCCTGATCAGGCCGTTCGTCCGCCGGGAGGCGGTCCTGTCGAGCCGGATCGAAGGGACCCAGGCGACGCTCGGCGAGCTGCTCGCGGCCGAAGCGGGCGGAGCGGTCGAGCGGAGCCCGGCTGACCTGCGCGAGGTCGGGAACTACGTCGCCGCCCTCGAATACGGCGTGGAACGGATGCGGACGCTGCCTCTCTCCTTGAGGCTCGTGCGGGAGCTGCACGAGAAGCTGATGCGGGGCGTCCGCGGGGACTCGGCCACTCCGGGCGAGTTCCGGCGCAGCCAGAACTGGATCGGCCGCCCGGGCGGTGTCCTGGATGACGCCACGTTCGTCCCACCGCCCCCCGACCGCCTGATGGAGTGCCTGGGAGCCTGGGAGCGGTTCCTGCATGACGACACCTTGCCGCCTCTGGTTCACGCGGCGCTCGCGCACTCGCAGTTCGAGGCCATTCATCCCTTCCTGGACGGCAACGGGCGCGTGGGCCGGCTGCTCGTCACGCTGCTCCTGATCGCCAAGGGAGCGCTGCCGTCGCCGCTGCTCTATCTGAGCGCCTGGTTCGAGGCGACGCGGGACGAGTATTACGCCCGCCTCCTCGCCGTCACCGAGTCCGGCGAGTGGGAGGAATGGCTCGGCTACTTCTTCACCGGAACGGCGGGCCAGGCGGAGGACGCCCTGGGCCGCATCCAGCGCATCGACGACCTTCTCGCCACCTGGCGAGGACGGCTGGCGAGCGGCTCTTCGCGACTGCCCGAGAAGGCCATCGATCTCTTCGCCGAGAACCCGTACTGGACGGTGAACAGGCTCGCAGAGCGCCTCGGCGTGGCCTTCACCACGGCTCAGCGGGCGGTCGACCGCCTGGAGGAAGCGGGGATCGCCGCGCTGGCCGGCCCGGCGAAGAGGAACCGGGTCTACTGTGCCCGGGCCATCCTCGAGGTCCTCGACGAGCCGCCGCGGATCGAGAGCCGCCCGCGACAGAGCAGGAGGCGGAGATGAGCCCGGACGTCTCCGAGCGCGCCTTCGAGGAGGCGATCCCAAATGGTGACTGCTAATTGTCGGGAGTCCCCTTCAGGAACCTCTCCATCCAGAGGAGCGTGTTCCCGGTCTGGAGGACGCGGTTGTCGCGCTTCTGCGCCCCGTGCCCCTCGTCCGGGAAGATGACGAGACCGGTCGGGATCCCCTTCTTCTTCGCCGCCTCGTACATCTGGATCCCCTCGCCCACCGGGACGCGGGGGTCGTTGGCGCCGGCGATGATCAGGAGAGGGGCCTTCAGCTTGTCGATGTAGGTGGTGGCCGAGAGCTTCACCAGGGCGTCGTGGTCCTTCTCCAGGTCGCCGTACTCCGACGACCGGAGGACCCGCCGGTAGGGGGCGGTGTTCTGGAGGAAGGTGACGAGGCTGGAGATGCCGACGTTCGAGACGCCGGCGTCGTAGGTCCCCGCGAACATGGTCATCGCCATCAGCGTCGCGTAGCCGCCGTAGCTGCCGCCCATGACGCCGACCTTGGGGGTCTTGCCGTCCACGGCGAACGCCTTCCGGGCCCAGGTCGCGGCGTCCTCGATGTCGGTGATGACGTCGAGGCGCTTCGGGCCGTTGTCGGCGTCGAGCCACTTCTTCCCGTACCCCTCGCTCCCGCGGACGTTCGGCTCCACGAGGACGAAGCCGGCGTCGACCCAGAGCTGGGCGGTCGGCGAGAACCCGGGCGTGGCCTGCCCTTCGGGGCCGCCGTGGAACTGGACGACCACCGGGCAGGGGGCCGGCTCGCACTTCGCGGGGCGGCGGACGAACACGGGAATCCTCGTGCCGTCCCGGGCCGGGTAGGTGTCGAGGACGGCGACGGCCCAGGTCGAGGTGTCGACCTCCGGGGTGGACGGGAAGAGCCAGCGCGTCAGGATCGCCTTCTGCCAGTCGTAGACCCACGACTCGCCGGGCGCCCTGGCCGTCGAGACCGTGAAGGTGGTGAACCGGCCGTCCTGGGTGGAGCCGCCGACGCCGATGGAGTCGCCCGGGGGGAGCTTCGGGAGCGGCAGCTCCTGGTACGTCGCGGGGTCGAGGAGGTGCGACCTGTGGTACCCCCCCTCGTTGACCGTGTAGAAGAGCCTGGTCTTCGATCGGTCGAGGTGGGTCCGCTCCACGTTCCACTTCAACTCGGGGGTGATCGGCTCGAACTTGCCGTTCTCCCACCGGTAGGCGCGCCGGAAATCGCCGAACTTGGCCGTGACGACGATCAGCTCCCCCTCCCTCTTTCCGTAAGAGGCGCGGAGCTCCTCCTTGTCCCCCTGTCCGAGGAGAGGGGTCTTCGTCTTCTTGACCGGGTCCCACTCCCAGTACTCGCCGGTCTGCGAGCCGGTCGACCTGTGGAGGAGGAGGCGGCCGTCGGGGCGGTGGTCCGCCACGCCCCAGAGCCCCGGCTCGTCGAAGACGACCTCCTTGTTGCCGGTCGCGAACTCGTAGCGGAGGATCCGATAGGAGTCGCGCTTGACGTCGTTCGATCGGAAGGTGACCCACTTCCCGTGGTCGCTGATGAATGCGAAGGAGGTCTGGACACCGGGGAGGCGCTGGATGGTCGTGAGCGGGCCGCCGGAGGCGGGCATCGTGTAGAGGCCGGGGTTTTCCTCCCCCATCCGGTCGCGGGAGAGGACGAGCGTCTTGCCGTCGGGCGTGATCCCCGCGACGGAGGTCCGCTCCTCGCCGCCGGTCATCTGGATCGGGAAGGTGTTCGGGCCGTCGAGGCGCCAGACCTGCGGGACCCCCGTGACGTTCCAGACGAAGTAGAGCTTCTGGCCGTCGGGGGAGAGGTGCCCGCCGAGAGGGGAGCGGACGTCGGCCAGCATCTGGATCTTCGCCGCGAGCGGCGCCGGAAGGGCCGGCGGCGCGAACTTCGCGATCACCTCGGCCGGGACGCTCTCCGCGCCGTGGCCGGAGTAGCCGCCCGGCGGGGGCGCGGCCGGCGACGCTCCTGGAGCCTGGGCGAGACCTGCCGCGGACGCGAACAGGAGGACGGCGGGGACGAACCGGAGTGATTGGCGCATGGCGCCTCCCTCTTTCGGAGTGACCGCCCGGGGCGGGCGGCCCGGGGAGTCTGCGCCGAGATCCCGACGGGGGGAAGGAGCCGGCCCCGCGCCTGGGACCGCCGACGGCCGGCCAATCTGTATGCTGACGGGATGGAACTCTTCGACAGCATCCTGGCCTGGCTCGTCTCGGCCGTCGGAATCGGCACGGGGGCGGCCTACGTTCCCCAGGCCGTCCGGATCTGGAAGCGGCGGAGCTCGGACGACGTCTCGGTCGTCACGTATCTGGTCTTCCTGGGCGGCCAGCTCGTCTACTTCGTCTACGGCCTCCGGATCCGGCAGGTTCCGCTGATCGTCGGGATGGCCGCGAACATCGTGGGGAGCGTGGCGGTCATCGCGAGCGCCCTCCGGTTCCGGGCGCCGAAATAGGTCAGGCGGGGAGGAGGGCGGCTTCCCGGAGGGTTCGCCCGATCTCTTCCCGGACGGCCGGCGAGACGGCGAGGAGCGGCGAGCGCGGTCTTCCGCCGAAGAAGCCCGGTCCGCCCGACTCCCCGAGCAGGCCGAGGGCCGCCTTCAGCCCCGGGACCCCGTGCTTCGAGGTGACGGCGGCGGCGATCGGAAGGAGCCGGAGGTGGAGCTCTCCCGCCTCGGCCGTCCGTCCCTCGCGGAAGAGGGCGAGGAGCGAGACGCACTCGCGGGGGGCCACGTTCGCCACCGCCAGGATCGCCCCCTGGACTCCGAACGTCAGGCCGGGGAGTGTGGCGGCGAAGTTGCCGGAGAGGACCGAGAACGGCTCGCCGCCCCGCGTGAGGCGGACCGTGTCGGCCAGGCGGGCGACCTCGCCCGAGCTGTCCTTGACGCCCACCACGTTCCGGTGCTTCGCGAGGGCCGCGATCACCTCCACCGGGATCGAGAGTCCCGTCGTGGCCGGGACGTTGTAGAGGACGACCGGGAGGGGAGAGGCGTCGGCGACCGTCTCGAAGTGCCTCCTCAGGGCGTCGTTCGTCATCGACCCCTTGTAGTAGAACGGCGGGAGGACGAGCGCCGCGTGGCACCCTGCGTCGGCGGCCCTCTGCGTCATCTCGATCGTCGCCCAGGTGGAGAGCTGCCCCGTCCCCGCCAGGACGGTCATGCCGGGCGCGACCGCGGCGGCGACCGCGGCGAACACCTGGGACGCCTCCGGAGGGGAGACGTGAAACGCCTCGCCGTTCGAGCCGAGGGCGAGGTAGCCCGACAGCCCCGTCGGGTTGAGGCGCTCCACGTTCTCGCGGAGCCGGTCGATGGCGAGGGAGCCGTCGTCGTGGAACGGGGTCGGGAGGGGAGGGAAGACGCCTTCGATCATCAGGCGTCGATTATGGTGCCCGGGTCGCACGAGGACCTCGCCGGGCGGGCGCGGAAGGTATGATGAACGAATGGAGCGTTCCGAACGGTTCAACAGCGTCACCAGTCTCGCTGGCCTCCTCCTCGCGGGGGTGGCGCTCGTGGCCCTGGTCGTCTCCGGTGTCCGGGCCGCCGACCCGTGGAAGGCGACCAGCTTCTGCGTCTACGGCGCCACGCTCGTCCTCCTCTTCGCGGCCTCCACGCTCTACCATTCGCTGGAGGGGCGGGCGAAGGAGATCTTCCAGCACGTCGACCACCTGGCGATCTACCTCCTCATCGCCGGGACCTACACCCCGTTCGCGCTCGTGACGCTCCGCCGCAGCTGGGGCTGGTGGCTCTTCGCGCTCGTCTGGGCGCTGGCGGCCGCCGGCATCATGATCGACCTGATCCCGAAGAAGCGGCCGAGGGCGCTGGCGATCGCGTTCTACCTCGGAATGGGGTGGCTGGCGGTCGCGGCGATCCCGTCGCTGGTCCGGGCCCTCCCTCTCGCGTCGGTCCTCTGGCTCGCGGCGGGCGGGCTCCTCTACACCGCGGGGACGCCGTTCTACGCCCTCGACAAGAAGCTCCCCCGCGCGCACGGCGTGTGGCACCTCTTCGTCCTCGGCGGGGCGGTGAGCCACTTCCTCGCCGTCTACCTCTACATCGCCTGAGCCGGGCTACCGCCGCTTCAGGCTGACGACGGCGCCGCCGCCTCCGAGGGCGAGCATGATCAGGGCCTGGACGAAGGTCTTCCACGAGACCTCCGCCCCCCCGAAGAGCGACGACCGGAGGAAGAGCGCGCCGGTGACGAGCAGGAGGGTGTAGATGCCGAGCATCACCTTCCGCGCCTTCTCGTTCGTCTCGGGCGTGTCGGCCGCGAAGGTGCGGTCGTAGAGGAGGAGCCCGATCGCGGCGGCGGCGTTCAGCGCCACGAAGATCAGCCAGAAGGAGCGCGCGGCGGCGGGGCCCTCGGGCTTGCCGACGAGGGGCTTCAACATCGAGCCGTACAGGAGGCCGCCGAGGCTCGAGCCGATCAGGCTCCCGATGACGCCGTAGAGCGACGCGTACCCCATGTAGACCGCCTTCCGGTCGGACGGGGCGACGAGGCCGACGTAGCTGAAGTACTTCGGGTGGGCGGTCATCTCCCCGACCGAGAAGACCGAGAGGCCGAGGATGAAGATCCAGACGTTGGTCGAGGCCGCGAGGCAGAGGAAGCCCGCCGTCCCGATGACGATGCCGCCCACCATCGTCGGAAGGGCGCGGAAATCCTTCACGATGCGCGAGACGAAGACCTGGAGCAGGATGATCGTCGCCGCGTTGATCACGGTGACGTGCTCGGCGTCGAACTTCAGCGGGATCCCGACGGCGGCGAAGAGGCGGTCGACCGGCGCCGCGTCGACGAAATCGCGGAGGTACCAGAGGACCGACCCGAAGTTCTGGAAGTAGAGGATCCAGAAGCCGGAGTAGACGACGATCATCAGCATGAACCGGGCGTCGCCCAGGACGAGCGCCGCTCCGCGGAAGACCTCCGCGAGCGTCTTGGTGTTCTCGGGCTTCGGGGGGTCCTTGTAGAGGAAGACCGTCGGCAGGAGCATCGCCGCGCAGTAGAGGGCCGAGGCGACGAAGACGTAGCGCCAGGAAAACCCCTTCAGCCAGCTGACGACGAGGGGGGCGGCGAAGGCGCCCATGTTGATCATCCAGTAGTAGATGCCGAAGCCGAATCCCGAGTTCGACTCGTTCGTCGAGCGGGCGAGGGTGCCGGCGATGATCGGCTTGAAGAGCCCGGCCCCGGTCGCCATCAGGAGGAGCGCCGCGAAGACCGTCCCGTACGTCGAGGCGTTCCCGCTGACGAAGTACCCGGCCGACAGCAGGGAGAAGGCGAAGAGGAGCATCCGCCGGTAGCCGTACCGGTCGGCGAGGGCGCCGCCGGCGATCGGCAGGACGTAGATGAAAGCGTAGATCAGGCTCTGGAGGAAGCCGACCGACTGCTCGGAGAAGCCGAGGCCGCCGGTCGACACCCTGTCGGTCAGGTAGACGGCCAGGACCGAGTTGAGCCCGTAGTAGGCGGCCCGCTCGAACAGCTCCATGACGTTCGCGAGCCAGAAGACGGGGGGGAAGGTCCGGAGGACGCCCCGGGGGGGCGCTTGCGTCGGCATCGCGCGAGTATAGAGAGGACCGCCCGCGCGCCCCGCGTGAGATCATTTCTCCATGGCACTGATCGATCCCCACTCCTGCGCCGACTCCGTCCAGCCCAGGACCCGCCACGTCGTCCTGAACCTGACCGTCGACTTTGCGGCGAAGCGGCTCGAGGGCGACGCGACCCTCGTCCTCTCCGGGCCCTCCGCCGGACCGCTCGACCTCGACGCGAAGGGGCTGGAGATCCGCTCCGTCACGACCGGAACGGGCGCCGCCGTCCCGTTCTCCCTCGGCCCGTCCGACCCGATCCTGGGGGAGCGGCTGAGGGTCGAGCTGCCGCCGGGGACGGAGGCGGTGACGGTCCGGTACGCGACGTCGCCCGGCGCGGCCGCCCTCCAGTGGCTCTCCCCCGAGCAGACGGCGGGAAGGAAGCAGCCGTTCCTCTTCAGCCAGTGCCAGGCGATCCACGCGCGATCGATGGTCCCGCTACAGGACACCGCCCGGATCCGCGTGACGTACGACGCGGCGGTGACGGTCCCCGACGGCCTCGTCGCCGTGATGTCGGCCGGGCCGGACGGGGTGCGTCCCGGCGCCGCGCCGGGGACGACGACCTTCCTCTTCCGGATGCCGCAGCCGATCCCGACGTACCTGATCGCGCTGGCGGTGGGCTCCCTCGAGGGGCGCGATCTCTCGCCGCGCTCCCGGGTATGGGCCGAGCCGGAGGTCGTGGACGCCGCCGCCTGGGAGTTCGCCGGCATCGAGGAGATGATCGTGAAGGCCGAGGGGCTCTTCGGGCCGTACGACTGGGACCGATACGACATGATCGTCCTTCCCCCGTCGTTCCCGTACGGCGGGATGGAGAACCCCAGGATGACCTTCCTGACGCCGACGCTGCTGGCGGGCGACCGGTCGCTCGTCGACGTGGTGGCCCACGAGCTGGCCCACTCCTGGACCGGGAACCTCGTGACGAACGCGACGAACGAGGACTTCTGGCTGAACGAGGGGTTCACGGTCTGGGCGGAGCGCCGGATCCTGGAGACGATCCACGGGCCGGAGGCGGCCGTCCTCGGCTGGGCGACCGGGCAGAAGGCGCTGGACGAGTCGGTCGAGCGGTTCGGGGCCGGCTCGCCGCTGACCCGCCTGAAGACCGACCTGAAGGGGATCGACCCCGACGAGGCCTTCTCGTCCGTCCCGTACGAGAAGGGAGCGCGCTTCGTGGCCCTCCTGGAGCGGACGGCGGGCCGGGCGGCGTTCGACCGGTTCCTCCGGAGCTACATGGACACCTTCCGCTTCACGTCGATCTCGACCGAGGAGTTCCTCGCCTTCCTCGACGAGAAGCTCCCGGGCGTCTCGACGACCGTCGGGGCGAAGGAGTGGTTCTACGCGGCCGGGATGCCGGCCAACGCCCCGGTCTTCCGTTCGGAGTCGCTCGAGCGGCTGACGGCGCTGGCAGAAGGCTGGCCGGACGGCGTCCGGCCAGCCCCGGAGGAGATGGCGCGGTGGACGCCGCCGGAGCTGCTCGTCTACCTGCAGCACCTTCCCCGGGAGATGGATCGCCCCTCGCTCGACTGGCTCGAGCGGACGCTGGACCTGACCGCGCGGGGGAACCACGAGATCCTCGTCGAGTGGCTGGTGATCGCGGGAGGCTCCGACCACGAGCCGGTCTTCCCGCGGATCCGGGAGGTCCTTTCCCGCGTGGGCCGGATGAAGTACCTCCGGCCGCTCTACGCCGCCCTCGGGAGGCACGAGCGAACCCGGGCGCTGGCGGCGGAGATCTTCGCGGCGGCCTCCCCGGGCTACCACCAGCTCTCGACCCGGGTCGTGGCCTCGGTCATGGCCAAGTACCCCGCTCCACAAATACGGTGACGTCACCGTACTCGGGGAGGGGTGTCAAGTACCCGGGGTGACGGTGAATGACGCGTCCTGACGGGGGATGACGCGGCGGGGACCCCTGACCGCGTCTTCCTCTGCAAAGCCCTCCTCTCGGCGGACGGGACGCCGCGGGTCAGCCGGCGGGGGACGGCGAGGGCGAGGCCTTCTCGAGGCGGGAGATGACCGCCGCCAGGTCCTCGTGAGCCCCGACGAGGAGGAGCGTGTCTCCGGCGAGGACGACGAGGTCCTCCGGGACGGGGGCGGTCGGGACGCCGTCGCGCAGCAGGGCGGGAACGGCGACGTGGTCCGCGTCGAGGTGGAGGTCGCCGAGCGCCCGGCCCTCCGCCTCGGTGTCGGGCAGGACGAGGAAGAGCTCCGTCGTCCCGGCGGCCATCAGGGCCGAGAACCGCCGGCCGCCGGCCTTCTTCGCGTGAGGGTCGCGGAGGCGCCGGTACCCCTCGTCGCGGAGGAGCCGGAGCTGCGTGGCCACGACGTTGCCCGGGATGTGGAGCGTGCGCAGGACCCGGGCGACGATCTCGATCGACGTCTCGAACTCCTCCGGGATCACCTCGTCGGCCCCGGCCTGCCGGAGGGCGTCGACCTCCGAGAGGTAGCGGGTGCGGACGAGGAGGCGCGCGGTCGGGTTGCGCTGGCGGCAGAGGCGGGTCGCGCGCCGGGCCCCGTCCGGATCCTGGATCGTCACGACCACCGCGAGGGCCGCCGGGATGCTGGCCGCCTCGATCCCCGCCCGCCCGGTGGCGTCGGCCCTGAGGATCCGGATCCCGTCGCGGCGCCCCGCCTGGACGCGGTCCGGGTCGATCTCGACGACGCAGTAGGGGACGTGCGTCTCGGCGAGCACGCGCGCCACGCTCCGGCCCGACAGGCCGTAGCCGAGGACGACGACGTGGCGCGACAGCTTCTTCCCGTGCGGGTCGTCCTCGTCGATGCTCTCGACCCGTTCCGGGAGGAAGGGGGCCAGGAGCGGCCCGAGGTGGACGAGGAGCGGCGCGAGCGCGAGGGTGAGGACGGCGACCGCCACGAACGTCTGCTGCGTCGTCTCGTCCAGGAGCCCGAGGGCTGCGCCCGCCCCGGCGAGGACGAAGGAGAACTCCCCGACCGGCGCCAGCGCGAGGGCCGCTCGGAGGGCGGTCCTGGGGACGGTCCCGGCCGCGACCAGCGCCGTGAGCGCGGAGAGGGGCTTCACCGTCAGGACGAGGAGGGTCGCCCCGGCGACCAGCAGCGGGTGCTGCGCGACGAACGGCGGGGCCAGGAGCATCCCGATCGAGACGAAGAAGAGGCTCGAGAGGAGGTCGCGGAACGGGGAGAGCGTGGAGGCGATCTCGTGGACGTGCTCGCTCTCCCCGAGGACGATTCCCGCCGCGAAGGCGCCCATCGCGGCGGAAACCCCGGTCCGCTCGCCGAAGGTGACGAGGCCGAGGACCAGGACGATGACCGCCCCCGTGAAGCTCTCGCGGCTGCCGAGGCGGCTGACCACGTCGAGGAGGCGCGGCACCACCGTCCGGGCCGCCGCCATCAGGAGGGCGATCGCCACGACGGCGAGGACGACCGAGGCCGCGATGGCGAGGGCCCCAGCCCGCGGCGTGCCGGGGCGGTCGGGAGCGAACGCGGGGAGGACGAGGACGAGCGGGATGACCGCGAGGTCCTGGAAGAGCGAGACGCCGAGGAAGCGGCGGCCGTACGGTGCGGCCAGCTCGTCTCTCGCCGCCAGGATCGGGATCAGGACGGCGGACGACGAGAGGGAGACGAGGATCCCCTTGAAGAGGGCGGGGCGGACGGCGTCTCCCGCGGCGACCGAGGCGAACGCGATCGCGCCGGTCGTCAGGAGCATCTGGAGCGGCCCGCCGATCAGCGCCGTCTTCCCCAGCTTGAGGAGCCGCTCGAGGGGGAACTGGAGGCCGACGAAGAAGAGGATCAGGACCATCCCGAGGGCGGCGATGCCGCTGACCCGGGCCGTGTCGCCCACCCACCCGAGCGCGTGCGGACCGATGACGACCCCCGTCAGGAGGAACCCGACGACCTGCGGCAGGCGGAGCTTCCGGCAGAGGAAGAGGACGGGGAACGAGGCGGCCAGGATGACCGCCACGTCGCGCAGGAAGCCCGATCCGCCCATGGAAGGAGTTTAGGCTGGAGCCGCGGAGATGACGGCCGTCATATGGATCATCCGGCTCCCTTGACACGAAGCGCCGCGGTCTCGATACTTGCGACGTGAACATGCGACTTGGTCTCAGGACAAGGGGGCGAAAGGGACGCCGGCCGGCCGCCGCGCTCCTCTCGGTCGCCGACCTGAGCCAGGGGGAGGAAGGGACGCTCGACCGGATCGACCTTCCCGATGACGTGGCTCACCGCCTGATGGAGCTGGGGTTCCTGCCGGGGAGCCGCATCGTGGGGTCCCACCGGGCTCCGGGCGGGGGTCCCAGGGTCTACCGGGTGGACGGCTCGGAGGTCGCCCTTCGCCGCGAGACGGCCGCGCACCTCATCCTCCGGCTCGCGGCCGATCCCGCTCCCCGGGAAACCGCGTGAGCCTCCCCGGGACGGCGCCGCCGCCGGAGGCCGTTCACGCCGGATGCGACGGCTGCGCCCTCGCCGCTCACCCGGTCCACCTCCCGACGGCGGGCCACCCGTTCCCCAGGGTCGTGGCCCTGGTGGGTCCGCCCAACTGCGGGAAGTCGACCCTCTTCAACCGGCTGACCGGCCTGCGCCAGAAGGTGGCGAACTACCCTGGCGTCACGGTCGACCACCGGACGGGCACGGCGCGGCTGGAGAGCGGCGCCGAGGCGCTGATCGTCGACCTGCCGGGCGTCTACGGCCTCAGCCCCCGCTCCGAGGACGAGCGGGTGACCCGCGATGCCCTCCGCGGCGAGCTTCCGGGGTTGCCGAAGCCCCAGGCGGTCCTCCTCCTCCTCGACTCGACGAACCTCTCCCGGCACCTGACGCTCGCAGCGCCAGTCCTGGCCCTGGGCCTGCCGACCCTCGTGGTCCTGAACATGGCCGACGACCTCCGGAAGCGGGGCGGCGACGTCGACGTGGCCTCCCTGGCCCAGCAGCTCGGCGCCCCGGTGACGCTGATCTCGGCCGCGACCGGCGAGGGGCTCGAGACGGTCCGGCGGTTCCTCTCCGGCGCGGTCGGCGTCCCGGTCCCGATCGAGCTGCCTTCCTCCGCGAACCTCCCGGCCTGCCGGGCGTGGGCGGCCCGGCTAGGCGAGGAGGCAGGCTACCTGGCCCCGGCGCCGCCGATCTGGACCCGCCGGCTCGACGGCCTCTTCCTCCACCCGGTCGCCGGGCCGCTCGTCTTCGTCGGCGTCGTGGTCCTCGTCTTCCAGACCATCTTCACGGCGGCGCGCCCCCTGATGGACGGCGTCACCGCTCTCGTCGCCTGGTCGGGGCGGCTCCTGCTCGGCGCGCTCCCCTCCGGGGTCTTCCGGAGCCTGATGACGGAAGGGGTCTGGAGCGGCGTCGGGTCGGTCCTCGTCTTCCTCCCGCAGATCCTCCTGCTCTTCCTGTTCCTGGGAATCCTCGAGGATTCGGGCTACCTCGCCCGGGCCGCACTGATCGCCGACCGGACGATGGCGAAGGTGGGCCTGCAGGGGAAGTCGTTCATCCCGCTCCTCTCGGCCTATGCCTGCGCGGTGCCGGCCGTCATGGCCACCCGGACGATCGAGAACCGCCGCGACCGGATCGCCACGATCCTGATCGCGCCGTTCATGACCTGCTCGGCGCGCCTCCCCGTCTACACGCTCATCATCGCGGCGTTCATCCCGGAGAGCCCGATCGCCGGCCCGTTTCTCGGCACCCGCGCGGCCGCGATGCTGGGCCTCTACCTCCTCGGCTTCGTCGCCGCGTTCGGCACGGCCCGTGCGCTGAAGTCGTCGGTCCTGAGGAGCGACCGCGCGCCGTTCGTCATGGAGATGCCGCCCTACCGCTGGCCCACCCTCCGGCAGACCGGCCTCCGCCTCGTCGACCGGGCCAAGGTCTTCCTGCGCCGCGCCGGCACGGTGATCCTCGGCGTCTCCGTCGGCCTCTGGGTCCTCGCCCACGTCCCGCTCCGGGGCGGCGAGATGCCGAAGATCGCGGAGAGCGTGGTGGGGACGATCGGCCGGGCGGTGGAGCCGACCATCGCGCCGCTCGGCTTCAACTGGAAGATCGGGGTCGGGCTGATCTCTTCCCTGGCGGCCCGCGAGGTGATCGTCGGGACGCTCGGGACGCTCTACGGAATCGAGAGCAAGGAGGAGTCGGTCGACCTGCAGGAGGCGCTCCGCCACGAGCTGACTCCCGGCGGGGCGGTGGCCCTCCTCGTCTTCTTCGCGTTCGCGATGCAGTGCATGTCGACGATCGCCGTCGTGCGGCGGGAGACGGGCGGGTGGAAGTGGCCCGTCCTCCAGTTCACGTACATGGGGACGCTGGCCTGGGTCGGCGCCTTCGCCGCGAACCGGCTCGTGACGTTCTGGCTGGGTTGATCCGCCGGGGAGCTCGGTGTCAGGGCGCGGGGGCCTTGGGAGCGGCCGGAGGCGCCGGAGCGGCCGCGGCCGGGGGAGGCGCGGCGGGCGCCACCGCGGCGGTAGGCGGCTCGCCGTTCGGGAAGGACTCCTTGGCGCAGAAGGCGCACTTGACCTTCGGCTGGGAGTTCCCGTCGGCGACCCAGTAGGTGAACTTCATCTTGCACGACGGGCAGGAGAACGTCTGGCGATGGCCGTTCATGTCGTTCGGTAGGATAGCGGGGGGGAAGCCCCGTGCCAAGGAGAGGAAAGATGGACCAGCGCCAGCCCTCCCGTGACGCCTCGAAGCAGCCGGCCGCCACCGTCGCGGCCGCCGCATTCCTGCTCGCCCTCGCGCTCCAGGCCGGGGCGGCGCCCTCCGGGGCGGAAGGGGGGAGTGCCTCCCAGGGGGGGCGGCAGGCCCTCGCCAACGACGGCTCGTTCGACATGGTGCCGGTGGCCACCGTGCAACCGGACGGGAGCGTCTCGGTGCGATGTGTCCAGGGTGCAGGGGCCAGGTCGGCCGCGCAGCAGACCAGCTCTGCGGCCCCCGTCCCGGTCGAGACCTCGTCGGTGATCGTCACGGCGCCAAACGGGCTGACGATCGAGATCGTCAACGCGAATGCGGCGGGGGTCGGCTTCAACGACCCGACGCCCGTAGCGCCCGTCGGCGGGAACACCGGGACCACGCTGGGCGCCCAGCGCCTCCAGGCCTTCCAGTACGCGGCGTCGCTCTGGGCGCCCGAGCTGACGAGCGGCGTGAAGATCACGGTCAGGTCCACGTTCGAGCCCCTCACGTGCAGCTCGACGACGGCAATCCTCGGCTCGGCCTCGGCCCTCCAGATCTGGCGCGACGATCCGTCCTTTCCCCGCGCCGGCACCTGGTACCCGAGCGCCCTCGCCAGCAAGCTCATGGGCTACGCCGCCAGCCCCGGCACCGAGGACATCGTGGCGCGATTCAACTCGGCGATCGACGACGGGTCGTGCGGGTTCCCGAACCCCTGGTACTACGGCCTGGACGGAGGCGGCTCGAGGCAGACGATCGACCTCGCGAGCGTCGTGCACCACGAGCTGGGCCACGGGCTCGGTTTCCAGTCCTTCGTGAACGGCACGACTGGCGCCAAGCAGAAGGGATACGACGACGCCTTCATGGTGAACCTGTTCGACGCGGCCGCGGGCAAGGCGTGGCCCGTGATGACCGATGCGGAGCGCCTCGCCTCCTCGACCAACAGCACCAACCTCCTCTGGAAGGGCGCCCAGGTGATGGCGAAGGCCCCGAGCGTCCTCGTGAACGGCATCGGGGCGGGCGGCGGCGTGATGATGTATGCGCCGGATCCCTACCAGGGGGGCTCGTCCGTCTCGCACTGGGACAAGTCCCTCTTTCCGGACGAGCTGATGGAACCGACCTACAGGGCGGGCATGGCCATGCTGGTGACCCGCGAGGCGATGCTCGACATGGGGTGGGGAGCCACGCCGACGGCGGTCAACTCCTGGATCCTCCCCTCCAGCGCCAGGGCCGCCGGGCAGGGCGGGGCGTTCTACACGACGGACCTGACGGTGGCGAACCGGACGACTTCCGACGCCACCGCCACGTTCAAGTTCCTCGGCCACGACGTGGACGGCCGGAGCGGCATCGTGCAGACGAGGACCATCCTGGCCGGGCAGGCGATCGCGCTCGGGGACGTCCTCGGGAACCTCTTCGGCGTCTTGAGCGGGTACGGCGCGATCCGGATCTCCTCGACGGCGAGCTCCCTGAACATCCTGGGCCAGACGTCGACGCCCGGGCCGTCCGGCGGGACGTTCGGGCAGAGCGTGCCGGCGATGTCCAGCACCGACCTCGTCACCCAGGCGAGCCCCCGCTCCATCGCGGCGGTCCGGGAGGATTCGCTCTTCCGGACGAACCTGATCCTGGCCAACGCGACCGACTCGGCGCTGTCGGTGGCCGTCGCGCTGATCGCCCCCGACGGCACGCAGCTGGCTTCCGGGAGCTACGCCCTTCCGCCGCTCGGCATGACCCAGGTCACCCAGGTTGTCCGGGACCTCGGGGTCGCCTCCGACGTCCCGGGGGCCCAGCTGTTGCTCTCGACACCCACCGTGGGCGGCGCCTTCGCCGCGTACGCTTCGGTGATCGACCGGACGACCAACGATCCCCGGACGCTCCTCCCCGCCTCGATCGGCGAGACGGGCCCCTGGATCCTGCCGTCGAGCGCGCGGGCGAGCGGCCAGGGGGGCGCCTTCTACACGACGGACCTGACGGTGGCCAACCGGAGCGCCGGGACCGCGAACGTGACGCTGAAGTTCCTCGGCCACGACACCGACGGGCGCGGGGGCGTGGTCCAGACGATCTCCCTGGGGGCGGGGACGGCCGCGACCTACACGGACGTCCTCGGGCGGACCTTCGGGGTCTCCTCGGGCTACGGGGCGATCAGCGTCAGCTCGCCTTCCCCCTCCCTGAACATCCTGGGCCAGACCTCGACGCCGGGTCCCTCCGGGGGGACCTTCGGCCAGAGCGTTCCGGCGTCGGGAGCGAGCTCGTTCGTGACTCCGTCGACGCCCCGGTCGATCGTGGCGGTCCGCGAGGACGGGAGCTTCCGGACGAACCTGATCCTGACCAACGCGACCGAGGTGCCTCTGGTCGTGGACGCGAAGCTGGTGTCGGGCACGGGCCTGCTGCTCGGGGCGGGGAGCTACTCGCTGCCGCCGCTCGGGATGACGCAGGTGACGCAGGTGGTCCGAGACCTGGGGTACGCGTTCGACCTCCAGAACGCACAGCTCCTCCTCTCGACCGCGACCTCCGGAGGGGCGTTCGCGGCGTACGCCTCTGTCATCGACAGGACGACGAACGACCCGAGGACCCTGCTGCCGCGCTGAGGGGTCCGGTCGCGAAACGGCGCCCGGTCAGGAGCGGGGGACCGCCGCCCGGTCGAGTCCGGCGCCCCGGGCCGCCACCCCCGGGATCGTGACGGGAAGCCGCCCGCCGATCGGCTGCTCGCCCAGGAGCGCGGCCGCGGCGGCGATCTGGACCACTTCCTGGCTGCCCCAGGCCGCGAGGTAGGTTCCGAGCGCGGGGAAGTCGCGGAGGAGGTACGGGCTCCCGAAGGCGACCGCGACGACCTTCCTGCCGGAGGCGTTCGCCGCGGCGAGGATTCCCTGGATCGCCTCGGCGCCGGCCCGCGGGACGGCCACGGTCCCGGAGCCGGAACGGGCCCGGACGTAGAGCGCGAGGAGGACCTCCTCGCCTTTTCCGGCCGCCGCCACGGCGTCCGCGATCTCGGACGCCGTGGCCCGGGGGTCCACCCGGGCCGTCAGGAGCTCCCGGCCTGGCCGCCTGCGGAGCTCGGAGAGGAGCGGCTCCTCGAGGGTGGCCGTCCCCTCGTCCAGGATGCTCACGACGGTCAGCGGCCTGGACCGGTCCAGCGGCAGCGCGCCGGACTCCTCGCGGACGAGCGTGAGCGAGCGCCGGGCGATCTCCTCCTCGACGGCGGCGTGGGCGCGAGTGCCGACGACCCGCGGGAGCGCGTCGATCGGGGGCGCGGTCTCGCGGAAGAGGCCGAGCCGCTCCTTCTCCCGGAGAATCCTCCGCACCGAGGCGTCGACCTGTCCTTCCCCGATCCGTCCGCCCCGGACGGCGGCGACGACGGCCGCAATCGAGCCCGGGGTGTCCGTCGACATCACCACCATGTCGTTCCCCGCCTCGATCGCCCGGACGGCCAGCTCGGGCGCGGGCCCCGAGAGAGCCTTCATCGTCATGGCGTCGGTGACGACGAGGCCCTGGAACCCCAGTGTCCCGCGGAGAAGGCCGGTCACGACCGCCTTCGAGAGGGTGGCCGGGGCCTCGTCGAGCGCCGGTACCGAGAGGTGGCCGACCATCACCGACCGGGCGCCCGCGGCGATCCCCGCCCGGAACGGGACCAGCTCCACGCGCGCGAGCCGCTCCGCGCTGGCCGCGACCACCGGGAGCGAGAGGTGCGAGTCGGTATGGGTGTCGCCGTGGCCGGGGAAGTGCTTGATCGTCGCGGTGACGCCCCCCTCCTGCAGGCCCTGCACCGCCGCCCCGACGTACCGCGAGACGTCGGCGGGGTCCTCGCCGAAGCTCCGGACGTTGATGACCGGGTTGTCCGGGTCGACGTTCACGTCGGCGACCGGCGCGAAGACCTGGTGGATCCCCAGGGCCCGGGACTCCTGCGCCGTGATGAGGGCGCGGCGCCGCGCGAGGGACGGATCGCCGGTGGCCGCCACCGCCATCGCCCAGGGACCGTAGACGAGGTCGGGAAACCGCATCCCCGCTCCGGCCTCGAGGTCGGCCGAGACGAGGAGCGGGATCCGGGCGGCCTTCTGGAGGCGGGCCCCGAGGGAGGCCGCCTCGAGCACCGACGACCGGAAATAGATCACCCCGCCGACGTGATCCTGGGCGACCTGCTTCTCGAGCGCCCTGTAGCCGGGGGCGTCCTCGGCGTAGTAGACGCCGTTCGCGGAGACGACGAAGAGCTGGCCGACCTTCTCCTCGAGGGTCATCCCGCGGAGGAGGTCCTCTCCCGCGGGCCTCGGCGGGGGCGAGGAGAGACACCCGCCCAGGACGAGCAGGAAGAGAGCGGAGAGCCGGAACTTCATCTGGGGCTCCTTTCGACGCGGCAGGGAGGGACCGTCCCTCGCGATTGTGCCGGGAAAGATGAGCGGTGCCACTACAATCCGCGCCCGAGGCCGACCCGATGAAACGTCCGACGACCCTGCTCGCCCTTCTCCTCCCGTGCGTTGCCCGCGCGCTCCTCGGCGCGGAGCTCCTTCCGCAGGAGACCCGGCAGGGGGCGGAGGCGGTGCGCGACCGCGCGCTCCAGGAGAGCCGGGCCTTCGAGTGGGTGCAGCGGCTGACCGACGAGGTGGGGCCGAGGCTGGCCGGGTCGGCCGGGGACCGGGCGGCCGGACCCTGGGGCAAGGCCCTCCTGGAGTCGCTCGGCTTCGTGAACGTCCACCTCGAGCCGGTCCCCGTGAAGGTGTGGGAGCGGGGGACCGAATCGGGGGAGATCGTCTCGCCGTTTCCCCAGCAGCTCGTGCTGACCGCCCTCGGCGGGAGCGTCGCGACGCCGGAGGAAGGCCTGGAGGCGGAGGTGGTCGCGGTGGAGTCGCTCGAGGCCCTCGCGGCGCTCGCGAAGGCCTCGCCCGACGCCTGCCGCGGAAAGATCGTCTTCTTCAACCGGAAGATGGAGCGCGGGGAGACCATGAACGGATACGGCGACGTGGTGCCGATCCGGGGACGCGGCGCCTCCCGGGCGGCGGCGGCGGGGGCGGTCGGCGTCTTGATCCGCTCCGTCGGGACCGACTCGAACCGCCTCCCCCACACCGGGGCGATGGACTACGAGAAGGACCTGCCGAGAATCCCCGCCGCGGCGCTGGCGGTCCCGGACGCGGACCTCCTCGCCCGTCTCGTCGCGCGCGGAAAGCCCGTCCGCGTCCGGTTCCGGCTCACCTGCGGGGACCGGCCGGACGCCGTCTCGGCCAACGTGGTGGGCGAGGTCCGGGGTCGGGAGCGGCCGGAGGAGATCGTCGTCGTCTCCGGCCACCTCGACTCGTGGGACCTCGGGACGGGGGCGATCGACGACGCGGCCGGGTGCGGCATCGCCATCGAGGCGGCGAGGCTGATCGGCGCCTCGTCGAGGCGGCCGAAGAGGACGGTCCGGGTGGTCCTGTACGCGAACGAGGAGAACGGGCTGGCCGGCGGGCAGACCTACGCCGCGGCTCACCAGGCCGAGATGCCGAGACACGTGGCCGCCTTCGAGGCGGACAGCGGCGGCGGGGCGCCCCTCGGTTTCTCCTGGAACGCGGGCCCGGCGGCCGCGGCGACCGTGGCGGAGATCGTGCGGCTCCTCGAGCCGCTGCACGCGGCGAAGGCCAGGAACGGCGGGGCCGGCGGAGCGGACGTCTCGCCTCTCCTGAAGTCCGGCATCCCGCTCTTCGGCCTGACGCAGGACTCGTCGGCCTACTTCGACTACCACCACACCGCGAACGACACCCTCGACAAGGTCGACCGGAAGTCGCTGGACCGGGCGACGGCGGCCCTGGCCGCCCTCGTCTACGCCGTGGCCGATCTCCCGGAGGCCCTTCCCCTCATCCCCAAGGCGCAGCGCTCGAGGCGCGACTAAGTACCCCGCTCCACAAATACGGTGACGTCATCGTACTTGGGGAGCGGGGTACTAAGAGGCGGCGCTGGGCCGACCTCTCACTTGAACCACCGCGCGAGCCAGCCGAGAACCTCGCCGTACCAGTGCTTCGCGTTGCTCCCCTTGAGCACCCAGTGGTTCTCGTCGGGGTAGACGACGAGGCGGGCCGGGACCTCCTTCGCGGTGAGGACGCCGTAGATCTCGAGCCCCTGGGTGAGCGGGACTCGGAAATCGCGCTCGCCGTGGAGGATCAGCATCGGCGTCGAGAAGCCCTTCGCGTGCCGGTTCGGGCTCCACCTCTCGACGTTCGACAGGTTCGTGTACGGATAGCCGCCGTACGAGTGCTGGCGCCCGAACGTCATGTCGGACGCGAACTGACCGAGCAGGTCATAGACGCCGGCGTGGCTGATCAGCGTCGTGAAGCGCGCCGTGTGTCCCGCGATCCAGTTCACGAGGTAGCCGCCGTACGAGCCTCCGGCCGCCGCCATCTTGCCCTCGTCGACCGACCCTTCCGCGATCAGGAAATCGGTGGCCTTCATCACGTCGGTGAAGGGCCTGTCGGCGGGTGCGCCCAGGATCGACTCGACCCACTTCTGGCCGAAGCTGGACGAGCCGTGGAAGTTGACCATGGCCACGAGGTAGCCGGGCGCGGCGAACGCGTGGGCGTTCCACCGGAAGCTGAAGGCGTCTCCGGACGTCCCCACCGGCCCGCCGTGGAGGAGGTGGACGAGAGGGACCTTCTTCCTCGGGTCGAATCCCGGGGGCTCCACGACGTACATCTGGACCTGGTCTCCCCCGGCCCCCTCGAACGTCACGTCGCGGACCTTGCCGAGCGAAAGGCCCGCCATCCGCTCGTCGTTGGCGCGCGTCAGCCAGCGCAGACCGGTGCCGTCGGGCTTCACCGCGGCGATCTCGGGCGGCTTCGAGAGGGACGAGATCGAGAAGAAGACCTCGCCGGAGGGGGCGACCCGGGGTGCCGTCACCGTCCCCCCGCGGTGGATCTCCCTCGGCGCCCCGCCGGCGGCCGGGACGGCGTAGAGGTTCGTGCGGGCCTGGGCCTCCGCGGTGACGACGAGGGAGCGGCCGTCGGGCGTGAAGACCCACGACGAGGGGGAGACGTCCCAGTCCTCCGTCAGGACCGTCGTCTTCCCCGTTGCGACGTCGAGGAGGGCGAGCCGCGTCCGGTCGGGCCAGCCGTCGGGCCGGCGCTGGAGGCCGTACGCGATCCGCTTCCCGTCGGGGCTGAAGACCGGGTCGCTGTCGGCCGCGGCGTTGGCCACCGTGAGGTCCCGGACCTCGCCTCCCGAGGTGGAGACGAGGAAGAGGTCGTCGTTGAGGTAGGCGTACGGCTCGGGGGACGAGTTGGCCGAGAAGACGACGGCGCTTCCGTCCGGCGAGAGGTCGTAGCTGCGGCCGCCCGACTCCTGGAGGTCGAAGAGCCGTCTCGAGCCCGGCAGCAGGTCGGTCACCTTCCGCGTGGCGACGTCGACGACGAAGAGGTGCGGGAACTCGTCGTCGGTCAGCCACCGGTCCCAGAACCGGTAGAGCCGGTTCTCCGTGGCGCGCGCCTTCACCTTCGACTTCTCGCGCTCGTCGACCTTCTTTTGCGTCGCCTCGGGACTCTCGGCCCCGGTGACGACGGTCGAGACGAAGACGATCCTCTGGCCGTCGGGGAGCCACCTCGGGCTGGAGACTCCGAGAGGCATCTCCGTCACCCGCTCGGCCTCGCCGCCGTCGAGCGGCAGGACGTAGAGCTGGTTCTGCCTGTCCGTGTCGCGCTTCGAGACGAACGCGAGGCGCTTCCCGTCCGGGCTGAAAACCGGCGAGCGGCTCGAGCCCCTGCGGGCGGTCAGGCGGCGCGGATCGCCGCCCGCCGCCGGAACGGTCCAGACGTCCGTGTCGAGCCGGTTCTCGCCGGCGTCGTAGGTCGAGACGGTGTAGGCGATCCGGGACCCGTCGGGCGACAGGACCGGCGCGCCGACGCGCTCGATCGCCCAGATCTCGTCGACCGTCAGCGGGCGCTTCTTCGCCTCGCCGGTGGAGGGTGCCGCAGGCGCCCCGGGTTTCGCGCCGGCGGGGAAGGTCTGGAGGAAGAGGACGGCGGCGGCGGCGGAAAGGGCGATACGGAGCGGTCGGGTCGACACGGCGGGAGCATTCTAGACTTCACGCCGATGAACCTCCCCTCTCTTCCCTCGCTCCCGGCCGCGCCTTCCGTCCCGTCCGAACCGGTCCCGGCAGGTCCCTCGAACGCGCCCGAGGGCCCGTCGGTCGACCTCGCGGTGACCGGCATGCACTGCGCCTCCTGCGTCGCACGGATCGAGAAGGCGCTCGGCGAGGTCCCGGGCACCGCGTCGGCGGTCGTCGACCTGATCGCGGGCCGGGCCCGCGTGGTCCTCGCCGACGCAGCGCTCCCGCCAGAGCGGCTGGTGGAGGCGATCGAGGCGATCGGCTTCGGCGCCACGCTGAAGCCCGCGGCCGGGCCGGAGTCGACCGGCTCGCCCGACCAGGGAATCGACGAGGAGCGGCTCGAGCGGGCGCTCGCCCTCGACCGTCTCCGCCGGAAGCTCGTCGTGGCGGCCGCCGTGGCGGTCCCGGTGACCACCCTCTCGATGGCCGGCGTGACCTTCCCCGGGCGGGACGTGCTCTTCCTGGTCGCGACGGCGATGGTCCTCGGCTTCTCCGGGCACGACTTCTTCGTCTCCGGAGCGAAGGCCGCCCGGCGGCTCTCCCCGGACATGAACACGCTGATCGCCCTCGGGACCGGGACGGCGTTCGCGGTCTCGGCGCTCGCGACGGCCCTCCCCGAGCTGTTCCACGCCGGCGGCCACGTGCCGGTCTACTACGAGGCCGCGGTGGTCATCATCGCCTTCCTCCTCCTGGGCCGGTACCTCGAGGAGCGGGCGAAGGGGAAGGCGGGCGAGGCGATCCGCGCGCTGGCCTCCCTCGCGGCGAAGAGCGCCCGCGTCCTCAGGGACGGCGCCGAGGTGGAGATTCCGGCCGGGGAGATCCGGGTCGGAGACCGCCTGCGCGTCCTGCCGGGCGAGAAGCTCCCGACGGACGGGGTGATCCGCGAAGGGACGACCTCGATCGACGAGTCGATGGTGACGGGCGAGTCGGTCCCGGTGGCCAAGTCGCCGGGCGACCCGGTGATCGGCGCGACCGTCAACGGCCACGCCGCGTTCGTCATGGAGGCGACCCGCGTCGGCAGCCAGACCGCGCTCGCCCGGATCGTCCGGATGGTCCGGGACGCCCAGACGACCAAGGCCCCCGTCCAGCGCCTCGCCGACCGGATCGCGGCGGTCTTCGTCCCCGCCGTGGTCGCGGTCGCGCTGGTCACGCTGGCCGCGTGGCTCGCGTTCGGACCGGAGCCCCGTCTGCTGCGCGCGCTGACCGCCGCCACCGCGGTCCTGATCATCGCCTGTCCGTGCGCCCTCGGACTCGCGACGCCGGCCGCCCTCCTCGTCGGGACGGGCCGCGGGGCGGAGCAGGGAATCCTGATCCGGAACGCGGCCGCCCTCGAGAAGGCGCACCGCGTCACCGCCGTCCTCTTCGACAAGACCGGGACGGTGACCGAAGGGAAGCCGCGGGTCACGGCGGTCCGCGCGGCCGGGGGAGTCGGCGAGGACGAGCTCCTCTCGCTCCTGGCCGCCGTGGAGAGCCAGTCGGAGCACCCGCTCGCCGCGGCGGTCCTCCTCGAGGCGCGGGACCGGTCGTTGACGGTCCCGGGTGCGAAGGAGGTCCGCGCGGTGCCCGGGGCCGGTGTGTCCGGGATCGTGGCCGGACGGAAGGTGGCGGCCGGCACCGCGGAGTTCCTCTCCTCCTCCGGCGTGAGCGTCCCGGAAGGGGCCATGTCGTCCGGGTCCGCCGGGACGTCGCTCCTGGTCGCGGTGGACGGCCGTTTCGCCGGCCGCGTCGACGCGAGCGACCGGGTGAAGGCGGGAGCGCGGGAGGAGCTGCAGCAACTCGTCCGGTCGGGGCGGAGCGTCTACCTCCTGACCGGCGACCGGCCCGAGGTGGCCGCGAGGATCGCCGCCGAAGCGGGGATCCCCCCCGCGAACGTCTTCTCGGCGGTGCGGCCGCACGAGAAGGCGCAGAAGGTGTCGGAGCTGCAGGCGGCCGGCGCGGTCGTGGCGATGGTCGGCGACGGGATCAACGACGCCCCGGCGCTCGCGGCCGCCGACCTCGGGATCGCGATGGGAACGGGGACCGACGTGGCGATGGCGGCGGCGGACGTCACCCTGGTGGGCGGGGCGCTCGAGGGGGTCCGGAAGGCGCTGGACCTCTCGACCGCGACCGTCTCGACGATCCGCCAGAACCTCGCGCTCGCCTTCGTCTACAACGTGCTCCTGATCCCGGTCGCGGCGGGGGTCCTCTATCCCTGGACCGGGTGGACGCTCAACCCGATGATCGCCGGGGGCGCCATGGCGCTCTCGTCGGTGAGCGTCGTGACGAACGCCCTCCGGCTCCGCCGCTTCGGGAGGTAGGAGTTCCTCACGCCTCGCCGGTCCGGGCGATCGCGACCGGGAGTCCGGCGAGGCGCCGGTAGAGGTCCAGGTACCGCCGGACGGTCGTGTCCCACCGGAAGCGCCCCGCGTTCCGGCGCGCCCGGCCGGCGCAGCCGTCCGGGTCGGCGCGGAACGCCGCCAGCCCTTCGCGGAGGGTCCTCTCCATCCCGGCCGGGTCGAAGGTCTCGAAGAAGAACCCTCCGTCGCCGGCGACTTCCGGCAGGGCCGTGCAGCGGCTGGCGAAGACCGGCTTCCCGCACGACATCGCCTCGACGACCGGGAGGCCGAACCCCTCGAACAGCGAGGGGAAGAGGAAGCCTTCAGCATTCTGGTGGAGCCAGCTCTTCTCCTCGTCGGAGACCTTCCCGGGCAGGAGGACGTTCGCAATTCGCTCGTCCTCGACCCGTCCCGCGAGCATCCGGCCGTACGGCGTGTCGCGGTCCCCGGCCAGGACGAAGAGCCGGTCCGGGACGAGCCTGGCGAGGTCGAGGAGGACGTGGACGTTCTTCTTGGCGGTGAGGTGGCAAACCGTGAAGAGGAACGGGCGCCCTTCAGGGAGAAAGGCGGGCCGGAGAGAGGGGGCGGACGAGACGTCGGGGACGCCGTTCGGGATCACCTCGACGGGCCGCCCTTTCAGGTGGAGGTGGGCGCGCACCTCGTTCGCCGTGAACTGGGAGATGGCGATGACGAGGGTGGCCCGGTCGACCTTCTCCTGGATCTTCTGGAGGCGGCGGCGGGCCTTCGCCGGCTCCTTCTCGTAGAGGAAGTTCAGGTCGTGGATGGTCAGGAGGAGGCGGCTCCGTTTCGAGGCCGGGCGGAGGGAGCTGTCCTGGTGCAGCTCGTGCCAGATGTCGTACTCGCCGCCGACCGGGAGGAGACGGTGGTGCGCCTGGATCTTCCGGGTGCGGGCCTCCCTGCCGAACCCCCGGTGGAAGGCTGGGGGGACCAGCAGGTCGACGGCGAGGTCGGCGGCGGCCCCGGCGTCGAGCTGCCGGCCCAGCTCCTCCCCGAACCGGCGGGAGACCTCCCCGAGGCCGACCTCGAGGTTGCTCAGCTTTCCGAGGTCGACGAGGACCCGTCCCTTCGGTGGCATCGAGGCTCCGATCATGCCACCGGCCCGGAATAGATTCTGTGTAGACTCGGGGCAGTCCGGCCGGAGTGAGGAATTTTCACCTGCCGACACTAAGCGATGGAGGGATTCATGACCGTTCGATTCCGGATGACCGCCGCGATGGCGATGCTCGCCGCCGCCGTCTTCCTCGTCCTCGCCTTCGTCCCGGGGCTCGCTCTCGGCGCGTCGTTCCCGGAGGAGAAGGGGATCTCCCTCGGGGCGTTCGGAGGGGCCGCCTTCCCCTTCGAAGGGTCGTACAACACTGGGTACCTCCTGGGGATCGAGGGCGACTACAGCTTCAGCAAGGCCTTCGCGGCCCGCGCCTCGTTCAGCTACGACCACCACTCCACCTCGATCGAGGGAGGCGGGAATTTCTCCGCCGGGCAGTTCCTCCTCTCCGGCGTCTACTTCTTCGCGGGAGAACGTCTCGTCCCCTTCGCGACGGGAGGGGTCGGCTTCTACAGCATCTCCCCGCCGGAGGGGGGCACGGTCGGCCGGGTCGGCCTCCACGCCGGCGGCGGGGTCGAGTACTTCTTCGACCGCCGGACCTCGATCCTGGGGCAAGGACTTTTCCACTTCGTGAACGGCGTCTCCGACCGGGGCGGCTCGTCGTTCCAGCTCTCGGCGGGGGTCCGGTACTACTTCTGAGGGGGGAGGAGGCCCTCCTCCTCCCGGACTGACAAGAGCGAAACCTTTCCCGGCCTCCGTCGTCCTACGGGCATGAGGACCCTCCGTCTCGTGCGCGATGGAGACCGCCGTCCAGCTCCGGACGACGCAGGGAACATGGCGCTCGTGCGGCGGGGGGAGCCGGCCGGGTCGGAGGCGCTCTACACGCGGTACGCCTCGCCGATCCTCGGCTTCACCACCCGCATGCTGGGGAACCGGAGCGAGGCCGAGGAGGTGACCCAGGAGGTTTTCCTCCGCATGATCGACCGGGCGGAGCAGTACGACGGCAGGGCTCCGGTCGCCTCGTGGCTCTTCGCGATCGCCGCGAACGCCTGCCGGGACCGGCTCCGGGTGAGCCGTCGCGCAGGGGCGGTCCCGCTCGAGGCAGTGCCGGAGCCGCCCGCATCGGACCCCTCGGCCGAGATGAACGCCCTGGGCGCGGAACGGGTCCGCCTGGTCCGGCAGGCTCTTGCCCTCCTCTCGCACGAGCAGCGCGAGGCGCTGATCCTCGCGAGGTACCACGATCTCTCCTATGTCGAGATCGCCCGCGCCCTCGGCATCACCGAGGGGGCCGTGAAGACCCGGATCTACCGGGCGATGGAGACCCTGAAGACCCACTTCTCCGAAGGAGACAAGTCATGGAATGCCGCGACGTCCCCAGTTTTTCCCTCCTGAAGCTGACGGGAGAGATCGCCCCGGAGGTCGAGCGCGATCTCGACCGCCACCTGTCGACCTGCGCCGACTGCTGCGCCGAACGGGGCCGTCTCGAGACGGCCTGGGAAGCCCTGGGCGACGACCCCGGACCGGTCCCTTCCCCCCGATTCGCGCGGGAGACCCTGTCCCTGATGGAAGCGGCGACCCTGAAGCGGGCTCCGCGGACGGCCGGGTTCAGCTGGCCTGGGATGCGCCGGGTCGCGGCGCTCGTCGTCATGGGGCTGGGCGGGTTCCTCTCCGCCCAGCTCTGGGCCCCGGCTGCCGGGCCGGCCTCCGCCAAGCCGGAGCGGCCGGCCGTCGAGGCGGTCCTCCCGGTCTCGAACGACCGCATGGTCGACGCCTCCCGGACGGTCCCCGACCTCTCGGGCCGGCCGCGCATGGCGAACGTCACCTATCAGCCGGTCGACGCCCGCGGACGCCTGGGGGTGTCGTTCGACGTCACCACCCGCTACACCGTGGTGGGCCGCCCCGACGAGAAGGGGATCGAGAGCCTCCTCACATACCTGGTCGCGGGAGGCGGGGCGAACGAGGGGGCACAGGGCCAGGCCCTCGACCTCGTCTCGGAGCGGATCGCGGCCGGCAGCGTCTCGCCGGACGACGGGATCGTCGCGGTCCTCGCGAAGACGTTGACGACCGACCGGAACCCCGGCGTCAGGAAGAAGACGGCGGAAGCGCTCTCCCAGCTCCCGCCCACTCCCGAGACGAGGGACGCCCTCATCGCCTGCCTGAGGACCGAGGCGGTCCCCGGGATCCGGATGATCGCCGTGGAGGGGCTCGCGAAGGCGGCCGTGACCCTGAAGGACCGCCCCTCGATCGAGACGCTCCAGGAGAAGGCGAACGACGAGCGGGAGAGCGGCTACCTCCGGGCGAAGGCGGCGTCGGCGCTCGGCCGGCTCGCGCTGTGAGGAACGGGCCCCAACGCCCCCTCCGAGCGTGACTTTTCCCCCGAACGACCGTCCCACGGACATGGACACGAACAGCAGCCCCGCCGATTCTTCCAACCCACACGGCGTCCGGAACGCGCTCCTCTGGATCGTCCTGATCCTGGCGTTCCTGATCTTCACGGTCGCCCGTCCCCTCCTGGGCGACCAGCTCCCGGGGAAGGCCTCGAGGACCGAGACCGTCAAGGCGTCGGGCGTGCTCCGCTCCCTCACGGTCAAGGGGGTGAGCGGCGAGGTCGAGGCGACGGCCGGGACTTCTTTCGCGGCCACCGTGGTGCTGACCGCCAGAGCGGAGACGAAGGAGCGGGCGGAGAAGCTCCTCGCGGAGACGAAGGTCGTCTTCGAGAACGACAGGGGGGACCTCTTCCTGGCGGCGAGGGGCCCCGGGAGCCAGGTCGTCGTCGTCGACGGGAAGAAGCGGCTGCAGACGCACCAGGGTGGGAACGAGAAGGGCCGGGTCGAGGCCCGCTACCAGATCATCGTCCCGGCGGGAGTTTCGCTCGACGTCTCGACGGTGAACGGGGCGATCGTCACGAAGGCGGTTGCCGCTGAGCAGCAGCTGAAGACGGTCAACGGCGCGATCGACGTCTCCGGTGCCCGGCGGGGGCTGAAAGTGAAGACGGTGAACGGGGCCGTCCACGCCGCTTGCTCCGAGCTGCCCGCGGACGCCGGGGTGGACGCGGAGACGGTGAACGGCGACGTGGTGGTCGTCCTTCCTCCCACGGCGGGGTTCAAGCTCTCGGCGAAGACGACGAACGGGACGATCTCCTCGACCTTCGCGCTCCCGGCCCGCGCCGGCGAGGGCGAGAAGGAGATCCGGATCGCAGTCCGCGAGGTCGACCGCGAGAAGGCCCGCGCCGAGCGCGAGAAGGCACGGGCCGAACGCGGGAAGGAGCGGGCCGAGCACCCCTCCCACGACGTGGATACGGGTGACCTGGACGCCTCGATGGACGAGCTCTCCCGCGAGATGGAGAAGTTCGGCCGCGAGATGGGGCGGATGGGAGAGGAGATCGCCCGGAGCGTGAGGGTGAACCTGAACCGGTCGTACGAGGGCGCCTTCGGTTCCGGCGGGGCCAGGGTCCGGTGCTCCACCTTGAACGGCAAGGTCGCCGTGCTAGCCGAAGGAACGAAGGCAGCCGATGCGAAGGACCTCCTCCCGGACGAGCGGGTCGTGATGGTCCGGACCCCCGGCATCCACGTCCGCGTCCCCGGTGTCGTCGCGGACGTTCCTCCCGTGCCTCCGATCCCGCCCGTCCCCCACGCGAGGGTGATCCGCGGCCATGGCGAGGAGGAGGAGACGAGGGTGGGTGACGTGGAAGGGGACTTCACGTCGACGGCGCCCGCCGGCGACATCGTCGTGGGGAAGGTCTCGGGCTTCGCGAAGATCCGGTCGCGTGCGGGCCAGATCACCCTCGGCGAGGCGGCGAAGGGGGCCACGCTCTCCGCTTCGGGCGGGGACGTGAGGGTGGACGCGGTCGGCGGCGACCTGGACGCGAGGACTCTCGGGGGGAACGTGACGATCGGGTCGGTGGCGGGGTCGGCAAGGGTCGAGACGATGGGGGGCGACATCTCGGTCCGGTCCGTGGGCGGGGCGCTCGAGGCGCGGACGGCCGGCGGCGACATCGTCGTGAAGAGGGCCGGGGGGGCCGTGAACGCGGAGACGCTCGGCGGGGCGATCGTCTGCGAGCTCTCGGGAAAGGTCCTGTCGCCCGTCGAGCTGGTCTCCGGGGGCGGCGACGTGACGCTCACCCTTCCGGCGGGGGCTCGCGCCGATCTCGACGTCCAGGTGAACGGCGCCGACTCCGAGCGCCAGATCCGGTCCGACTTTCCGGAGCTGGCGGTCGTGCGCCGGGCCGGGACGCTCCGCGGCGAAGGGAAGCTGAACGGGGGAGGGCCGAAGGTCGTCATCCAGGCGACCTCCGGAACGGTCACGATCAGGAAGGGAGCCTGACGCTCGCCGGTCGCCTCGACGGCGCCGGGGAAGGCACTGGCGCCGCCTGGGCCTCCTGTCCGCCGAGGGCGGCGGGGGGGCGAGGCGGGAGAGGATCTGCGCGGCCTCCCCTTGCCGTCTCACGACCTCGGGGTTGTCGGCCCTCGCGCTCGCCTCGAGGATCTCCACGAGCGCGGTCCGCGCCGAAGGAATCTCTGCTCGCCGGGAGAGGCCGTCCCGGGCGGGATGGCGTCGCCACTTGACAGGGGGTCTATTTTGATTGGGATGAGAGGGTTGGTGGATTTGCGCCGGGGAATCGTGTTCCTGATCGCCCTGGTGATCGGGATTTCGTCCTCCGCCTTCTCTTGCCCCCGCAGCGGCTCCTGTCCCGACATGAAGGCGGAAGCCCGTCACTCCTGCTGCGATGGGGACGGCCAGGGGCGTCCCGCGCCGGGACCGAAGAAGGAGTGCCCCGGCGACTGCTGCCGCGCCGCCTCCGACCTCCCCGGCGAAACCGAAGCGCTTCCGGTCCCGGCGATCGCGGCGGTCGTCATCCTCCCGCCCGCGGCCGCCGTCTCGGCGCCCAGGGTGCCGGAGGCGGCCTCCGCCGCCGGCGCGAGTCCGCCCGGCCGGTCCCGGATCCCGGTCTTCCTCCTCGTCTCCGCCCTCCTGATCTGATCCCCCGTTCCGCCCTTTTCCGTGCCGCCGGGCAGCGCCTGGACGGCCTCGAAGTGCGTGGCAACGAGGTGCTCCGATGCGATTCCTCTCCCTGGCCGTCCTCCTCTCGATCGCCCTCCCGCTTCCCGTACGGGGCGACGACGACCCCGAGCTGACCGCCCTCGTCGCCGAGGCGCTCGAGCACAGCCCCGACGTCCTCGCCGCCCGCGAGGCGGCCGGGGCGGCCGCCCAGCGCGCCCGGCCGGCCTCGACGCTCCCCGACCCGATGTTCACGGTGAGCTACGACAACGACGGGGCGGCGATCTCGCTCGGGACCGAGCCGATGACCCAGCTCCAGTTCATGGTCCAGCAGTCCATCCCGTTCCCCGGGAAGCAGAAGCTCTCCGGGCGGATCGCGGAGGGCCAGGCGGCGGAGTCGGCGACGAAGGTCGCCCGCGCCCGGCTGGAGGTGGAGGGGGCGGTCCGGCGGGGATGGGCAGCCCTCCTGGCCGCGCGAGAGAGCCTCGTCCTCACCGACGAGCAGATCGCCACGTGGAAGGAGATCGCCGAGATCACGAGGACCCGGTACGCGGCCGGGATGGGGAGCCAGCAGGACCTCCTCCGGGCGCAGAGCGAGCGGACGCGCCTCGAGCAGCAGCGGGTGAGGGACGAGGCGGCGGAGGAGACCGCGCGCGTCGAGCTCTCGCGGATCCTCCTGCGGCCGGTCGACGCCGCGATCGCGTCCAGGGCGGCCGCGCTCCGGACGTCGGCCGCCCTGACGGAGCCGGAAGGGAAAGCGATGCTCGAGGAGGCCGAGGCGAAGAGCCCGGAGCTCCAGGAGGCCAGGCTCGCGAGGGAGCGCGCGGCGATGGAGGTGGCGCTGGCGAAGAAGGCCTTCTCCCCCGACTTCGTCGTGCAGGTTGGATACGGCAACCGCGGGCAGCTGCCGATGACCTGGTCGGCCGGGGTCGGCGTGACCCTCCCCGTCTGGACCGGCTCGAAGCAGAAGCCTCTCCAGCTCGACGCCGAGGGGCGCGAGCGGGCGGCGAAGGCGGCCGAGGAGGCGCTGAAGGTCCGGCTGACGGGGAAGACCAGGGAGCGCCTCGTCCGGCTGAAGCAGCTCGCGAGGGAGGCGCGGATCGACATGGAGGGGATCCTCGTGCAGGACCGGCTCGCCGTGGACGCCGCGCTCGCCAGCTACACGACGGGGAGCGTCCCGTTCATCTCGGTCCTCGAGGCGCTCGGCACCCTCTTCGCCGACCGGCGCGCCGCCGTCTCCCGGGTCGCCGACTACCTGAAGACCGACGCCGACCTCCACGAACTCTCGCTCGACTCCGCGTCCCCCTCGATGGCTGCCACGGCGGCCCCCTCCCCGTCCAGCTCGAAGATGTGAGGCCCGACATGACGAAGAAGACGATCTCCTTCTCTCTCGTTCTCCTCCTCGCGCTGGCGGGCCTCGCCGGGACGGTCCTCCTCGCCGGCTGCAACAAGGGCGGTCCGGGCCACGCCGACCACGCGGCGCAGAAGTGGATCTGCCCGATGCACCCGGAGATCGTCAAGGACGTCCCGGGCGACTGCCCGATCTGCGGGATGAAGCTGGTCCCGGCCGAGCCGGCGACAAGCGCCCCGGCGGTCCACAAGTGGACCTGCCCGATGCACCCGGAGATCGTGAGGGACGCGAAGGGCAGCTGTCCGATCTGCGGGATGAACCTGGTCCAGGTCGAGGCGGCGAAGCCGGACGCGGCGGCGGGGCCGGCCAACCGCACCACGATCACGATCGATCCCGAGAAGGAGCGCCTCCTCGGGCTCAAGACCGCCTCCGCGAAGATGGCGCCGCTCGCGACCTCCATCCGGACCGTAGGAAGGGTCCTCTTCGACGAGCGGCGGGTCCACCACGTCCATACCCGGTACGAGGCCTTCGTCGAGCACGTGACGGCCGACTTCACCGGAAAGTACGTCCGGAAGGGGGAGGTCCTCGCCCACGTCTACAGCCCCGAGGTCTTCGCCACGCAGCAGGAGTACCTCCTCGCCCTGAAGGCGATGCGCTCCCTCTCCGGGTCGGCGATGGAAGGGGTCGCGGCGAGCGGGAAAGAGCTCCTCGAGGCGGCCCGCCAGCGCCTCCTCCTCTGGCAGATCGCGCCCGAGGACATCGCGGCGATCGTGAGGAACGGCGAGCCGCTCCGGACGATCCCCCTCTATGCCCCGATCTCCGGGTACGTCACCGGGAGGACCGCCTTCCACGGGATGAAGGTGACGCCGGCCGACACCCTCTTCGACATCGTGGACGTCTCGTCGGTCTGGGTGGTGGCGGACGTCTACGAGTACGAGCTGCCGCGGCTGAAGCTCGGACAGAAAGCGACGGTCACGCTCGCCTACTGGCCAGGGAAGGAGTGGGCCGGGCCGGTCACCTACATCTACCCGGCGGTCGACGAGAAGAGCCGGACGGTGAAGGTCCGGATCGACGTGGCCAACCCGAACGGCGACCTGAAGCCAGAGATGTTCGCCCAGGTGGTCATCCGGGGCAGCGCCCGGGAGGCACTGGCCGTCCCCGACGACGCGGTCCTCGACAGCGGGACGAGGAAGATCGTCTTTCTCGCGCCGGGCCGCGGGAAGCTCGTCCCGAGGGAAGTGGAAGTGGGCGAGCGGGCCGGCGGCGTGACGGAGATCCGCAAGGGGCTGGCCGAAGGCGACGTCGTGGCCCTCGGCGCCAACTTCCTGGTCGACTCCGAGTCGCAGCTGAAGGCGGCGCTCGCCGGGATGACGGCGGGCGAGGGGGCGAAGGAGCCCGCGAAGGAGACGAAGTGAGCGGCGGAAGCGGAGGCGGAACGGGCGGCGGCGAGCCGCGCGAGCGGGTGATCCAGCGGGTCATCCGCTTCTCCGCGGAGAACCGGGTCCTGGTGCTGGCCCTCACCGCGATCGCTGTCGCGCTGGCGATCGGCGTGACGAAGCGGATGCCCCTCGACGCCATCCCGGACCTGTCCGACACGCAGGTGATCATCTTCTCGCGCTGGGACCGGAGCCCCGACATCCTGGAGGACCAGGTCACCTACCCGATCGTCGCCTCGCTCCTCGGGGCCCCCAAGGTCAAGACGATCCGGGGCTTCTCCGACTTCGGCTTCTCGTACGTCTACGTCATCTTCGAGGACGGGACCGACCTCTACTGGGCCCGCTCGCGGGTCCTCGAGTACCTCTCCAAGATCCAGGGGAAGCTGCCGCAGGGGGTGACGACCGAGCTGGGGCCGGACGCCACGAGCGTCGGCTGGGTCTTCCAGTACGCGCTCGTCGACGGGAGCGGCAAGAGCTCCATCCAGGACATCCGGTCGTCGCAGGACTGGTTCGTGAGGTACGCCGTCCAGTCGGTCCCCGGCGTGGCGGAGGTGGCCACGGTGGGGGGCTTCCAGAAGCAGTACCAGGTGACGGTCGACCCGAACACGCTCTCGGCCTACGGGCTCTCGCTGGAGGAGGTCAGCGCCTCGATCCGGAAGAGCAACAACGAGGTGGGGGGGCGGCTGATCGAGTTCTCGGGCCGCGAGTACATGATCCGCGGCCGCGGCTACCTGAAGGACGAGGCCGACATCGGGAAGATCGTCGTCAAGACGAACGAGAAGGGGACCCCGGTCACGGTCGGCGACATCGGAAAGGTGGGCCTCGGCCCGGAGATCCGCCGCGGCATCGCGGACCTGGACGGCCAGGGCGACGTCGTCGGCGGGATCGTCGTGATGCGGAGCGGCGAGAACGCCCTCAACGTCATCGAGCGGGTGAAGGCGAAGCTGAAGGAGATCGAGCCGTCGCTCCCCCCCGGGGTCAAGGTCGTCACGACGTACGACCGGTCGATCCTGATCGAGGAGGCGGTCTCCACCCTGAAGGACAAGCTGATCGAGGAGATCGTCGTCGTCTCGCTCGTCATCCTCCTCTTCCTCTGGCACGTCCCGAGCGCGATCGTCCCGATCCTGACGATCCCGATCTCGGTGATCCTCGCCTTCATCCCGTTCCAGGCGATGGGGCTCTCCGTCAACATCATGTCGCTGGGCGGCATCGCGATCTCGATCGGCGTCCTGGTGGACGGGGCGATCGTGGAAGTGGAGAACGCCTACAAGAAGCTCCAGCTCTGGGACGCCGCCGGGCGTCCGGGCGACTTCCACGAGGTGCGCCTGAAGGCGCTGATGGAGGTGGGTCCGTCGGTCTTCTTCTCCCTCCTCGTCATCGCCGTGGCGTTCCTGCCGGTCTTCACCCTCGTCGACCAGGAGGGGCGCCTCTTCAAGCCGCTGGCGTACTCCAAGAACCTGGCGATGGCGATCGCGGCGCTCCTGGCCATCACGCTCGACCCGGCCCTCCGGATGTCGTTCGCGCGGATGGACCCGTTCAAGTTCCGGCCGAAGGCCCTGGCCTGGCTCGTCAACGGCGTGACGGTGGGGAAGTACTACCCGGAGGAAAAGCACCCGGTCAGCTCCTTCCTCCACCGGATCTACGAGCCCCCCTGCCGGATGGTGCTCCGGCACCCGAAGTCGACCATCGGCATCGCCCTCCTCGTCCTCGCCACCACGGTCCCGGTCTTCCTGAAGCTCGGGTCCGAGTTCATGCCGCCCCTCCACGAGGGGTCGATCCTCTACATGCCCACGACCCTTCCCGGCCTCTCGGTGACGGAGGCCGAGCGCCTGCTGCAGGTGCAGGACCGGATCCTGAAGTCGTTCCCCGAGGTCGACCGGGTCTTCGGCAAGGCGGGGCGTGCCGAGAGCTCCACCGACCCGGCCCCCTTCTCGATGATGGAGACCACGGTGATCCTGAAGCCGGAGAGCGAGTGGCGGCCCCGCCCGCGGTGGTACTCGGCGTGGGCGCCGAAGTGGCTCGCGGCCGGCCTCCGGCCCTTCTGGCGGGACCGGATCGCCTGGGAGGAGCTGGTCGACGAGATGGACGCGGCCCTGAAGCTGCCCGGTACGACGAACGCCTGGACGATGCCGATCAAGGCCCGGATCGACATGCTCTCGACCGGCATCCGGACCCCGATCGGGATCAAGGTCTTCGGCTCCGACCTGAAGGAGATCGAGCGGGTCGGCGCCGAGATCGAGGCCGCGGTCCGGACCATCCCGGCCACCCGTTCCGCATTCGCCGAGCGGGTGGCCGGCGGCTACTTCGTCGACTTCGAGCTGAACCGCGACCAGCTCGCCCGGTACGGCCTGACGGTCGACGACGCGAACGCCATGATCATGTCGGCGGTCGGCGGCGAGCCGGTGACGACCGTGATCAAGGGGCGCGAGCGCTACTCGGTCAACGTCCGGTACCCGCGGGAGCTGCGCGAAGACATCACGCTGCTCGACCGGGTCCTCGTCCGGACGATGTCGGGGGCGCAGGTGCCGCTCGGGCAGCTCGCCACCATCCGGAAGGTGCAGGGGCCATCCATGATCCGGAACGAGAACGGCCTCCTCTCCGGCTACGTCTACGTCGACTTCGACACGCTGAAGGAGGACATCGGAGGCTACGTCCAGGAGGCCAAGCGCGTGGTCGCCGAACGGGTGAAGCTCCCGGCCGGGACCACGATCGTCTGGAGCGGGCAGTACGAGAACATGCTGCGGGTGAGGGAGCGGCTCCGCGTCGTCGTCCCCGTCACGCTCGTCCTGATCTTCCTGCTGATGTACGCGAACACGAAGTCGGCGATGAAGACGATGATCGTCCTCCTCGCCGTCCCGTTCTCGATCATCGGGGCGGTCTGGCTGCTCTGGTTCCTGGGCTACAACCTGTCGATCGCCGTCTGGGTCGGCGTCATCGCGCTGATGGGGCTGGACGCGGAGACCGGCGTCTTCATGCTCCTCTTCCTCGACCTCTCGTACGACGAGGCGAAGCGGGAGGGACGGCTGAGGAATCGAGCGGAGCTCGTCGAGGCGATCATCCACGGTGCCGTGAAGCGCGTGCGGCCGAAGGCGATGACGGTCTGCGCGGCGTTCATGGGCCTGCTTCCGATCATGTGGTCGACCGGCTCCGGGGCCGACGTGATGAAGCGGATCGCGGCCCCGATGGTCGGCGGCCTCGTCACGTCGTTCGCGCTGGAGCTCCTGGTCTACCCAGCCATCTACATGCTCTGGAAGGAGCGGAGTCTGCCGAAGCCGGTGCCGGAAGGGCCGGCAGCGGCGGGCCCCGCCCTCGCTCCCGGAATGGCTTGACGAGCATCCGAAAAGGAATCACGAGCGGAAACAAGAGGCCCGTCCGAAGAGGGCCATCCACGAAACAGCCCGGCGTCCCGATGCCGGCAACGCAAAGAAAGAAGGAAGCACCCGATGAAACGACTCCTCCCGGCCACGATTCTCCAGACCGTCGCCTTCGCTCTCGTCCTCGCCCTCGCGCCGGCGGCCGCATCCGCAGGCGAGGGCGCCGGGCTGATCGCGGGCACCGTCACCCGCGCCGACAAGGGCCGGATCGAGGTGAAGCCGGCGAACGGCAAGGCGCAGGAGGTCCTGGTGACCGCCGCCACCGTCTTCACGAAGGGAAAGGCCTCCGCGACGGCCTCCGACGTGAAGCCGGGGGTGGGGGTGATCGTCGAGACGGCGAAGGGAAAGACGGGCACGGAAGCCGTGAAGGTCCAGATCGAGGCGGCCGCCGCCGTGCTCTACACGTGCCCGATGCACCCGGAAGTCCAGCAGCCGGGGCCGGGGAAGTGCCCGAAGTGCGGCATGTTCCTCGAGAAGAAGGGCTGAGCCGGGGGGCCCGATTCCGGGGAATCCGGGAGCGTCTCCCGGGCCGGATCCGCCCGGCCGGAAGAACCGCCGGTCCCATGGACGCTCGCCGCCCGGGCGGCCTGGCGCCCGCCTTGCGTCAGTCCCGGAGTGCGTCGATATGGCGTCTCAATTAACTATATGATTATATAGCCATTTATGTAATTATCGGCGGGCCCTCGGCCGCCAGCGGTCCGAGAAGAAGGAGACCTTCATGCGTTGTCTCAAGTCGTTCCTCGGTGCGGTCGCCCTCGCCGGCTCCCTCGCGACGCTCCCGGCCCTTGCCCAGATGGGCGGGGGGGGCGGGACGGGCGGTCCCGGCGACGGGATGACGAACGGTTCCGAGGACCTGATCATCCCGGCGGGCGTCCGCGGAGCCGGCCAGTTCAGCTCGTTCTTCGTCACCGACCTCTGGATCAAGGCGGGCGGGACCGGAACGGCCACGCTCTACTTCCACGCCACGGACTCGGCGACGTCGGCGCCCACCGCCACGGCGACCATCAGCCTCACGCAGCCGATCACGTACCTTCCGGACGTCCTCCACGAGAAGTTCGGCCTCCAGACGGCGTTCGGGGCGATCCGCGTCGCGGCGAGCTTCCCGGTCTCGGCGACCGTCAGGGTCTACAACCAGTCCGGCGCGGGGGCCTATGGTCTCGCCTTCATGGGGATGCCGAGCCGGAGGGGGATGACCTCGATGCCGTCGGGCGGCTCCTACGGCACGAACGAGTACGCCATGTACATGCTCGGCCTCCTGCCGGAGCCCGGAAACCGCGTCAACGTGAACGTCGTCGCCACGGCGTCGACGGGAGCGGCGGGAGTCGTCGAGATCGTCGACGCGGACGGGACGACGCCGGCGGGCACCGGCGCGAAGAGTCTCCCGTTCACGCTGGCGGGCTACTCGTCGCACCAGTTCAACGACGTCCTGGCGAACGTCCATTCGAAGCTCCCGGTCGGCGACGCAGGCCTCCAGATCCGCGTGCGGATGAACCAGGGCACCGGCGGCATGGTGATGTCCTACGCCGTCGTGAACGACAACGTCACCAACGACGGCTACGTCGTCATGGGCAGCATGATGAACGGCGGCCGTGGGATGGGGGGCGGCATGGGCACCGGCATGAACCTGGTGTCCGGCGGGCAGTAGGCAGGCGGGCAGCGGGTCAGTCCAGCTCGACGACGAGGCACAGGATGCCGCCGGTCGAGGTCTGCTGGCCCGCCCTCAGCGCCGGAGACCACGGAATGCCGAGGCGATCGGGGGAACGGTGGGGGTCCCCGGGCGTGAAATGATGGAATCCGTGCGGTGCCGGTGACGAGAGAACGGACACTCCATCCCGCGGTCGGGACGGCCGCCGCGGGAGTGTGTGCGGCTCTGCTGGCCGTCTCGGGGCTCCTCCGTCCCGTCGAGCTGCCGGTCCACGACGCGATCCTCCGGCGGCAGCCTCGGGTGCCTGCCTCCCGCGTGGCCGTCGTCCTGGTCGACGAGCCATCGCTCCGGGCCGAAGGGGCCTGGCCCTGGGAGCGAGCGAAGCTCGCCGCCCTGCTCGACGCGGCCGGAAAGGCGGGCGCCCGCGGCGTCGTGATCGACCTGCTCCTCCCGGAAGCGCGGGAGGGGGACCCCCTTCTCGCGGCGGCGCTCGCCAGCATCCCGTCCGCCCTGGGCGCGGGGATCTCGGACCGGGGACGCTGGCTCCTCCCGTCGCCGTCCCTGGGGCGAGCCGCCGTCCTCGCGCACGTGGCCTTCGATCTGGACCGGGACGGGGTGGTGCGGCGCCTCGCCGCGACGCGGGAGGCGGCGGGCCCTTCGCTTCAGCCCCTCTCGCTCCCGGCCCTCTCGCTCGCGGCGGCCAGACTTCTAGAGCCCGAAAGACCGATTCCCGTCGGGACCTTCCTCCGCCCCGGGTTCCGCGCCGTCGGCACGGTGCCGGTCGTCCCGGCGGCCCGGCTTCTCCGCCAGCCGGAAGCCGGTCGCGTCCTGGAAGGGAAGGTCGTCTTCGTCGGAGCCAGCGCCGCGGGACTCGGGGACCGCGTCGTCACGCCGCTCACGGAGCGAGGCGGGTCGGAGCCGGGGGTGGTCGCGCAGGCGGAGGCCGCGGAGTCGATCCTCGCCGGCGACCTCCTCTCCCCCCTTCCGCCGGTGGTCGCGGGGGCGCTGGCAGTGGTGGCCGCGGTCCTGGTCGCTGCCGCCGGAACGGTGAGCGGGGGAGCCCGGGTCCCCCTCATGGCCCTCGCGGCGCTAACTCCGTTCGCGTTCGAATGGGTCGCCGCGGGGGCCGGGTTCGAGCTGGCCGCCACGGCGGCGGTGCTGCCCGTGGTCGTCCTGGCCACGGCCTGGGAGGCGCTGGCGGCAGGCCGGTTCCAGCGCGAGACGGCGTCCGCCAGGAAGCGCGTCGGCGAGCTGTCGGACCTGGCCGCGTCGCTCGAGGCGGATCGCCGGGACGCCTCCGAGGCGCGGCGCGTCGTGGCCCACGAGCTGAGGACGCCGCTGACGTCGGTGAAGGGGCTGGCGCAGCTGCTGGCGGGCTACGACCTGACGGAAAGGGAGCGGCGGCGCGTGGCCGGCCTGGTCGAGAGCGAGGCGAACCGCCTCTCCGAGATGGTGGAGGGGCTCCTCGACCTCGAGCGCCTGAAGCTGAAGGAGTTCGCGGCCCACGCCGTCCGGGTCGACCTGTCGGCTCTGGCGATCGCGCGCGCGGGCGTCCTGGGCGGAGGAGGCCGCCTCGTCCCGTCGATCGAGGGCGGGCTCGCCGTCCGGGGGGATCCGGCCCTCCTCTCCCGCCTCGTGGACAACCTGGTCGGGAACGCGTTCAAGTTCTCCCCTCCCTCGGAGCCGGTCGACCTCGTCCTGAGGACCACTTCCGAGGGGGCGGCGCTCGAAGTGCGGGACCGCGGGCCGGGAATCCCTCGCGAAGAGCGCACCGCCGTCTTTCGCCGGTTCGCCCGCGGCTCGGCGGCCGCAGCCGCGCCGGGACTCGGGCTCGGCCTCGCCTTCGTGTCGGAGGTGGCGGGCTGGCACCGGGGGCGCGTGGAGCTGGAAGCGCCTCCTACCGGCGGAAGCCTCTTCCGGGTGATCATCCCGCTGGCCCCTGGAGGGCGTGCATGAAGACGGTCCTCGTCGTCGACGACGACACCGCCATTCGAGAGATGGCGGCCCTCGCGCTCGAGAAGAGCGGCTACACCGTGATCCGCGCGGCGAGCGCGGCCGAGGCGCGCCAGGCCCTCTCGCGCGGCCGGCCCGACCTCGTCCTGTGCGACATCTACATGCCGGGAGAGGACGGACTCGCGGTCCTCGCCGAGACCCGGCGCCTCCCGGAGCCGGTGCCGGTGATCCTGATGACGGCCCGGGGCTCCGTCGAGACGGCAGCCGAGGCGGCCCGCGTCGGCGCGTTCGACTACCTCGCGAAGCCCTTCGACGTCGCCCGCCTGGTCGAGCGCGTCCGCGCGGCGGTCGCGGCCGCGCCCTCGCCGGAGGAGCCGGAGGACGTCGGCCCGGCCAGCCTCATCGTCGGCTCGCACCCGGCGATCGTCGAGGTCTACAAGGCGGTGGCCCGCGTCGCGCCGCTCCGCGTCCCGGTCCTCGTCCTGGGGGAGACCGGGACGGGGAAGGAGCTGGTGGCCCGGGCGCTCCACCGCTTCAGCGGCCGGACGGGGGAGCTCGTCCCGGTTCACTGCGGGGCGATCCCCGACACCCTTCTCGAGAGCGAGCTGTTCGGCCACCGGCGGGGCGCCTTCACCGACGCCTCGCGGGACCGGAGAGGCGCCCTCTCCCTCGCCGACGGCGGCACCGCGTTCCTCGACGAGACGGGGGAGGTCTCGGCCGCTTTCCAGGTGAAGCTCCTCCGCTTCCTCGAGGACGGCCTCGTGACGCCGGTCGGAGCCGAGCGGGGCGAGCCCGCCGACGTGCGGGTGGTCGGCGCGACCCATCGCGACCTGCCGCGGATGGTCGAGGAGGGGCGCTTCCGCCAGGATCTCTACTTCCGGCTGGCGGGCTACGAGATCCGGATCCCGCCCCTCCGCGAGCGTCTCTCTGATCTCCCGCGCCTCGTCGAGCACTTCCGCTCGCGGCTCGCCCCGGAGCTGGGGCTGACCCGCTCCGCTCCCGCGAGCGAGGAGTTCCTCGCCCGGCTCGCGCGTCACCCGTGGCCCGGAAACGTCCGCGAGCTCGGCCACGTCGTCCGCCGGGTCTTGATCGACGCCGGATCGCTGTCGGACCCGGCGGCGGCCGGCGCCCTCCTCGGCTCGCCCGGGACCGACGCGCCGCCCGCCACCGGACCGGCTGCGCCGCTCTTCCCCGCGTTCCGGCCGAGCAGCCCGCTGACGCTGGAGGAGGCCGAGCGGGTCTACGTCCTCTCGGTCCTCGATTTCACGGGGGGTAACAAGAGCGAAGCGGCCCGTCTGCTCGGCATCGAGCGCAAGACACTGGCGCGGAAGCTGCGCGAGCCGGCCGCCGGTCCATTTTCCGACGGAGGCGACGCCGAGTAGAACCTCGCGGCCCGTCGCGGTCCGCACCGAGGCGAGAGGTGGGTCGTTTCGCCCCGCGCTGTCCCGTTCCAGTTGCGGTCGGGCGGGTCACCCTGACCCGAAACGGGCCTCGGAACGGGCTTTCTGGCTGGCACGGAAATTGAGATGACCCTGTCGGCCGGGCGGTCCCAGAGACGGCTCGAGCCGGAGGAATCGACTCGATGAAAACTGCACGTTTCTTCGCCATCGCGCTTTCCACGCTCGTCCTCGCCACGTCCGCGTTCGCCATGGGAGGCGGGAGCGGAATGGGGAACGGTCCGGGAGCCGGCGGCCCCGGCGGCGGGATGGGGCCGGGTGGCCCTGACGCCTGTCCGATCTCGGTCGCGAGCGACGGCAAGGCGCTCTACCAGAAGAGGACCGTGACCACGTCCGGCTCGACGACCACCGTCAGTGTCCAGCTCGTCGCGGTCGGCACCTCGGGATCGGTCGCCTGGACCTGGACCCCCCCGTCCGAGATCCGCCAGATCGCCACGCCCGCCGGCCTCGTCGCGGTGGCCGTCGCTCCGGAGTCGTCTACCTCCAGCACCTCGTCCGTCGTGGGGCTGAGCCTCGCCGGGGCCCAGGTCTGGAGCACGTCCTTCGACGGATCGGTCGGAGGCCTGACCGTGACGCCCACCGGTCTCCTCGCCGTCGTGTCGAAGTCCTCCACCTCCACGGGCGGCGCGCAGATGGGGTCCCGCTCGCTCGTTTCGCTCAGCCTGAGCGGCAGCATCCTCTGGACCCTCTCGCTCGACTAGGCCCTCTCGATACGGCTCCGAGGGGTGAGCCTGTCGGCCCGGTGAGGCGTTCGCGCCCCTCCGGGCCCTTCCTCGTCGGAGAGTGGGGTAACGTTCATGGATCCGGAAAGGGGGGCCCGTGATCGGACCGACCGTTCTCTTGCTGGTTCTCGCTTCGGCCGCGGCGCCGTTCACGTACCGGTTCGACGAGGTGAAGGGCGCCGTCTACCGCTCGCCGGCCTCGGACGAGAAGCAGGAGCAGAGGGTGGCAGCCGGCGAGGCAGCGGCCTCCGGCGACCAGGTCCGGACGGGATGGCTGGGGCGCGCGGTGATCTCGGTGCCGGAGCGGGCGTCGCGATTCGAGATCTCCTCCGGGACCCGGGTGAAGCTGGCGAGCGACGACCCCGGCGTCCTCCTCGTCCTCGAGAAGGGGAAGGTGAAGGCCTTTTTCGACGTGCTGACGGGAGCCGAGCCGGTGGAGCGTCGCGTCGCGACGCCCGGGGCTCTCCTCGCGGTCCGTGGGACGAGGTACGGCGTCCAGGTCGACGAGTCGGGGCGGACCTCGCTCGCCGTCTTCGAGGGGATCGTGGAAGTCGTCTCCAGCTCGCCTGGGATCGCCCCCCTCAGGGTCCTCAAGGGGGAATACTGCGCGTTCGGGCCCGGCGTCGCTCCCCGGTCGGCTCCCATGGGACCGATGGGAATCAACGAGGGCAACTGGGGAAGCCGCTCCGGAGGCATGGGGCAAGGGCAGCAGCCGGGCGGACAGCAGCGTCCGGGGAGCCCGGGGCAGGGCCAGGGGGGAAGCCCTGCTGGTCCGGGAGGGATGGGCGGCATGGGCGCACCCGGCGGCGCCCCCCCTGCCGGTCAGCCGCGGGGCGGAAAGGGTCCGTAGGGGCGGGAAGGCCGATGGAACCGTTGAGGTCGCTCGCAGGGTGAGCTCGGGACACGACTCCGAGGAGCCGGTGATCTCGCCCGGCGTGCGGGGGCCAGTCGTGCCGGAGCGCCCGCCTCTCGAAGTGCGGGTGCGGAGCCTCCGTCCCTTCCCGCACGAGGTGGCCGCGCTCCTCTACGTGGCAGCGGGCTGCCTTGTCCTCGAACTTCTTCCGGTCACCTACCCGCGAAAGGCCCTGTTGCTGGCGAGCCGGTTGCCGGCCACCGTGATCGCCGCAGCCGGACTGGTCGCCGTGGCGGCGCGGCGCGCCGCGTCCTGGTGGAGGGGCCGATCCCTCGCGCCCTCGAGACGGCCCCCTTCGACCGTGGGAACGGACCTTGTCGTCCTCCTGCGGGCGGCGGCGACCCTGGTCCCGGTCCTGTCCGTCCACTTCCTCCTGAAGAGCTTCATTCACCTGATCAACCCGCGGACCTGGGACGCCGCCCTCTGGACCATCGACCAGACGGCCCTCTTCGGCCTCAGCCCGAGCGTCCTGGCGACGGAGCTCTTCACCAACCACCGATTCCTGCAGTTCCTCGACCTGTTCTACTCGAGCCTCTATTTCTTCCTGATCGTCCTGTCGGTCCCACTCCTCCTGGTGGTCCCGACGCTCCCGAGGAGGATGGCTTTCCTCGCGGCCTACACGTCGATGTGGATCGCCGGGAGCATCGTCTACCTGGCCGTCCCGTCGTGGGGGCCGGTCTTCGTCGTGTCAGAGGCCTTCGCGGACGTCCTCCGCCACATGCCGGCGACGGTCGGTGTCCAGAGCGTCCTGTTCGAGGAGCTCTCGTCGCTCGTGCGAAATCCTCTCGCTCCCCGGGTCGTCAGGTTCGGGTCCGTCGCGGCGTTCCCGAGCCTCCACCTCGCCGTCGTGACCGTCTTCGCGGCGGCGAGCCGCTGGACCTCGCGCCCCTGGTTCGTCGGAAACGTGGTCGTGGTCCTCGTCATGCTGATCGGCTCCGTGGTGACCGGCTATCACTACCTGGTGGACGGTTGGGCGGGGATCCTACTCGGCCTCGCGGCCTGCTCTTTCGGCCGACGCGTCTTCCCGGACGGCGGCTCGAGATCGTGAGGAGCTTTCCGGGGCGGCTCGGGATGGTCGTGGCGGGCGTCGCCCTCCACTTCCTCCTGTACGGCGCGTCCCTCCCGTTCCTCTTCTCGATGGACGACCGCAAGTTCGTCCTCGATTGCCCGGAGGTGACCGGGCAGAGATCCCTCTCGTCGGCGCTCGCTCAGCCGTGGGCTTACGGCGAGGGCGCCCGGGGAGTCAACTACCGGCCCGTGACGGTCCTCTCGCTCGGCCTCGACGTCCGGCTGTTCGGGCTGCAGCCGGGACCTCTCCGCTCGGCGAACCTCCTGCTCGCGGGCGTGGGTGCGGGCCTGTTCGGCCTCCTCGTCCGCTCGCTCGGAGCGAGCCCGTTCGCGGGCTGGTGGTCGGTCGTCCTCCTCTCGTGCCACCCGGTCCGGTCGGAACCGGTCCTCTCGATCGCCGCGCGGGGCGAGGTCCTCGCGTTCCTCTTCCTCGTCGGGGCGCTTCTCCTGAGGCGGCGGGCGGTCCTCTCGGCCTCCCTGCTCCTTCTCGCGCTGCTCTCGAAGGAGAACTCGTTCGTCGCCCCGGGCCTCCTGGCTCTCGTCGTCCTCTTCGAAGGCAGGGTGGGAGGGGGCCCGGACGAGCCGCCCCCGGAAGACCGGCCGGCCAGGGCCCGGCAACTCCGTCGGCTGGCCTGTGCGTGGGGGGGGGCTTTCGCCCTGGCGTTCGCCGCCCGGTGGGCGGTCCTGGGCGGGCTCCTGACGGGCTCGGCGTCCCGCATCAGTCCGGCCGACAACCTGCTGGCGGCCCTCTCTCCGATTCACCGCCTCATGGGAGCCCTCTCTCTGTTCCCGCTCGCCGTCGCCCGGCTGTTCTGGCCGACGACGCTCTCCCCCGACTACTCGCGGACGACCTTCCTGGTCGACGACCTCCTCTCCGCCTCCTCGGTGGCCTGGGGCGCCGCGGTCCTGGTTTCGGCCGCCTCCCTCGCGGCCGTTCTGCTCCTCGTTCCGGCGGTCCGGAAGCGGGCGCCGCTGGCCGGCTTCGGCCTGGTCTGGGCCCTCGTTTCGTACGTCCCGTTCGCCAACTTCCTCTTCCCAACCGGCATTGTGTTCACCGAGCGCCTCCTCTTTCTTCCCGCCGCCGGCATCGCCGTCGCGGCCGCCGCGGCGGGGGAGGCTCTTCGCGGGGCGGGAAGGGGACGGCCCGCGGCGAGGCTTTCCGCCGCCCTGGCGGGGGTCCTCCTCGCCCTTCTGGGCGGGGCGCGGATCGTCGAGCACCTTCCCGACTGGCAGGACGACCGGACGCTGATGGAGGCGATCGTCCGGGACCTCCCGGCCAACTCGAAGGCGCACTGGAACCTCGCGCTCCTCTCGCTCGGCGAGGGAAAGAACGCCGAGGCCTCCCGCCACCTCGCCCGGGCCCTCGCGCTCGACCCGAACTACCGGGAGTCGGCCGGCGAGCTGGTCCGCCACGCGGAGGAGCTGGGGCGGTGGGATCAGGCCGAGGCGCTCTCCGCGGCGGTCCGCGCCTCCCGGGGCCGGTAGGTCAGCGTCCGAAGGAGGTCTCGCGGTCCAGGATGGAGAGGGTCCGGCCGTAGATCTCCTCGACCTCCCCGCGGCTGTTGCCGATCGCGGTCATCCCGAGCTTCCCGTACTGGGAGAGCGCGCCGATCAGGTGGAAGAGGACCCCCGACTCCGAGTTGTGCGTGTAGTGGAGGCCGTTGATCGTCAGGATGTCGATCAGGTCCTCGGGGAGCAGCCCGCGGTAGGCCTCGGACTTCAGGTTGTCTGTGGAGCGGTAGTACTTCGCGAGGCCGCGGGGCGAGAAGAAGAGGCCGGTGCCAGGGTCGAGCTGGCCGCCGGTGATGAACTGGAGGGCGAGGTACGGGTGGGTCGTTCCCCCCATGCGGAGGTTGATCTCGAGAGCGTGGATCCGGCTCTCGGTCTCTCCGGGGAGCCGCGAGACGAGGAAGTCGACGGCGAACCGGCTGACGACGCCGCGCCTGCCGAGGGCTTCGCCGATGGGGATCGCGAGCTCCTGGATCCGGCGGCGGTATTCGTCGGCGGCGGGAAAGGTGCAGCCGAGGAAGACCTGGCCGCTCGCCCCGCCGAGCACCTGGTCGTGGGTGGAGATCGGGACCACCTTGCCGTGGGGGTCGACGCGGAGCTGGACGCTCGGAGAGCACTTCTCCTCTCCCTCGAGGAACTCCTCGACGATGCCTCCCATGCGGGAGTACTTGTCGAAGTAGCCGTCGAACGTCTCGGCCGGGACGGCGAGCTCGATCTCCCTCATCGCCTCGTGGACCCCGGACGGGGAGGGGTCGGCAGGGTACCGGAAGAGGGCGTTCCCTTCGCCGGAGAAGCTGTCGTTCAGCTTCACGACCGCTTTCCGGAGGCCCGGTCGCTGGCGGCCCAGCTCGACGAGCGACTTCTCCACGTCCTCCAGGGTCCGCAGGTCTTCCATCCCCAGGGGGAGGTCCACTCCCGCTTCCCGGAAGATCTTCCGGCACCCCGACTTCGTGCCGAGGTCGGCGAGGGAGGGGTCGACGCCGTTCAGCGGGATCCCGAGGAGGACCGCCAGCTTCCGCTCCAGCGGCGTCGAGTTGAAGACCGTGAGATAGGCCCGCGCCGGGTCAGGGATCCCCTCCCGGATCCGCTGGATGAGGCGAGGACGCTCCAGGATCTTCTCCGTGAGGGAGCGGGGGGAGGCGTCCCCGGCGCAGAGCAGTGTCAGCCGCGCCCGGGCGTGGCTGGTGGGGATCCCGACGAGGAGCTGGAAGTAGTACTCGAGGATGAGGGGGTGGACGGGCTGCGAGGTGACGAAGACGACCCGCGCCCGGGGGTTCCGGAGCCGGATCAGGAGGAACAGGAGCCGCTCCTCGTAGAAGCTGGCCCCGTCCAGCTTCGTCAGCTCCGACTGGTCCAGGGTGAGCGAGGGGACGACGACCGACGTGTGGGCCTCCTCGTCCTTCATCGAGATCAGATCCCACACTTCCCTCAAACGGGGTTTCAGCCTCTCGAACTCCTCGAGCTCCCTCTCCGGCGTGAGGTCCGAGACGAACGGCGGCTTGGGGAGCACCTGGACCGTATTCTAGGGCTGCCGGTCGGACGGGAGCACCGGGGGGCACGCTTCTTGAAGTGGGTGGCGAGGGGGAGAGCCGACATGAGGCGTAAGTCCGGTCATCGTGGGTTCACCCTGATCGAGCTGTTGATCGTCGTCGCGATCATCGGGATCATCGTCGCGATCGTCTCGTTCAACCTGATCAATGCCATCGAGAGGGCGAGGCAGCGCCGGACGATGGCCGACATCCGCACGCTGGCCGGAGCGATCGAAGCCTACGCCGCGGACGGGAACCGGTACCCCCCCGCGGGCGGTTCCACGCTCCCGTCCGGCCTCTCATTGCCTACGGCAACCCTTGGACTTACTATGAATTACCTTACCCCTACCTACATCCGGTTCGTCCCGATGATGGACGGTTGGCACTCCTGGTACAACTATGACATCTCCTCGGCAGGGACCGACTACATCCTCCGGTCCTGCGGACGCGACGGCATCCCGGACGCCGCCCCGCCCTTCGGCATCACGACGAGCTTCAACGCGGACATCATCTTCGCCGACGGGGCCTTCCTCCAGTACCCGGAAGGAATCCAGATGGACTAGCGTGATGAAGCATTCCGACAATTACTGTCCGTCGGTCGGTATCGCCCATGACAATAATTGTCGGACGAAGCGTTCGACCCGTTCCGAGAACGTTGACAGGAGCGCATCCGACCCCAGGCGGGGGGGCGGCATGCTATTTGCGAACCCGGGTAGAGGAGGATCAAATCTAATGAAGAGGAACAGCAAGGGTTTCACCCTCATCGAGCTGCTGATCGTCGTGGCGATCATCGGCATCATCGTGGCAATCGCCATTCCCAACCTGCTCAATGCCATCCAGCGGGCCAAGCAGCGGCGGACGATGGGCGACCAGCGGAGCATCGCGACGGCGATCGAGTCCTACGGCGTCGATTTCAACCGCTATCCGGCGGCCGCGGGCTACACCTGGCCGACCACGCTTGGGACCTACCCCGGAGTCACCGTCAGCGGCAAACTGGCCGGCTACGTGAGCCCGACCTACATCCGGGTCTGCCCGCTGTCGGACGGCTGGAGTTCCTGGTTCTTGGTCACCGTCGACTCGAACGGCCAGAACTACGCCCTCATCTCCGCGGGTAAGGACGGCCTCGCGACCACCCAGCCGAGTCCCTTTGGCGCCACGACGGACTTCAACGCCGACATCGTGTTCTCCAACGGCCAGTTCGTGAACTACCCCGAGGGCGTCCAGAACTAGAGGATCGCCTCTCGAGCTCGGCGCGCTCCGCTGGGTGCGTTCGAGGAGCCCCCGGGAATCCCCGGGGGCTTTTTCCGTTTCGGGGCTTTCGTCCTGGGGCAAGGCTGCCGATCTCCTTAGAATCGTGGGGTGGTGACGAGATCGGAGGCACGCCGGACGACACTCCTCGGCGGTGGCCTCGGCCTCCTGCTCGCCCTGGCGCTCCTGTATCCCTGCCTGACCGGGTCCCGCGTGCCGGCCCGGGGCGACCTCGCGCTCTTCTTCTGGCCGATGAAGGCCTACACGGCGGCCCGGTGGGCGTCCAGGGAGATTCCACTCTGGAACCCGCTCTCCGGATGCGGCGAGCCGTGGCTCGCGCAGCTCCAGACCGGCGTGCTCTACCCGGGGGACCTTCCGTTCCTTCTTCCCTGGCCGTACGGGCCGGCGGCCGGGATCGCTCTCCACCTGGCGGTCGCGGCGGCCGGGATGGCCGCGTGGCTCTGGGCCCTGGGCTCCTCCAGGGCCGCGGCCCTCACGGGAGCGGCGGTCTACGCCGGGGGAGGGGCGTTCCTCTCCCTCTTCCCGGCCTACAACAACGCCTGCACGGCGGCGTGGCTCCCCTGGGTCTTCCTCGGGGCGCGGCGCGCCGCCGAGGAGCGGCGTGCCGCCGCGCTCGCGGTCCCGCTGGCCCTCGCCTTCCTCGGAGGGGAGCCCGCTCTCGCCTTGGCGGGAGGGCTCGCCGCGGCCTTCGTGGCGCTCGCGTCGAGGGGGGAAGGACGCCGGACCGAGCCTCCGCCCGCGCGTTCGTCGGCCGGACGGCTGGTCTTCGGGGTCCTCCTGGCGGCCGGACTGGCCTCGGCGATCCTCGTCCCCTTTGGCGAGCACGTGGTCCGGTCGGGCCGCGCCGCCGGGGTCGGCCGCGCCGAGGCGATGGCCCGTCCGGTGGGAAGCGGCGACCTCGCGGATCTTTTCCTCCCCCCGACCGACGAGACGACGCGGATGGCCTCCCCCCGGCGCGGGGGGTACCTCCTCTCGCTGGCCCTGGGGCCCGCGGCCCTCCTCCTCGCCGCCGGCGCCGGCGCCGGCTTTCCGGGCCGGGGGCGGCTGCTCGCCGCCCTCGGGCTCGTCGGCGCCGTCGGGTTCGTCCTGTCGCTCGGGGAGCGGGGGCTCCTCGCTCCCTTCCTCCACGGGGCGGGGCTCCTCGGGGGCCTCCGGTTCCCGGCCCGCTGGTTCGTCTTCGCGCACCTCCTCGTCGCCTTCCTCGCCGGAGCCGGTCTGGACGGCTGGCTGCACGGCGATTTCCGGAGCCGGGCATCCCGGCTGGCGGCGCGGGTGGTCCTGGCCGGGTCCGCCGCGCTCCTCCTGGCGTCCCTCGTCTCGGGAGCCCTCGTGGCGGGGAGAGACCCGTTCCGGGGGGCGGCGGTGGCGGGTGCGGCGGCGCTCCTCGCCCTCCTCCTCGTCTGGCGCCGGTTCCGCCCCGCCCGCCCGCGATGGCACGCCGCGGCCGCTCTCCTGCTCGCCGTCGGGCCCCTCCCGTTCGTCGCGAGGGACCCGCTCCTCGCGGTGCCCGCGACCGAGGTGCGCCCGGACGTGAGAAAGATGCTCGGGCTCTCCCGCCGCGAAGGGGAGAACCGCGTTTTCTCGATGGTCTCCGACGCCCAGGTCCTGACGCGGACCACGCTCGGCGGCCAGGGAGGATGGACGCGGGAGTCCCCGGGCAGGGGCGCCCGCTCCCTGGGGGGCTATGCCAACCTCTTCGAGGAGATCCCGTCGGCCGACTCGGCCTCTCCGATCCCCGACCTCCGCCGGCTCCGCCTCTTCGGGGCGGTCCTCTCCGGTGGAAGTCCGCAGGCGGTCTTCTCGCTCGCGAACGTCCGGAGCTTCGTCACGCTGTTCCCCGTCACGATGCCGGGAGCGACCCTCGTGCGGAGCGCGGGCGGCGTCCACCGGTACGATTTCCCCTCTCCCTCGGGGAGGCTCTTCTTCCCTCGGACCGCCCGGCCGGCCTCCGACGACGAGGTGCTGGCGGCGCTCCGCAGCCCGGCGTTCTCGCCCGGCGACGTCGCGTTCGTCCAGCCGGGCAGCGCCGCCGTCCCCGGCGGGCTTCCCGCGGCGGGCCGCCTCGCCGCCGTCGCGCGCGTGGAGGTCGACCGGCCCGAGAGGACGGAGATCTCCTCGGATTCGTCCGGGAACGCGTTCGTCGTCCTCACCCGCACCTTTGACGAGGGGTGGAAGGGAGAGGTCGACGGGAAGCCTCTTCCCCTCGTCCGGACCGACCTCGCCTTCACCGGTTTCACGATTCCGAAGGGGGCGCACCGGGTGGTCCTCCGGTACCTTCCCCGCTCCTTCGTCGCCGGAGCGGTCCTGTCGGCGATCAGCCTTCTCGTCGCGGCCTTCCTCTGGCTCAGCTCCCCGCCGCCCGCGGAGGAGGCGTGATCCTCGAAGCCGCGGCCGACCTCCTCGTCGCCGCCATGGGCGGCGTCGTGGGCTCGTTCGCGAACGTCTGCATCCACCGCCTGCCGCGCGGCGAGTCGGTCGTCTCGCCGTCGTCGCACTGTCCCTCCTGCGGAGCCTCCATCCGGCCCTACGACAACGTCCCCGTCGTGGCCTGGCTCTGGCTCGGCGGCCGGTGCCGCGACTGCCGGGCCTCGATTCCCGTCCGCTATCCGCTCGTCGAGGCGGCGGTCGCGGCGCTCTTCCTCGCCTCGCGATGGCTCTTCGGGTTCACCCTCGCCGGGGTCGCGGGGGCGGTCCTCGCCGCGGCGGCGGTGATCCTGGCCCTCACCGACCTCGAGCACCGGCTGCTCCCCGACGAGGTGACGCTCGGCGGCGCCGCGCTGGGGCTCTCCCTGGCGGCGCTCCGCGGTTTCCACCCCTTCCTGGAGTCGGTCCTGGGGGCCGCGGCCGGGGCCGGGACCCTCTACCTGGTCCGGGTCGTCTACCGCGCGGTCCGGGGCGTGGAGGGGATGGGCCTCGGAGACGTGAAGATGGCGGCGATGGCCGGCGCCTTCTCCGGCGCCGCCGGAGTGCTCCTGACGTTCTTCCTGGCGTCGACCGCGGGGGCCCTCTTCGGCCTCCTCTCGACGATCCTCCGGCAGGCCGACTGGGCGAGGATCCGGAGGCGGGGGGGCGCCGGCGGATCGGGGCTCCTGCTGGCGGCCGACGGAAGGATCCGGCTCGCCGGAGCCAGGTGGCGCGCCATCCCGGGCGCTGCCGCCGCGGGGTCCGCCCTCTCGGACTCCGGTCCCGCGGTCCGGCCGCTCCTCGCCCTCCTCCGGCTGGCCCGGATGCGGCGGAGGACCGGGAAGGAGACCACCTCCTTCGGCCGCCTCGTCCTCGAGGAGGGGGAGTTCTTCCGGGTCCTCGCGGTCCGGGTCGAGCCCGCGGGAGAGGGCGGGAGCCTCGTCCTCCTCTGGAGGGTCGACCTCCCGTTCGGCGTCTTTCTCGCCGCGGGCTCCCTCCTGGCCTTCGGGCTGGGACGGCCTCTCCTCGCGGGCGTCCTCGGCTGGCCGCCCTCATTTCTCGGGAGCCTGCTGCCGTGAGCGACCCGCGTCCCCCGGCCCAGCCCTTCCGCCGGGAGGTGACGCACTTCGTGTTCGGGGCGCTGGCCTTCGTCCTCTTCCTGGCGATCGCCGCGCTCGTCGGCCTCTGGACCTCCACGGGCTGGGCGCTCCGGCAGCACGAGGAGAAGGTCGCGGCCCAGACCCTCGCCCTGGCCGGACGCGTGGCGGAGGCCGGGGCCTCGGTCTCCGCCCTGGCCACCGACCCCCGGACCATCGAGGAGCTGCGGCAATTCGGGGTCCTGCAGGGGGCGCTCTACGACCCGAGGGGGAACCTGAGGGTCCAGGCGACGTTCCTCCCGTGGGCCTCGGCCGTGCCGAACCAGCTCGACCCCCGGGACCTGCCACGGGGATCCGAGCCGGCGGTGTCGCGCGAGGAGCTCCTCGGCGTTCCGGCGGTCGTGTCGAGCGTCCGGCTGGGAGCCGACGGCTCCATCCTGAGGCTGGTCTTCGACGGAGGGGCCGTCTCTCGCGCCCGCTGGGCGGGGAACGCGCTCACGGCCTCCGTGGCGGCCGCCGCGCTCCTCCTGGCGGGGCTCACGATCCCGTTCCTCAGGAGGCTCCTCCGGCCGATCGAGGAGCTGACCGAGACGGCCCGGCACGCCGACGCGCTCGTCCCCGGCCCTCCGGCCGCGATCGGGTCGGACGAGCCCCGCCTGGCGGTCGCGACCTTCGCGCGAACCATCGAGGAGCTGAGGAAGCGCTCGGAGGAGGTCGAGGTCCTCCGCCTCCGGGAGCTTGCGGCCCTCGGCGAGATGTCGGCCGGGATCGCTCACGAGTTCCGCAACGCCACGGCGACCATCCTCGGCTACGTCCGTCTCGCCTCGGGCGACGTCGGCGAGCTCTCGCGCAAGAGGCACCTCGCGGCGATCCAGGAGGAGGCCGAGCACGTCGCGCGCGTCACGGGGGAGTTCCTCTTCTTCGCGCGGCCCGGCGCCTTCGACGCCCTGCCGACGGAGCTGGAGCCCCTCGTCCGGGAAGTCGTGAAGGAGGAGGCGCTCGCCTCGCCGGACACGGCGTTCTCGGTGGAGGGGACGTTCGGCGAGGCGACGGCCGACCCCCAGCTGGTCCGCCGCGCCCTCGTGAACCTCCTCCGGAACGCGTCGGAGGCCTCCTCCTCGGCCGGACGGAGGGGCCGGGTGGCCGTCCGGGGAGAGGAGAGCCCCGCCTTCGCCGTGATCGCCGTCGAGGACGACGGGCCGGGCGTCCCGGCGGAGGAGGTGCCGAAGCTCTTCGTCCCGTTCCACTCCACCAAGGAGACGGGGACCGGCCTCGGCCTGGCGCTGGTGTCGCGGATCGCGGCCCTCCACGGCGGCTCGGCGACGGTGGAACCCTCCTCGCGTCTCGGCGGCGCGCGGTTCGTCCTGACTCTCCGCCGGGCGGAGGCTATTGCGGCGGGGCCTGAGCCTTCCGCTTCTCCACCAGGTTCTTGAAGTTCTCCTTGTCGAGGCTCTTCTCGTAGGCCTCGGCGAACTCGACCTCGTCCTGGGAGACGAGGTCGGCGAGGTACTGGTCCATCGCGATCATCCCGAAGGACTTCCCGGTCTGGATCAGCGAGTTGATCGTCCCCGTCTTCCCCTCGCGGATCGCGTTGGCCAGCGCGGCCGAGCCGCGCAGGACCTCGAAAGCGGCGATCCGGCCGCCTCCTTTCTTCCGGAGCAGCACCTGGGAGACGACCCCCTTCAGGACGTCCGAGAGGACCGTGCGGACCTGCTCCTGCTCCTCCGACGGGAAGCCGTCGATCAGGCGGTCGATCGCCTTCGAGGCCGAGTTCGTGTGAAGCGTCCCGAAGACCAGGAGCCCGGTCTCCGCGGCCTGGAGCGCCATGCTCATCGTCTCGAGGTCGCGCAACTCGCCCACCAGGATGACGTCGGGGTCCTCGCGGAGGGAGGCCTTCAGCGCCGCCGAGAAGGACGGGCTGTCGGGTCCCAGCTCGCGGTGCGTGATGATCGACTTGTTCGAGGTGTGGACGAACTCCACGGGGTCCTCGATCGTCACGATGTGGAGGGCGCGGGTCCGGTTGATCCTGTCGAGGAGGGCCGCCAGGGTCGTCGACTTCCCCGACCCGGTCGGCCCCGTCACCAGGATCAGCCCCCGGGGGAGGCGGCCCACCGCGGCGACCTGCGGCGGGATCCCCAGGTCCTCGACCGTCAATACCCGGGGCGGGATCATCCGGAGGACGGCGGCCGAGCCGTGCTCCTGCTTGAGGAGGTTGACGCGGAACCGGGCCTGGTCGCCCATCGAGTAGGCGAAGTCGGTGTCGCCGGTGACGCGCCAGTCCTCCCAGAGGTTCGGGGGGGTGATCGGCCCCAGCAGGTTCTCGTAGTCGCTCTCGGTCAGGGCGCGCCACTTCACCCGCTCGATCTGCCCGTCGACGCGGAGCATCGGGGGCGAGCCGACGGCGAGGTGGAGGTCGGACGCCTTTCGCTCGAGGACGACGCGGAGGAGGTTCTCGACCCTCTTCCGGGAGCCGGCGGCCGCGGCGGTGGGGGTTCCCGGGACGAAGCTCATTCGAACGCCAGCCTCTCTTCGTTCAGGATCTTCTCGAACGGTTCTTTCTTGACGGCGCGGTCGAGCGCCGCCTCGGGGTCGACCTTCCCCTCCTCCACGAGCTTGAGGAGGGCCTGGTCCATCGTCGTCATCCCGGAGAGCTGCCCGGTCTGGATGGCCGACGGGAGCTGGAACGTCTTGCTCTCGCGGATCAGCGAGGCGACAGCGGTCGTCCCCCGGAGGATCTCGAACGCCGCGATGCGCCCGTACCCGCCCCGCCGGGGGAGGAGCGCCTGGGAGATGACTGCCTTGAGCGACTCGGAGACCATCGTCCGGATCTGCGCTTGCTGGCCCGCGGGGAACGAGTTGATGATCCGGTCCACGGTCCCGGAGGCGGTCGTCGTCGAGAGGGTCCCGAAGACGAGGTGCCCCGTCTCGGACGCCGAGATCGCGAGGGCGACCGTTTCGAGGTCGCGCATCTCGCCGACCATGATGACGTCGGGGTCCTCGCGCAGCGCGGCCTTCAGGGCCCGCGCGAAGGAGGCCGTGTGGTGCGGGACCTGCCGCTGGTTGACGAGGCACTCCTTGTTCGGGTGGACGAACTCGACCGGGTCCTCGATGGTGATGATGTGGCCCGCGCGGGTCTCGTTCACGCGGTTGACGAGGGCGGCGAGCGTGGTCGACTTCCCGCACCCGGCCGGGCCCGTCACGAGGACGAGCCCCTGGGTGAAGCGGGCGACCTCCCAGACCGACTCGGGGAGGCCGACGTCCTCGAGTGTCGGGACGTTGGGAGGGATCGCGCGGAAGGAGGCGTCGAGCCCCTCCCGCTGCGAGAAGAAGTTCGCCCGGAAGCGCCCCAGGCCGGGGACCTTCAGGCAGAGGTCGATCTGGCGCTCCGCCACGAGCCGGTGCCACTCGTCGGGGGTGAGCACCTCGCGGATCAGCTTCTCGGCCTGCTCGCGGCCGACCCGGTGCACCTCGAGGCGCTCCAGCTGGCCGTGGATCCGGCGGTGCGGGGAGAACCCGGTCGCCAGGTGGAAGTCCGAGGCGCCGGCCGCGATCGTGTCCGAGAGGAAGTCGATGATCGTCGGCGAGGGCGTCAGGGTGACGTCCACCTTCTTCGGCACGGCGACGACCTTCGGGAGCGCGTCGCGGGCGGCGTCGCCCTGGAGCCGCCCGACGAGGCGGCGCGCCTTTTCCCGGACGGAGACGTCGATCTCGGGGAGCCCCGCGATCTTCGCGACGAGCGGGGCGACCTTGGGCTCCTTCGGCCCGAGCTTCGCGAGGGCGTCGAGGAACTCGATCTGGTCGTCGGGTCGGGCCATGGAGGCCTTGAACAGCTCGAACAGGGTCGAGGCGGCGCGCGGGTCGCCCAGGTCGCCGAGAGCGGAGGCCGCCGGCAGCGTCAGCTCGGGGTCGCGCATCGCCGAGAGGAGGCGCTGGAGGATCGCGTCGCGGGCGGGGCCTTGCTGGGTCCCGCCGAACCGCCCCACGCACTCCAGGGCGCGGCTCTTCACCCACCAGTCCGGGGCGTCGAGGAGCGCGAGCCAGGAGGGGATCGCGCGCGGGTCCGCCAGGTTCAGGCTCATCTCCGAGGCCGCCCTCGCGACGCTCTCGTCGGGGCTCTTCGTCAGCTGGAGCAGGACCGGGATGAAGTTGGGGATCCCCTTCGACGCGGCCTCCAGCGCCCGGTCGCGGACCCACGAGTAGCTCGCGCCGAAGTGAAGCGTGAACTGGCGTCCCAGCTCCTCCACCGGGACCTGCTGGAGCAGGCTCACCGCCCCGACCCGCACCGTCAGGTTCCCGTCGGCCAGGAGCGGGAGGATCTCGGGCGTGTGGTCCTCCTGCGAGACGGGCAGCAGCTTCCGGAGCGTGGCGAACGCCGACTCGACGACCCGCCCGCCGCCCGAGCGGGCCAGCGCGAGGACGTGCTTGATCAGCGCCTCGCTCGGGTTCCGCTCGAGGACCTGGAGCGCCGCCAGGCGGATCTCCTCGTCCTCGTCCTGGAGCATCGGCAGCGCGAGGTTGGCCGCCAGCGCGGCGGTGCCCGGCGCCTTCGTCTCGGAGACCGCGCGGAGGGCCCGTGCGCGGAGGACCGGGTGCGGGTCGGCCAGGATCTTCTTGAAGATCGCGAAGGCCCTCTCGGCCGGGATCTCGCGCGCGAGGTCGAGGACCGACAGGCGCCCGAAGTCGTCGCCGTGGGCCGCGAGGTCCGTGAGGAAGTCGGCGAGCCCCTCCCCGGCGAGCTCCTTGACGAAACGCTGGACCGCCCGCCGGACCGCCTCGGAGCGGGTCCGGAGGAGGGGGACGAGCGCCTCGAGCGCCTCGGCCCGGTCCTGCTTCTTCAGCATCAGGAGGCCGGCGGCGCGGATGTCGGCGTTCTGGTCCGTGGCCGTCCAGACCAGGTCCTCGACGGCCGGGCTCGGGAGCGCGAGGAACCGGTCTACCAGGTCCTTGCGGTGCGTGTCGCTGGACCACTGGTGCCCCTTCAGGAGGGTGACGACCTGGGGCTCGTTGCGGAGACCCTTCCGGAGCTTGTCGAGAACCACGACATGTCCTCCGATCACCGGGATGTTATCCGAAAGGGGGGGCGCCCAGGTGTGTTACGAAAAGTAGCTTCTCGCCGGCGTCCGGAGAGGGGCTCCTCCGGTCCTGGATGAAGTAAGCTCAACCCGATGAGAGGATTACGCTGTTCGACGCCGGGGCGGCACGGGAATCGCTTATTCGATCGCGTGCAGTGGCGAGAGCTCCTCCGTGGATCGGGCGCACCGCGCAGAAAGCGTGGAAGGCCCGGATGGCCGGGAAGGCCCGGCACGCTCCGCGGCTTCACGCTCGTGGAGCTGCTGGTCGTCCTGCTGATCATCGGGTTCCTCGCCATCCTCGGGATCGGCGAGCTGAACAAGTTCTCCCGGCGGGAGAACCTGGCGGGGTACGCCTCGCAGACGACGATGCTCCTGCAGAACGCGGCGACCGCCTTGCGGCAGAGCGACTCCCTGATGTTCGTGATGGTCGGTCCGGTCTACACGACGACCGTGGACGGCACGACCCGCTCCTACCGCGACCTCAACCTGGTCGCCGACACCTGTTGCTCGGCCGTCGTCGGAGGGGCCGCCGGCGCCACCGTCGGAAACGGCTTCTTCGACACGCCGAAGCCGGCGAACCCCACGCAGGGGGACCGGATCGTGCAGACCATCGTGCTGCCGGTCGACCAGATCTCCCTGTCGACGACCGACGTGACCAAGGTGCAGCAGACCAACTGGACGGAATACCCGGCGAGCAGCGACACCTGGGTCATCGGCGTCAATTTTCGCGGCGTCACGATCGGGCCCCTGGGAGCCGGCATCGCGGGGGGGGACGCCGTCCTGGCGATGACTCACGTCGACATGGTCTCGGCCGGGCTCCAGCCGTTCCTCAACTACGAGATCCACGTCAACCCCGTCTGGAACGTGTCGGTGCGAAGGCTGGTCAGGAACGACACCACGGCAAGATGGGACACCAACTGACATGAGCCGACTACAGCATCCGTCGAGGGGTCAGCTCGCCGCCGCTTCCCGGTCCGGCGGCCGGGGGACGTCGCTCGTCGAGGTCCTCGTGGCCTCGGCGGTCATGGCGGTCCTGATGATCGGCGTCCTCCAGGTCTTCTCCCTCGCGCTCCTCACGAACCAGGGCTCGGCGGCGAGGACGGAGCTGACCTACCGCGCGCAGCAGGTGATCGAGAACCTCCGGATGATCCAGTACTTCGCCAAGAACGGGAACACGACGCCCGCCGCGAACTACAACGTCGCCACCACGCCGGGAACGACGGGGTCGTACACCATCCAGCCGACGACGAACCCGGTGGCGATCCCGAACGACTCCTCGCAGACGGGCTTCTCGTTCTGGCAGGCGGCGGGCGTGGTCAACGACCAGAACGACCCCTACCGGATCTTCTACACCGTGACCGACCAGGCGGGGGCGGCGAATCCCCCGGCGTGGGCCGACGTGTTCTACCAGGTGACGGTCACCGCGATGCCGCTCGGCGCGCATGATTTCATCACCGGCACCAGCGCGACGCCCGCGTCCGCAACGGCCCGCGGGTACGTGGGAGAACCGGCCAAGATGAAGAGAGTGGACTATGTGGCGCAGATCCCGCGCTGACCGCCGCGGGAGCCCTGGGGCTTCCCGGGCCGGCTTCACGCTGATGGAGGCGATGGTCTCGCTGGTCATCCTGGTCATCGTGATGACGGTCGTCCTGTCGCTCCTCTTCTCGATGAAGTCCTTCGCGGAGAAGCAGCAGGCGTTCACGGCGCCGCGCCAGACCGCTCGCCGGGCCCTCGACTACGTCTCTGGCATCCTCGCCGGCGCGGCGGACTGGAACCAGATCACCGCGCTCACGTCCACGCCGCACACTGCCGGAAACCCCTACGCCCTCGTGATGTTCTCCGAGTGGGGAAACACCACGGCGGCGACCTCGCGACGCCAGGCCACGTACAACAACCTGACCGGGTCCGAGACGGGGAACTCCACCTACGTGGTGAACCCGTCGGCGCCCGCGTCGGCAAAGGTCACCAGCTCGGTCTTCGGCACGATCGGGACCGACGTCATCAGCGTTGCGTTCCCTTCGCCCAACGTGAGCCCGGTCAAGATCCCGATCCCGGTGGGGGGGTGGCCCGACAACACGGCCAGCGGGGTCGACATCTGGCTCAACTTCGCGGCCGGGTGCGGCGTCGCGATCGACCCTGCTCTCCTGACGGCGGCCGACGACAACAGCAACCTGGCCGCCTTCCGGACCGCGGTCGGCGCGTTCCAGGAAACCGCCGCGGGCAACGCCTGGGTCAGCTCGACGATGATCATCGCCGACGGGGCGGGGGCGTGGCGGCTCGTCCAGCTCACCGGCCTGACCCCCCCTCCAGGGAACTCCGCCACGCTCTCGAGCGATTGCACGAAGAAGACCTCCCTCCTGACGCCGGGGAACGGCCGGGTCGTCCACGCCACCCTGAAGGACGCGTCGACGGTTGACCAGTATTTCGCCCCGGGGGGGTGGCGAGGCGACATCCTGAACACCTCCGCGTACCTCATCGCCGGGATCGACTTCGTCTCCTTCCGGCACCGGACCGTCCTGGACCCGATCGACCCGAACGGCGTTCGCGTCATCGGGCAGCTCGAGCAGAAATCGAGCGGGATCTCCTCCGTCAATTCCACGGGGACCGGCCCCCGCGCCGGGCAGTTCGCCCCGGGCTTCTTCGACCCGACGCTCGACGGACAAACCGGCTCGAATTTCACGCCGATCGTCGACAACGTGGACGATTTCCAGGTGGCGTACATCATGCGGGACGGCTCGATCTGGAACACCGTCGACCCGACGACAGGCTTGAAGGTCTTCAACTACGGGGGCAGCAACATTCCCGCCCAGGCCAGGACCCCCCCGATGTCCTCGGACTTCCAGGTCAATTGCCTCGGCACGGACCTCTCGGTCACCGTCGCCGGCGGGACGTACCTCGACGCCGCGTGCGTGGTCGGCCTCCGCGTCACCGTCGTCGGCCGGTCCCTCCCCCTCGGCATGGGGAGCCGGAGCCTCTCGGGCGTCGGGGGCTCCACCGTCGTGGCGGGTCAGACGGTCTACAGGTACCGCAGCCTCGCCGTGGAGGACCACGCCGCCCCGGCCGCGGACGACAGCCTGGCGTCGGGCATCTACGACCGCCTCCGCCTGACCACGACCGTGATGCTCCGCAACAGGGCCCTGGGGTACTGAGGAGCGGGACGATGACGAGGAAGCCGATGTCGGACCGACCCGATCACTACCGCGCGTCCGAGCGTGGGAGCGCGATGGCTCTGGCGATCCTCGTCATCCTCGTCCTGACGGTGGTCGCCCTGGCGGTCGCCTACTTCACCCAGACGGAGGACAAGATCTCCGGCAACGCCCGGCTCGTGAAGGCGGCTCTCTACGCGGCGGACACGGGCCTCCGGTCCGGAGAGAACCTCATCGGGGTCTCCTCGAACCTGGGGACGAACATCCAGCAGATGATCTCCTACCCGGACGCCCGCATCGTCACGCTTCCGAACGGGAGGACGGCCGTCCCGTTCCATCCCGGCACGGGCGAGTGCCTGACGTGGGATCCGGCCTCGGGAGGTTGCCTCAACGTCCTGGTCCCTTCCCCGTCGGGGACCCGCGAGACGGTGACCTACAGCCTCTACGTCCGGAACAACGACGAGGACCCCGGGGGGCCGGCGCTGAACACGGACGCCCTGATCAACCTGGTCGCCGTCGGCCGGGTGTTCGCGCCGGGGGCCGACATCACGACGGCGGCCCCCCTCGCGTCGAAGATCCTCGAGGAGCAGCTGATGCTGTCGGCGATGGGGAACGAGTTCGGGGCCCAGAAGGGGGCGAACCAGGGCGGGACCGGCGCGGGGACCAAGGGCTAGTGGTCGGAACGAAAGGCGCAGAGTGAGAGCCATGAGCGGAACGACGACCCACTCTTCCAGGAACGGCCGGCTCGCGAGGGGCCTGACGATCGGGCTCCTGGCGGCCCTGTCCTGGTCGTCCTTGCCGGCCGCGGCGCAGTCCGGGACCGGCAACGTCGAAGCCTACGACCCCCTTAAGCAGGTGGCCGGCCAGCTCTCCCGCGCGAACCTCCTCATCGTCCTGGACCGCTCGAGCTCGATGGGGCTGGACAAGTGG
>CAIMWE010000012.1 GCA_903845115.1 uncultured Acidobacteriota bacterium | reverse complement strand
TTCGGGCGGGCCGGGGTTGGGGGCAAAGCCGGCGTTACTCGTCGCGTTCGATGCCCCGCATCGATCCGCTCCTCGCGCCTGGGCTTTGCCTCCCAAGCCCGGCCCGCGCGACCCCTTCGAGATTTCTTCACAGCCTCTCAGGCCGACTCCTCCTCGCGGCGCTTCGCCCGGAGGACGTGGACGGAGCCGTCGAGCTCCTCCTCCTCCTTGTCGAAGTTGAGGACCTGCTGGAACATGTCCAGCATCGCCTGGAGCTTCAGGTGGAAATTCTTCCGCTCGACCCGGAGCTCCCGGATCTTCTTCTCGGTCTCCGCCGCCCGCTCCATCGCCTGGTTCATGAGCCGCTCGCCCTGTCGTTCCGCCTCGGCGATCCGGTGCTCGGCCTCCCGCTCGCTCGAGGAACGGAGGCCGTCCGCGGAGCGCTGGGCCAGGAGGAGAGTCTCCTTGAGCGTCGTCTCGGCCTCCCGGAACCTGGCGTTCTCGCCCTTCAGGCGGTCGTTCTCGCGCTCGAGCTCGTCGAGCCGGCGGTACAGCTCCTCGATGTCCTCGCCCATCCCTTCGAGGAACTGCGCGACCTCGGCCGTGTCGTAGCCGCGGAAACGCTTGGCGAAGACTCGCTTACGGATGTCGAGGGGAGTGATCGGGGATCGCACGCCAGGATTCTAGCAATGCGGGTCACGGCGGCCGCCCCCGAGTCAGTGGAACCGGCCCGGCTTCTCCGGCTGGACGACGCGAAACCGCCGGCGTGCCCCGAACCCGAATCGCCGGCCCCCGCGCCCGGACGGACCGGGCCAGATCCCGCGGCCCCGCGTCCAGAGCCAGGAGACCGGAAGGCCCCCCAGGAGAAAGAGAAGGCGGACCAGGGAGCGGCTCGCCTCCAGCTCGCCGAAGACGACGATGACGAGCGAGAGGAGCGCGAATCCGCCGCGCGTCATCGGGAGGACGCCGAAGAACGAGACGGGGAGGCGGGGACCGACGAGCGCCCAGGCGGCGATCGTGGCGGTGAGGAGGCCGGAGATCCCGTAGCCGGGCAGGTCGAGCCCCGCCGGGAGGAGGAGGGACGCGACGACCCCGAGGCCGGCCGCGCAGACGGTCGCCGCGACGAGGAAGAGCGCGTACCGGCGCGACCCCCACGACGGCTCGAGCTCCGATCCCAGGGCCCAGAAGAGGAGCAGGCCGAACAGGAGATTCCAGATTCCCTGGAGGACGAGCGGGTAGGTGAGGAGCCTCCAGATCTCCAGCCGGCGGACGATCGAGAAGGGATCCGCCACGAGGAAGCGGGCCGCCGCCGGAGCCAGGAGAGCCATCAGGTAGCCGGCCACGGAGAGGGCCAGCGTGGCCCGCGTGACCGGGGGCAGGAACCGCCAGCCCGCCGGCCCGGCGAAACGGATTCTAGAGAACGGGCTTCTTCCGCTCATCGGCCCCAGCCTAGCATCGGCCCGTCTCGGCGGCAGCGCTCTTCGCTCAGGCGGGCCTGGCCCCGAACAGGGCGCTTCCGATCCTCACCGTCGTCGCTCCTTCCTCGATCGCCACCTCGAAGTCGTCGCTCATCCCCATCGAAAGTTCCTGCAGAGATTCCACCTCGGCCAGCTGTCTCAAAGTCTGGAAGTACGGCCTCGTGTCGCCCGGCGGGGGAATCGCCATCAGGCCGCGAAGGTCGAGGGAGGGAAAGCCCCGGACCGCCTCGACGAGGCGGGGCAGGTCGGCCGGGGTCACCCCCGCCTTGGTCGACTCGTCCCCGAGAAGGACCTCGAGAAAGACCGCGAGGCGCTTTCCCTCCGCCGCACGGTCGAGGCGGCGAGCCAGGTCGGGCGAGTCGACGGTCTGGACCACGTCGGCGATCCGGGCGGCCCTCGCGGCCTTGTTGGACTGCACCGGCCCGATGAGGTGCCGGACGCCCCCGGGCGGCACGGACGGGAACTTCGACTCGGCCTCCTGGACGCGGTTCTCGCCGAAGTGAGTCACGCCGGCCCGCCACGCCGCGAGCAGGTCCTCCGCCGGCCTCGTTTTCGTGACGGCGACCAGGGTCACCGACTCCGGGTCGCGCCCGGCCCGCCGGGCCGCCGCCGCGATCCGCCCCCGGACCTCCGCGACCCTCGCGGCGATCTCCTCATCCCGCGTCACGACGCGCCCGCCTTCGCGCGGTCCAGCGCGGCGTTGGCGAGGGCGTCCGCCTCCCGGTTCTCCTCGCGGCGGACGTGGACGACGCGGAGGCTGGCGATCCGGGCGGCCTGCCGGCGGGCTTCCTCCAGGAACGGCCGGAGGTGCTCGGCCTTCATCTTGTACTCCCCGAGAAACTGCCGGACCACCAGCTGGCTGTCGGCCCGGATCTCGACCCGGGCGGCGCCGCTGGCGACGGCGGCCTCCAGGGCCGCCAGGAACCCCCGCCACTCCGCCACGTTGTTCGTGGTGGAGCCGATCGCCCGGGAGATCCTGATCCCCGAGGGCGAGAAGACTCCGAACGAGGCCGGTCCCGGGTTCCCGCGGGACGCCCCGTCGAAGTAGAGGACGAGCGGAGCGGGGCGGTCGGCCTGCGTCAAATTTCCAGCCGGGCGTCCCAGTAGAGGATCCGCTTGCAGCTCTCGCAGTGGATCGTCTCCTTGGAGAGCCGGAGGTCCGAGAGGAGCTGCGGGCGGAGCCGGACGTTGCACGCCGAGCACGCGGCGGTCTGGTTCCCGACCATCGCCACCCGGGCCACGGCCACCCCGGCCCGGCTCTTCGCGATCCGGTCGAAGACCGAGAGGAGCTTGCGGTCGACGTGCTTGCGGAGGTCGGCCGCCTTCTTCTCGCCCGCGTCGATCTGCTCGGTCAGGGCGGCCTGCTCGGCCCGCCACTCCGTCATCTGCTCCTCGTAGCCGGCCGCCTCGACGGGGAACGACTCGTCGTGGGACTCGCTCTCCTTGGCGGCCTCGGCGACGGCCTCCTCCAGCGAGAGGATCTCGTCCTCCCTCGTCCGGATCTCCTTCTTGGCGGTGTCGATCTCGTTGAGGAGCGCGCCGTACTCCTTGTTCGTCTTGACGGCTTTCTGCTGCGACTGGAACTTCTTCAGGCTCTCGCCCAGTTCGGCGATCTCGTCAGCCAGGACCTTCCGGCGCTCCTCCGCGCTGTCGAGCCGCGCCGCCCCCTCGGTCCGCCGCTGGAGGGCATCCTGGAACGCCGCCTCGACGTGAACGAGGTGATCCGGGGTCTTCGCCCGTTTCTCGCTCTTGGTCCGGATCTCGATGAGGATTTCCTGGAGTTGGTAGAGCCGGTCTAGGGGTGTGGGCGCGGTATCGGCCAAGTCGCCTCCTGAAAAACGAAACGGGCGCCGACCGGCGCCCGTTCGATGGAAAGATAGACCCCCGGCGACTCGAAAAGTCGCCTCGGGAGCTGGGAACCTCGTGGCACTCGGAATCTGACCTCTTCTTCCGGTGGGTCCGCCCGGATTCGAACCAGGGACCCGCCGGTTATGAGCCGGTGGCTCTAACCGCTGAGCTACGGACCCGAACGGCTACCACTAGCGTACCACGCCTGGCCCGGGGGGTCAGACGCTGACGTCGACGAAGGGCCGGAGCTTCTTCGCCCGGGACGGATGCCGCAGCTTCCGGAGCGCTTTCGACTCGATCTGGCGGATCCGTTCCCGCGTGACGTTGAAGCTCTTGCCGACCTCCTCGAGGGTGTGCTCGGAGCCGTCGCCCACCCCGAACCGCATCCGGAGGACCTGCTCCTCGCGCGGCGTCAGGGTCTTCAGGGTCTTCCTCGCCTGCTCCTTGAGGTTCGCGACGATGACCGCGTCGATCGGCGAGATCACCTGGCGGTCCTCGATGAAGTCTCCCAGGTGGCTGTCCTCCTCCTCCCCGATCGGGGTCTCGAGGGAGATCGGCTCCTGCGCGATCTTCATGATCTTGCGGACCTTCGAGGCAGGCATGTCCATCCGGCGCGCGATCTCCTCGGCGGTGGGCTCGCGTCCGAGCTCCTGCACGAGCGAGCGCTGCGTGCGGGTCAGCTTGTTGATCGTCTCGATCATGTGGACGGGGATCCGGATCGTCCGGGCCTGGTCGGCGATGGCGCGCGTGATCGCCTGCCGGATCCACCAGGTCGCATAGGTCGAGAACTTGTAGCCGCGGCGGTACTCGAACTTCTCGACGGCCTTCATCAAGCCGATGTTCCCCTCCTGGATCAGGTCGAGGAACTGGAGGCCGCGGTTCGTGTACTTCTTGGCGATCGAGACGACGAGACGGAGGTTGGCGACGATCAGCTCCTGCTTCGCCTGGTCCGCCTCGTCCTCCCCCTCGCGGATCTGCCGGAGGGTCTTCCTGATGTCCTCGTGCGAGACGCCGAACTTCTCCTCGTGCTCCTTGAGCGTCTGGCGGTACTTCGAGACGCGCCGCTTGTAGAAGTCCTTCCGGACCTCGTTCTTCTCCTTCTTCAGGTTCGTCAGGTCCTGGCGGATCGTCGCCTCCGGCATCGCGAACTGCCGGTCGATGTCCTTCAGGAGCCGCACCATCCGGAGGAGCGTCGCGGGGGTGAAGTCGATGGAGTGGATCAGCCGCGCGATCTCCGAGATCCGCTTGTCGATCGCCGGGTCGACCGCGGCCAACGCCTTGCCGCCCGGGCGGGCGGTGGACTTCAGGGTCTTCTTGGCCGTCGTCTTCTTGACGCGGGCCGCCTTCTTCTTCTCGGCCAGCTTCCTCAGCTCGCCGTCGAGCTTCGCGATCTTCTTGAAGTGCCCGAGGATGTCCTCGATCCGCTTCGCCGTGCGCGGGTCGACCTCCTCGGAATCCTCCAGGGCCACCGCCACGAACTCCAGGAACCCGCGCGCGACGTTCTTGTCCTTCTTGGCGGCCTCGACGATCTTCAGGATCTCGGCCAGGACGATCCGGTTGGTCGAGAGGGCCTGGTAGATCCTCGCCTCGCCCCGCTCGATTCGCCGGGCGATCTCGACTTCCCCGTCCCGGTCGAGCAGCTTCACCGTCCCCATCTCGCGCAGGTACATCCGGACGGGGTCGTTGGTCTTCTCGACGGCCCCGACGTCCGGAGCCGCCGGTTCGGCGGCCGAGCCGCTCGTCACGATCGCCTTCTTCTGGGACGCCTTCTCGGGGACGTCCACGACCTCGATCCCGAAGTCCCCGAAACGGACGTAGATCTCGTCCAGGTCGTCGGGGGCATTCGCGATCTCCTCCGGCAGGCTCTGGTAGATCTCGTCGTAGAGGAGATAGCCCCTCTCTTTTCCGAGGGCAATGAGAGTCCTGACTTCCGGTACCCGTTCTTCTACGCTCGCCACCCAATCACTCCCGTCCGCCCTCGGGGGGGCGCCGCCATTCCTTCCAGAGCCGATCGACCTGCTTCACGAGGAGGTTCTTCCGCTCCGAGAGTTCGCCTATAAGTTCCCTGTTTCCAGCCACTTCCGCGGCCTGGATCTCCGTCGTGAGAAGCTGTTTGTTCTCTTCCAGTAGCCTTAACATTAGCCGCTGCAATGATTTATCTATCCTCTCGAGACCCCGTCTTTCCAGGGATAAGCCTTCCCGGCCAGGAAGACCGAGGATCCAGCGCTCCGCGGCGCCCTCAAGATGGGATGCAAGTTCCAAAAAATCAAGGGGTCCCGTGTCGACCGACACCTTTCCGAGGTAGTCGAAGACCGACCGAGTCACCGTGTGCGTGAAAAGGCCTGTCGGGATCTTGCCACAAAGTTTCGCGCTTTCCGGCCATTCGGCCATCACGATCGCCAGGACCTTTTCTTCCGTCTCCGGCAACCTCTCGGTCCCGGTTGTCCTTTCCTCGCCACCCTCTCTCCGTTTCGGCTCGCGGTTTGGTTGGGGGGACGAGCCGTGGAGGTTCCCCAGCGGGACCGATGCCAGCCGCGAGAAGGCCGACAGGAGCTCGAACCGGAGGATCTTGTCCGGGGCCCCCCCGAGGATTTCGGCGGCCTCCCGGATGCGCTCCGCCCGGACCTCCGGATTCCCGCCCGGCGGAGGAACCCTCGCCCCGAGCGCCTCGACGAGGGGGCGCGCCGTATCGATCGCCTCCCGGAGGGCGTCCGCCCCCATTTCCCGGAGGAAGGAGTCCGGGTCGTGCTCCCTGGGCAGCTCCAGGATCCGGGTCGAGACGCCCCTCGCCGTGAGCAGCGCGGAAGCCTTGAGGACCGCCGCCTGGCCCGGGGCGTCGCCGTCGTAACCCACGACGACGGTGGCCGCCTGCCGGCCGAGGAGGTCGGCCTGGGCCGGAGTCAGCGCCGTCCCCATCGAGGCGACCGCGTTCGGGCGCCCGGCGCGCTCACAGGCCACCTGGTCGAAATACCCCTCGACGAGGATCACCGAGTTCGTCTTCCGGATCGCCTCGCGGGCGCGGTCGAGCCCGTACAGCAGCTTTCCCTTCGAGAAGCGCGGGGTCTCGGGGCTGTTCAGGTATTTGGGAGTGTCGTCTCCGAGCGCCCGGGCACCGAAGCCCAGGATCTCGCCACGAGGATCCCGGATCTCGATCGTCAACCGGTTCCGGAAGCGGTCGAAGACGCGTCCGCTCTCGTCGCTGCGGCTGAGGAGGCCGGCCTCGGACAGCACGTCCTCCGGAATCGACGGGGAGAGCGCGTTCTTCAGTCCGTCCCACGAATCGAGCGCCGCGCCGAACCCGAGCCGTCCGGCCTCCTCGGGCCCGATCCCCCGTTTCGCCAGGAGCGCCACGACGCCGGGATGGTGCGTCAGTTGCCGGGAGAAGAGCTTCGCCGCCGCCGCGAGCGCCTCGGCGCTCCGGGTCTCCTTGGCCCGGTCGACCCGCGATCCTGTCCGCCGGACCGGCAGGGCGATCCCGGCCCTCCTGGCGAGGTACGCGACGGCTTCCGGGAACTCCATCCGCTCCGTCTCACGGACGAAGGTGATCGCGTCGCCCTTCGCCCCGCACCCGAAGCAGTAGTAGTAGCCCCTCTCGGCGTGAACGTGGAAGGAGGGGGTCTTCTCGGTGTGAAAGGGGCAGAGTCCCTTCCAGGAGTTCCCGGCTTTCTTCAGCCCGGTGACGGCTCCGATCAGCTGGACGAGGTCGGTCGCGGCGAGGACGTCCCGCTTGACGTCGTCGGTGATCTCGTACTGCTCCACGGCCGTTTCAGACGTCCAGCAGGGCGATCGTCACCGCCCCGCCGCCTTCGTTCTCGTCCCCGGGGCGGTGCGACGCGACCCCGGGATGTTCCGACAGGAATTCCCGGACCGCCGCGGCGAGACGCCCGGTCCCGTGCCCGTGGACGATCCTGACCGCGCCGCGCCCGCTCATGAGGGCATCGTTGAGCGCCCGCTCGACCTCCGGGAGGGCCGCGTCGACCCGCAGGCCGACGAGGACGAGCTCCGCCTGGGCGGCCGCCGAGGTCGGGGGCGGGGCCGTGGGCCGGGCTTCGGAGGTTCCCGGCCGCCGGGGGGCGGGCGCCGGGCTGGCCACCGCGACGAGGTCCTTCACGGCGACCTTCATCTTCTTGCCCGAAGCCTCCACCTCTGCCTCGCCCCGCCCCCGGTCGATCGAGGTGACCCGGCCGACGGTCCGGAACGGGTGGACCCGGACCTGGTCGCCGACCGACACGTTCCCCGCGGGCCGCGGCTCGTCGTCCGTGAGGAAGGCGGTCTCCTCGCGGGCCGCGCTGAGGATCGTCGTGAGCGCTCCGCGGGAGAGGGCCCGGCCCGACCGGACCTCGTCGCGGATCCGCTCCAGCTCGCGCCGGGTCCGCTCGCGCAGGGCCTCGATCGCCCGGTCCACCGCCACCTTCGCCTTTTCCCGTACCTGCGCTCGCTCCGCGTCCAGGCGCCGCCTGTCCGCCTCGGCCAGCTCGCGGAGACGCTCGGCCTCCCGGACGGCCTCCTCGGCCCGCGCCCGCTCGGCGCGCGCCTCGCGGACCTCCCGCTCGAGGCGCTCCAGGGCCGCGTCGGCGGCGGCCCAGCCCGTGCCAAGACGCTCCCTCGCCCGCGAGAGGACTTTCTCGGGGACGCCTGCCTTCGCCGCGACGGAGAGCGCTCTCGACCGGCCGACCGCCCCCGGCTTCACCCGGAAGGTGGGCCGGCCCGCCTCCTCGTCGAATTCCATCGCGGCCGCCAGGACCTCCGGCCGGAGGTGAGCCCACTCCTTGACCGCCGAGAGGTGCGTCGTCGCCACGGTGAAGCCGCCGCGCGCGAGGTCTTCCTCGAGCACCGAGATCGCGAGGGCTCCTCCCTCGTCGGGATCGGTCCCGCTCCCCAGCTCGTCGAGCAGCAGGAGGCTCCGGGGCGTCGAGAGCGCCAGGGCCCGCGCCGTCCGCGCCATGGAGGCCGCGAACGACGACAGGTCGCCCAGCAGATCCTGGGCGTCCCCGGCGATGACGAGGACCTGGTCGAAGACCGGAAGGGTGGTCCCAGGCAGGGCGGGTAGCGCGAACCCGCTCTGGGCCATCAGCGCGAACAGCCCCGCGGTCTTCATCGCCACGCTCTTGCCCCCGGCGTTCGGGCCGGAGAGGAGAAACAGGCGCCTCCCTTCCGGCAGGACGAGGTCGATCGGCACCGCGTCGCCGCCGCGTTCCTCGGGCCGCTCGCCGAAGACCTCTTCCCGGAGCTGCGCCAGACGGCGGTCGAGGAGCGGGTGGCGCGCCCCCAGCAGGACGAACCGGTCGGAGAACGTCGGGAAGACGCCGTCGACCCGGCGGGAGAACTCCGACCGCGCCTGGGCCGCGTCGAGCTCGGAGAGGATCCGGACCATCTCCCCCAGATCGGGCTTCCTGGCCGAGAAGCGGGCGGTGACCGCGACCAGGATGCGGTGGACCTCCTCCCGCTCCTCGTCGATCGCCTCCGCGAGGCCGTTGTTCGACTCGACGACCGGGAACGGCTCGACGAAAAGCGTCTGCCCCGAGCCCGAGCGTTCGTGGACGATCCCCGCGACGCCGTCCCTCCGGTCCGACCGGACCGGCAGGCAGTACCGCCCGCTCTTCTCCGTGACGTATCCCCCTTCGAGAACCTCCGGGCGGCTCCGGGCCAGCTCCTCCAGCCGGCGGACGATCTCGCGGCGGAGGCGGACGATCGCCCCGCGGATTCCCGCCAGCCGCGTCGAGGCCGTGTCCTTGATGCGGCCATCCGGCTCGAACGTCACCGTCCGTTCACCGAGAAGGTCCTCGAAGTCGACGAGGGGGGCGAGGAGCCGGCCCAGCTCGGGAAGAGCGACCCCTTCCACCGGAACCGCACGGCGGGCCCCCTCGGATCGCTCGAGGAGGGCGAACAGGTCGAGAAGATCCTCCGCCCGCAGGGCGAGGCCGACGGCACCGAGCTTCGGCAGGAGGGCCGCTCCCTCGTCGAGACCGCCCAGCGTCACCGGCGGGGCGAGGCCCGCGCGCGCGGCGAGGTCCCGGGTCAGCTCGGCCCGGCGCTCGACCTCCCGGCGGTCGGCCGACGGGCCGGTCTCCAGGAGGCGGGCCAGGCCCCTCTCCGTGGAACAAAAACGCCCGGCGAGCGCGAGCACGCCGGGCCAGTCGAGTTCGGGATGAGTGGTCACTCTTGGAAAGGGGGTGGAAGGTCGGCCGCCGGAGACCGGTTACATTCCGGTCCGGCGTTCCTCGGCGAGCTTCCGGAGCATCTTCTTGCGAGCCGCGATCGCTTTCCGTTTCCTCTTCGTGGACGGTTTTTCGTAATGCTGCCGCTTCTTCAACTCGGAGAGGATTCCGGACTTCTCACACTTCCGCTTGAAGCGTCGGAGGGCGTTCTCGAACGACTCGTCTTCCTTGACGTGGATCAAAGGCACTTCGTTTATTCCCCCCCTCCGCGCCGGATTTCACCTGGCTCTCGTGGCCTGGCTCGGGCAAATTCCGAGAGTATCGCGGGCCAGCCGCTCCGTCAACTCCCACCCCGACGCGGGGGCCACCGTCCGGCAGCGGACTATAATCGGGTGCTGCCCGCCCAGATCACGCGGCTCGGGAAGGAACGAAGCATGGCTCTTGACCCCGTCGCCACTCGCCGGTTCATCGAATCGCTGTCGACTCACCTCGAGGACCACCTCGCCACGTGGAAATCGTCGCTGGCGGATACGCGGCGCGAGGTGGACACGATCCTGACGGCGGCCGGGGAGCGGATCCCCGCGCAGGCCCGCTCTCTCTTCCCCGAGAACATCGTCCAGCTCCTTCTCGAGGACGTGCTCCCGCCCCCGGAGAGAGTGGTCGAGAGGGTCGTCGAGACCGTGGTGGAACGCGTCGAGGTTCCGGTCCCCTCGGTCTCCTCGAACTGGTCCCTCGTCCGCTCGTCGCTCTCGGCCATCGAGTCGGCGAGGACCCAGGTCGACGTCCTGACCCGCTTCCTCACCGAGGCAAACGTGCACGCGTCGCGCGTCGCGCTGCTCGTCCTCCGGAACGACCGGATCACCGGATGGAAGGCGATCGGCTTCGACGCCTCGGGCGGCAGGGACGATGCGGTGAAAGGGCTCGACCTCCCTGCGGACGCGGACCCGTTCGCCGCGGCGGTCCTCCGGCGAGAGCGATCGATGCTCGCGGTCCCTCCGGACGAGGGATCCCCCCTGCGGCGAGCCCTCGGAGGGACCACCCCCTCGAGGACCTTCATCGTCCCGATGGTGATCCGGGACCGGATCGCCGGACTGCTCGTCGGCGACGAGCTGCCCGGAGAGGAGAAGCGTCTCGACACGGCGGCTCTCGAGGTCCTCACCTTCGCGACCGGCCTCTCCGTCGACCTCCTCGCGGCGAGGAAGAAGATCCCGTCGCCCACCCTCACCCCGACGGGCGACGAGATCCCCGTCTTCGAGGCCCCCGCGAGGGTCCCGGACGACCCCGGCGCCACCATCCAGGCGGCCCCCTTCCCGTTCGGGGCGGCGCGGCCTCCCGCTCCGCCGGCCGCACCTCCGTATTCTCCGCCAGCCGCTCCGCCGGCTGCTCCGCCTCCTTCCTTCTCCTTCGGTCCCGAGGTCTCGCCGAAGCCGACTCCTCCCGCCGACCAGACCGGCGGCTCCCGCGAGCGCGGCCGGATCACCGACGCCGGCGAGGCGCTTCGCATGCTGGAGCGGTCTGCTGCAGCACGTCTGAAGCCCGACGCCCTCCACCCGCCGCCCGGGGAAGTGACCTTTGCGTTCGATCAGCTTCGCGCCTCCATGGCGCCGGGGCCGGCCTCGCCAGCCCCTCCGTCGGCCGCGCCACCCCCGGCCCCCCCGGTCCGCCTCTCCTGGGAATCGCCGGTCTCGCCTCCCCAGCCCCCGACTCCCGCTGTCGAATCTTCCGCCCCGAGGCCGGCCCCGGTGCCGGCAGCGCCCTCGCTGGAGGCCACGGGAGGGACACCCAGCGGCGCGGTCGTCGCGCCCCCGGGCTTCGTCCCGCGGTTCCGCTCCGGCAGGGAAGAAGATCCGGCCCGGGCGATCGAGGACGCGCGGCGCCTCGCCCGCCTTCTCGTCTCCGAGATCAAGCTCTACAACGAGAAGAAGGTCGAGGAAGGCCGCAGGAACCAGGACCTCTCGGAGCGCCTGAAGGACGACATCGAGAGGAGCCGTCAGGTCTACAACGAGCGCACCCCCGAGGCGGTCCGCCAGGACTCCAATTTCTTCCAGGACGAGCTGGTCCGGATCCTGGCGGATGGCCGGCCGGAGGACCTCGGGCGTCCGAGCTGAGCCAGGCGAGTGGCCTTTCCGACCCGCTCGCTCGTCGCCGCCACCCTGATCGCGGCGGCGGCAGGGTTTTCTTCTTTCGCGTCCCCGGCAGGACCGGACCCCGGTTCCCTCCTGCGGGAAGCGCGGCGGTCGCTTCGCGAGGACGGTGACGGCTCCTCGCTGACCGCCCTCGGCCGACGGTCGAGCCTCTGGGAAGCGCGAGTCTCCCTGGCTCGCGCCGCGAACGGAGACAGTTCCGGCCCCCCGGCGGGACCGGCGCTGGGGATTCCCGGCGTCGACGCGTGGCTGGCTCTCCGGAACGACCCGAAGACCGACGCGGCGGCTCTGGCCCGGTTCGCCGCCACCCTCCCGCCCTCGCCGCTCGCCGTCGAGGCTACCGGCGAGGCGTCCAGCCGCCTACGCACCCCCTCCGAGCGGCCGGCCGTTCGTGACGCCGCGGCCCGGCTCCTGGCTTCGGGGCCGAGTGGACCGCGGGAGAGGACCGTGCTCCTCCTGGCCCGGCTCCGGACGGAGAAGGACGACGCCGGGAGGCGCGCCGCGATGGGAGAGCTCGTGTCGGCGGTGCCGGACGCGCCCGAGAGAGATCCCGCGCAGTTCCGCGCCGACGAGGCCATCCTCTTCCGGGCGGCCGCCCTCCAGGCCCCGCTCCGGGCGCGAATTGCCCGGGCGAAGGCCGTGCTCGGGATCCACCCCGACGAGTCCGCCGCCCTCGTCCAGCGCGTCGCGGAGGGAGCGCCCCCGGAAGAGGCGCTCGCCGCCGCCGAGCTCCTCCTCGCGACCGGCCGGGCGCTGGAGTGCGAGAGGATGCTCGCGCCGCTCGGGCGGGGGGAGCCCGGCACCGTCGCGGAGAGTGCCCGTGCGCTCTCGACGGCGGCTTCCTTGCAGCGGCTTTCCGGAAGCCGGCCTCACGGAGGGAAGCACTCCCGGAGCAGCGCGCGGACCACGCGCTCGGCCCGGGTCAAGGGCGCGCGGGCGCCCGTTCCGAAGGGCGAGCTCGACCGGTGCCTCCGCGAGGCGGAGGGCCACCTCGCCCGGGAGCTTCGTCCGTCCGTGCGGCAGCGGCTCCTGTCCGAGCTGCTTCGGGCCGGCCGGGCCGCGGATCGGCCCGACGTGGTTCGCTCGGCCGCGCTTCGGCTCTCCGAGGCGGACCCCGGCGGAACCGCCGGGAGCGAGGACCTCTTCCAGGCGGCTTTCGCCGGCTACCGGACACGCGACCCGGGCCTCGTCCGCGAGTCGGCGCGCGGCTTCGGGGAGATCGCCGCGCGTTACCAGAACGTCTCCGTCCGGCGGCGCGCGGTCTACTGGGAGGCCAGGGCGCTCCAGAAGGCGGAGGATCCGGCCGCGCGCGCCCTTTTCGCCTCGCTCCTCCCGAGCACTTCGCCCGATCTCTACGGCCGCTGGTCGGCCGACAGCCTGGGGGTCGACCCCACCCCCGCGCCGCCGCTCGCCGCCGAGGCGTGGCCGGTCGAGGACGCTCCCGCGGCCGCTTCCCGCGAGTACCTCGCCGCAGGGCTGGACGGACTGGCAGAGCTGGCGGCAGAGGCCGAGGGTTCGCTGGACCGTCCCTTCGCCGCCCGGATCGCCTCGGAGCGCCGGGACTTCCGGCGCGTCGCGTCGGGCCTGAAGGGGCTCCACCCGGCTCTCGGGACTCCGGAGGAGGGGGGCGTTCCCCTCGACGAGCGCAAGCTCTTCTACCCGGTGGCGCACCTTCGCATCCTGAAGGAAGCGGGGCGCCAGGCCGGAGTCTCGCCGGCGCTCCTCTGCGGCCTGATCCGGCAGGAGAGCCTCTTTCAGGACCGCATCGTCTCTCGCGCCGGGGCGGTGGGCCTGATGCAGGTGATGCCGGCGACCGGCAAGCTCCTCCTGCGCCGGGAAGGAGGGCGCGGCCGGCCGGACCTGAGCGCGCCGGCCGAGAACATCCGCCTCGGAAGCCAGTTCCTCGGTCGTTTGCTCGTGCTGTTCGAAGGCGACGTCGTGGCGGCGCTCGTCGCCTACAACGCCGGTCCCTCGCGAGCGCTGCGCTGGAAGAAGGAGAACGCGGACCTCGCCCCCGACGAGTGGGTCGAGGCGATCCCCTTCGCGGAGACTCGCGAGTACGTCAAGCGCGTCCTCTTCTTTTCCGGAGCCTACGCGGCCCTCTACGACTTGCCGGACCCTCCGGGATCGTCGCGGTTGACCGCGGGCGACGCTGGCGTCCCGGGGATCAGGCCGGCGGTCGCTCCGGTCGGCCCTTCTCGGCCTTCCGGTGGCAGATAGAGCAGAGCCCACGGATCTGGTGAGCGTGGGAGATCGGGTGGAAGTCCCAGCGCTTGCAGACCTCTTCCTGGAGCTCCTCGATCCGCGGCTCGACGAACTCCATCACCTTCCCGCACGCCGTGCAGATCAGGTGGTCGTGGTGCTCGCCCTTCCGCAGCCGCTCGTAGCGGTACTTCTCCTCGTTCAGCCGGACGCGCCCGACGAGGCCGCATTCGTGAAGCAGCTCGAGCGTGCGATAGACCGTGGCGCGGCTGACCTTCTGCCCGCCCGCCTCGCGCATCCGGTCGACGAGGTCGTCCGCGTCGAAATGCTTGTGCGTGGAAAAAATCTCTTTGAGGAGCGCCGTCCGCTCTCGGGTCGTCTTCAGACCCTTCCGCTTCAGGAACTCGGTGAAGATCTGGCGTTCTTCGCTGAAATCTGCCACGGGGAGACAATATCTCAAGTGGACCCATCTTGAGAACAGTCTCTTTTGGAAATCTTTCGGAATCGGGCCGGGGGACGCCGGAATCGGCCCGCCGCCCGGCACCGGGAAAGGCCCCCGGAGCCGCGGCGGCCGCGATCCCGCAGGCCGGTCCCCGACATCCCCCGGAGAAGGAAGGCGACCGATGAAGTCCTATCGGAAGGTCCTGACGCTGAACGTCCCGGCGCGGACCGGCTTCGTGAACATCACGCCGGAGGTGGAGGCCGCCCTCGCCGAGAGCGGCGTGCGGGAGGGCCTCGCCCTGGTGAACCCGATGCACATCACCGCCTCCGTGTTCGTCAACGACGACGAACGGGGGCTCCATGCCGACTTCGCGCGCTTCTTCGACCGGCTCGTCCCCCACGAGCCGACCTCCGCGTGGAGGCACAACGACACCGGGGAGGACAACGCCGACTCCCACGTCAAGCGCCAGCTGATGGGGCGGGAGGCGGTCGTCGCGATCACCGGGGGACGCCTCGACTTCGGGACCTGGGAGCAGATCTTCTACGGCGAGTGGGACGGACAGCGTTCCAAGCGGGTTCTCATCAAGATCATCGGGGAGTGAGGGGCCGGCCGGGACATCAGACCGGGACGTCCCCCTTCCACCCTTCGGCTTCCAGGCCCAGGCCGATCAGCAGATCGGCGAGGCGCTCCGCGCTGGCGCCGGGTGCGGCCTCAGCCAGGACCGTCGCGAACCGGCGCCGCACCGCGGCCTCCCGCTCCTCGTCCCGGATCGGCCGCCCGGCTTCGTGCTTCGCCGCCGCGACGCGCCGGCACAGCTCCAGCCGCCTGGCCACCAGGCGGCCGATGTCGTGATCGGTCGCGTCGATCGCCGTCCGGATCCGTTCGACCGAGCCGCTGCTCCCGGGAAGGAAGCCGAACTCGTCGAGCATCGCCTCCAGGTCGGCTGGGAGGAGCGCCTGGGGGCCGTCGCAGAGCGCCTCCTCCGGCCGGTCGTGGACCTCGATGATCAGGCCGTCGACGCCGGCGCCCCAGGAGGCTCGGGCGAGGCCGGGCACCCACTCCCGCCGGCCCGAGGCGTGAGACGGGTCGGCCAGGATCGGAAGGTGCGTGAGCGACCTGGCGGCCAGGATCCCGCCGATGTCGAGCGTCCCGCGCGTCGCCCGCTCGAAGGTCCGGATCCCTCTCTCGCAGAGCATCACGTCGTCGCACCCTCCCGCCATCAGGTACTCGGCCGACGCGAGCCATTCCTCCACCGTCGTTCCGAACCCGCGCTTGAGGAGGACCGGCCGCCCCGCGCCGCCCGCCTCCTTGAGGAGGTCGTAGTTCTGACAGTTCCGGGCGCCGATCTGGAGGATGTCGGCCTGCCGGGCGACCGGTTCGACCTGAGCCGGCGCCATCACCTCGGTGACGACGGGGATTCCGCTCTCGTCGCCCGCCTCCTTCAGCCAGCGAAGGGCCTCGATCCCGTGCCCCTGGAAGGCGTACGGCGAGGTCCGCGGCTTGAAGATCCCGCCCCGGAGCGCGGTCGCGCCGGCCCGGGCGACGGCCCTCGCGATCCGGTGAATCTGCTCCTCCGACTCGACCGTGCACGGCCCCGCGATCACCGCCCGGCGGCCCGCTCCCACCGCGAAGGGACCGACCTCGACGACGGAGGGGGGCCGGACCTCGGTGGCCCGCGGGAACCCGTGGAGGCGCGGCGGACGGACGGTGTCGGGAGGGTCGCCGAGCCAGACGAGCGGGGGCTCGCCGCCGCCCGACGCACGGCCGGCGACGGCTGAGCACGCCCGGTCGGGGACGACCGCGAACCCGCGAACGGGAGCGTCGGGCTCTCCGGGAAGGGAGAGGATCTCGGCGCCGGCCTCGGCCAGGACCGCGACCCGCCGGGCCCCGGCGAACCAGACGACGCGGGGTTCCGGAGGGAGGGGGATCGGCATCCCCGCGTCGAGGCCCGACTCCTCGAGGTCGCCTCGCTGGGACGCGTGCTCCTTCCGCCGCAGCACCACCCCGGGCGTCTCGAGGACCCAGAACCGGGTGACGTTCGGACGGACGTCCGACACGTCCTCTTCCAGGAGGGCCAGGCCGGCCGCCAGCGCCGCCTCCTCGGAGCAGATCGCCGCCCGCGGGCCGCCTTCGGCGGCCACGCGCTGCGCCGCAGCCGCCGTATCGGCGGTCTCCACCACTTCCGCCTCGAGGCGCGCGAGGAGGCCCCGGCACTGGCGCAGGACCGGCGGCTGCGACAGGATCTCGCGGATCTGGTCCGGCTCCGTGCCGTGCGGGGCCGCCAGGACGAACCGGTTGGGGACCGAGATCTCGTCGGTGACGTGGAGGGAGACGCCGGCCGCGATCGTCCCCGCGAGGGCCTCGAGCGGCTCCACCAGCGTTCCCGCGGCGCGCGTCACCGCGGGGAGGACGACCCCGTCGACCTCGCCGCCGGTCAGGCCCCGCAGCAGCCGGTCGAAGGAGGGATAGGGAACCGGAAGGCCCGCCCGGAGAGCAGCTCGTTCCCCGAAGGAGCCCGGCTGGCCCTGGTATCCGACCCGGAAGGGGACGTGGGGTTCGGTCGCGTTCGCTCTGACGGGCTGCGGATTCTCGATCGTCATTGGCTCTCTCCTTGGAACGAAAACGCCCCCCTCCGCCTGTGCCGGGGAGGGAGGCGCTGGACTCGCCTGGGATGTCGTCGTCGGCCTAGCCGCTCCGCTCCCGCTCCCTGGACGGGCCGTAGGACCCGTCGAGGAAGGCCCTGGGCGATTTGGACGGGGCCGTGGCGCTCATGCGATTCTGGAGGATACCCCTCCTGTCAACCGGAGCGCGGCCGTTCTCAGGCGCGCCGGTCCGGAAGGAGCCACGAGACAACGGTGGAGACGACGCTCACGACGAGACCTCCCAGGAAGGCCGCCAGGAAGGTGTCGACGCGGAACGGGATCCCCAGGCTCCCCCCGATCCAGGCCGTCAGCTTCAGCATGAGAGCGTTCAGGATCAGCGTGAAGAGGCCGAGCGTCAGGATGATCAGCGGGCAGCTGAGGAGGGTGAGGAGCGGCCGGATCAGGGCGTTCACGAAGCCGAACACCAGGGCGACCAGGAGGAGGGTGCCGAATCCACCCCCGTGGCTGATCCCCGGGACGAAGGTGGCGGCCCAGAGCGCGAAGGCGTTGACGAGAATCCGGACTACGAGTCGCATGGCGTCCTCCGGAGGGATTCTGATCCATCCCCGTCGGCTACGATAGCGGCGGAGGTAGACCATGCCCGATCGGAGGTACCGTCAAAAGGGATACCAGGACTCGGCCCGCTCGTCGCGGTCCGGCCCCCCGTCCGGGGGATTCCCCGGACGCCTCGAGGGCGGGCCAAGGGGCCGCGGCTCGGAGACGAACCGGGCCGAGGTCTTCCGCTGCAAGGGCTGCGGCGAGAAGGCCGCCCCGGAGTTTCCCGTGGACGCCCTCTGCCGGCGCTGCGGCGCCGCGCTGCATGCCTGCGCCCAGTGCCGTCACTTCGACACGGGAGCCCCGCGCCAGTGCCGCCAGCCGGTGCCGGCCGTGATCTCGTCCAAGACGGCGCGAAACGACTGCGCCCTCTTCGAGCCGATCCTGGTGGCCGACCTGACCGGCTCGAAGGCCGGCGGAACGCCGGACCAGGCCCGGTCGGCCTTCGACAAGCTCTTCGACAAGAAGTAGCCCGCCCCAGGGACGGCGCGGTGGGGCCCCAGCCCCGCCGAGCCCGGGCGGACCCGGGTTCTCCCGGTTCATGGTCGTTTCAGCTGCAGCCGGAGGTCGACCCGCAGTTCTGGCACTTGTAGCAGGCGCCGTTGCGGACCATCAGGTGGCCGCAGTCGTGGCAGCTGGGAGCGTCGGCGCTGTTCTGGAACGAGATCATCGTCCCCCCGACCGTCACCGGCGGGATCGCGAACCCGATCGGCCGCGGCCCCGTCCCGGACGAGGAGACGGCGGCGTTCGGGGCGGCCGCGACGGCCGTCGGGGTACCGGGCTTCTCCCCTTCCCTCGCTTCGCGGGAGACGATCCCGATCCGCTCCTTGAGGTCCGCCGTCAGGAACCGCGACGCGAGCCAGCGGAAAATGTAGTCGACCAGGCTCTTGGCGATCGGGATCTCCTGGTTCTTGGTGTATCCGGCGGGCTCGAAGCGCATGTGGCTGAACTTCTCGACCAGCGCCTCGAGGGGAACGCCGTACTGGAGCGTCAGCGAGATGGCGGTCGCGAACGCGTCCATCAGCCCCGAGATCGTCGACCCCTCCTTGGCCATCGTCAGGAAGATCTCGCCCGGCGTCCCGTCGTCGTACAGGCCGACGGTGACGTACCCCTCGTGGCCCGCGACCGAGAACTTGTGAGTGAGCGCCTGCCTCTCGTCGGGCAGCTTGCGCCGGCGCGGGGCGGAGGCCTGCACCGCCGGCGGAGCGGGGGAGGAGCCCCCCTTGTGTCCCTTCACGGCATCGTCGCTCTTGGAGGCCGCCGTGTTGAGCGGCTGGGTCCTCTTGCAGCCGTCGCGGTAGACGGCGATCGCCTTCAGCCCGAGGCGCCACCCCTGCATGTAGACGTCGGCGATCTCCTCGGCCGTCGCGTCGCTCGACATGTTCACCGTCTTCGAGATCGCCCCGGAGATGAACGGCTGCACCGCGGCCATCATCCGCACGTGCCCCATCGGGGCGATGGACCGGGTCCCTCCCAGGGCCTTGAAAGCGCAGTCGAAGACCGGCAGGTGCTCGGGCCTGAGGCCGGGCGCCCCCTCGATCGTCCCCTTCTCGTCGATCCAGCTCACGATCGCGTTCGTCTCCGCATCGGAATAGCCCAGCCGCAAGAGGGCGTGCGGGACCGTCTGGTTCACGATCTTGATCGTCCCTCCGCCGACGAGCTTCTTGTACTTCACGAGGGCGAGGTCCGGCTCGATCCCGGTCGTGTCGCAGTCCATCATGAAGCCGATGGTCCCCGTCGGGGCGAGGACCGTGGCCTGCGCGTTCCTGTAGCCGTGCTGGCGGCCGGCTTCGAGAGTCAGGTCCCAGATCCCGCGCTGGGCCTCCAGGAGGTCCCTGGGGACTCCGACCCTGCTGACGGCGTAGGCCGCGTCGCGGTGCATGCCGATGACGTCCAGGAAGCTGGTCCGGTTGGCCTCGTACCTCCGGAACGGCCCCGTCTCCGAGGCGATGCGCGCGGAGGAGAGGTAGGCCTGCCCGTGCATCAGGCTGGTGACGGCGGCGGCGTAGTTCCGCCCCTCGTCCCCGTCGTAGGGAAGACCGTTGTACATCAGCAGCGCCCCGAGGTTCGCGTACCCGAGGCCGAGCGGCCGGAAGTCATGGGAGTTCTTCTCGATCGCCGGCGTCGGGTACGCGGCGGCGTCGACGAGGATCTCCTGCGCGGTGAAGACCACGTCGACGGCGTGCCGGAATTTCTCGATCTCGAGCCCGCCGTCCGCCCGGGCGAACTTCATCAGGTTCAGCGAGGCGAGGTTGCAGGCGGAGTCGTCGACGAACATGTACTCGGAACAGGGGTTCGACGCGTTGATCCGGTGGGTCGCCTTGCACGGGTTCCAGCGGTTGATCGTCGTGTCGTACTGGACCCCCGGGTCGCCGCAGACCCACGTCGCCTCCGCCATGGCGCGGAGGATCGTCCGGGCCTCGTAGGTGGCCATCGGCTCTCCGGTCACGACGGCCCGCGTGGTGTAGGTCCCCCCGGTCTCGACCGCGCGCATGAAGTCGTCGGTCACGCGAATCGAGTGGTTCGCGTTCTGGAAGGCGATGTTGGCGTACACCTCGCCGTTGAACGAGCCGTCCCACCCGGCGTCGATCAGGTCCCACGCCTTCTTCTCTTCGCGCTCCTTGCAGTGGATGAACTCCTCGATGTCGGGGTGGTCGACGTTGAGGATCACCATCTTCGCGGCCCGGCGGGTCTTGCCGCCCGACTTGATCGCGCCGGCGAAGCTGTCGAACCCCTTCATGAACGAAACCGGCCCGGAGGCGATCCCCCCCGAGGAGAGCGACTCGGTGGACGACCGGAGGGAAGAGAGGTTGGACCCCGTCCCGGACCCGAACTTGAAGAGCATTCCCTCGGTCTTGGCCAGGTCGAGGATCGACGACATGGAGTCCCCGACGGAGTTGATGAAGCAGGCCGACGCCTGCGGCTTCGCTTCGACCCCGACGTTGAACCAGACCGGGGAGTTGAAGCTCGCCGCCTGCGTGACGAGGATCGCCGTCAGCTCGTCGTGGAACGCGTCTCGGTCGGCGGCCGTCCGGAAGTACCCGCCCGTCGCGCCGAAGCCGGTGATCGTGTCGACGACGCGGCCGATCAGCTGCCGGACCGAGCGTTCCCGTTGCGACGTGCCGGGCTTCCCGTGGAAGTACTTTTGCGCCACGATGTTCGTCGCGGTCATCGACCACGTCTTCGGGACCTCGACGTCCCGTTGCTCGAAGAAGCTCTCGCCTTTCTCGTTCGTGATCGAGGCGGTTCGGAGCTCCCACTCGACGGAGTCGAACGGGTCGGTGACGCCGTCAGTGAAGAGACGGCGGAAGATGAGGCCGGAGAGCCCTTCCCTCGCCTCCCGGGACGTCCCCGTCTCGGCTGCCGCTTCGTCGTTCCTCTTCTCGTGGTTTTCCATCGCGCTCATCGTCGTCGCTCCTGTTTTCGCCTTCCCGGGCTGGATGAGTGAATGTATGCGTGCCCCCGGCGAGTTTCAAGCGAAAAACGCTAGATGTTGTATCGGCCGGCGCGTCACCCACAATATGATGTGGTCGGTTTCCCGCTCTCGCCGGCGCCGGCGGGCCCAGGTTGACAGAAACCACCGGTTAACTGAGACTTCGTCTTAAGGTTGCCCGCCGGCCTGTTAATCTCCCGAACGACAAGGAGGAACCGAGATGTCTCAGCCCCTTCCCACCACCGAACTCCCGGCGACGGCGTCCTTCACGCTCAGCCTGACGGGACGCGCGATCGAGAAAGTGAAGGACTTCGCGGCCAGGATGCCCGAGGCCGAGGGCAAGTCCCTCCGGGTCTTCATCCAGGGCGGCGGGTGCTCGGGGTTCCAGTACGGCTTCACGTTCGACGACCGCAAGCCGACCGACAGCGTCGTGGCGGCAGGCGACATCACCGTCCTGGTGGACCCGGCCAGCGCCCCGAAGCTCCAGGGAGCGACCGTCGACTGGGTCGAGGACATGCGCGGGGCCGGCTTCTCCGTCGACAACCCCGGCGCGACCTCGTCCTGCGGCTGCGGCAAGAGCTTCTGCTGAAGACGGCAGCCCCGAAGGCCGCCATCGGGAAGGTCCGGAAGATTTCTTGAAGGCCCTTCAATCGCCCAGCACGGCCGTCTTCCTGACGGTCTTCATCGACCTGCTCGGGTTCGGAATCGTCATTCCGCTGTTGCCGCTCTACGCCGAGCAGTACCACCCGACCCCTCTCCAGTTCGGCCTCCTGATGTCGAGCTACTCGGCCATGCAGTTCCTCTTCGCGCCGATCCTGGGGCGCCTCTCGGACCGCATCGGCCGGAGGCCGGTCCTGCTCGGATCCCTCCTCGGGACGGTCGCGGGATACCTCCTTTTCGCCTTCGCGGGCTCCCTCTCCGTGCTCTTCGCGTCCCGGATCATCGACGGCATCACCGGCGGGAACATCGGGACGGCCCAGGCCGTGATCGCCGACACCACGACCGGTGCGGACAGGGCGCGCGGCATGGGCCTCATCGGGATGGCGTTCGGCCTCGGCTTCATCTTCGGCCCCGCGCTCGGGGGCTTCACCGTTCACCTCGGTCCGGCAGCTCCCGGGATCGCGGCCGCGTCGCTCTCGTTCCTCGCGTTCCTCTGGACCTGGTTCCGGCTCCCCGAGACGCGCCCCAGCGGCTCCGGCGCCCGGCCCTTCGAGATCCTCTCCTTCGCCTCGATCCTCCGGACCGCCCGCCGTCCCGCGGTCGGCGTGCTGCTGGTCATGTCGCTCGTGACCGCGACCGCCTTTTCCAACTTCGAGGCCACGTTCTCGCAGTTCCTCAAGGCCCGGTTCGGCTTCACCCCCGCGACCGTGGCCTGGGTGTTCGTGATGGTCGGCGTGACTTCCGCCATCGTGCAGGGAGGGCTGCTGAAGCGGCTCGTCGCGCGGGTCGGAGAGGTCTGGCTGATCATCGCCGGGACTCTCTCTCTGGCCCTGGCGTTCGTCCTGATGATCGGCGTCACGTCCCGCGGCCTTCTCGCGTTCAACGCGATCTTGTTGGCGTTCGGGGCCGCCCTCTTGAACCCGACCCTCATGGGATACGTCTCCCGCCGGACCCCTCCCACCGAGCAGGGGGAGGTCCTGGGATCGTTCCAGTCGATGGCCGCCCTCGGGAGGATCGTCGGGCCGTTCTGGGGTGAGAACGTCTTCCTGCGCTTCGGGGCGGTGGGCCCCTACGGGACGGGGGTCGTCCTGGAGATCGCCGCCACCGCCCTCGCCTTCCTGGGTCTGGTCCGGCGACGGCCCCCGGAAGAGATCAGGGAGCCGGCGTGAGCTCCCGGAGCGGGGCGGCGCTCGTCCTGGGCCGGCCCGTGGACGCGATCGAGATCCCCGCCGGGACCGCCGCCGTTCTCCGGGAAGGGACCGAGGTCTTCCTCCTCCAGGAGCTCGGCGGCAGCTACACCGTCCATCTCCCCGGGGCGGGGGGACTCTTCCGGATCGAGGGGAAGGACGCGGATGCCCTCGGTTTCTCACCGCTCCCGACCGCTCCGGAGGCGCCCGGCGGCCGGGTCAGGTCCCCGATCGCCGAGGATGCGGTCTGGGACGCCCTGCGCGGTTGCTACGACCCGGAGATCCCCGTGAACATCGTCGACCTGGGCCTCGTCTACGACCTCTCCGTGGCGTTCGAGTCCGGGAAGGGAAGCGCCGTCGAGGTCAAGATGACACTGACGGCCCCCGGGTGCGGGATGGGCCCCGCGATCGCCGCTGACGCCCGCTCCCGGATCGAGCGGATCCCCGGCGTCCGCTCGGCTGCCGTTTACGTCGTCTGGGACCCGCCCTGGAGCTCGGAGATGATGAGCCCCGGCGCGCGGAAACGCCTCGGCATCGGCTGACCCGGCCCCGCGCCGGCTCCAGGGGCCCGGGCTCCCCGCTCCGCTTTCAGTCCGCTTGCCGGAACGTCAGGACGAAACGGGTCCCCTCGTCGTCCAGGGCCTGACACCTAACCGCCCCCCCCATCATCTTGACGAGCGCGGCGGTCTCCGGGAGGCCGATCCACGGGCGGCGCGCTTCCCCTCGCCCGACCGACGGGACGAAGACGCGCTCGACCTCCGACTGCGGGATGGGGACGCCGTTGTTCGTGACCGAGAGAATCACCCAGGGCGGTTTCACGAAGGACTCGACGACGATCAGCCGGCGGCCGGCCCCCGTGTTCTCGGCCCCTTCCTCGCCGTAGCGCCGCTGGATCGCGTTCCGGGCGTTCCGGATCAGGTTCACGAAGATCTCCGTCAGCCGGGCCGAATCCGCGAGGATCCTCGGGGGGGGGTCATCCATGTCGTTGTGGACCCGGATCCGGTTCGCCCGGAGCGACCGGGCGAGGAGCGTCTCCGCCCGGGCCAGGAGGAGCGAGGGATCGGTCGGCTCGACCTTTAGCGGCGAGACGTAGGCGAATCGTTCCAGCTCGGCGACCGCCTGGTCCAGGCGGAGCAGCCCCGAGGAGGCGTCGGCGATCCGGGAGCGCAGCTGGTCGGCCATCGTGCCGTGCACTCCCGACTGGTCGAGGACCTGACGGGCACCCAGCAGCGCCTCGGAGAGCCGGAGCCCGATCGGGCCGATCTCGCGGGCCAGCTCCAGCCCGAGCTCCGCGAGGAGGTCGGTCCTCGCCTGCAGAACCCGGACCTCGATGGAGGGGTCGGCGGGGCCCGATTCCCGCAACGTCCAGACCACTTCCTTCAGCCGGTGGTCCGCGTCGAACCGCCCGGTCGCCGCGACGCGGGCGGCCACGGGCCCCTGCTTCCCGTTCGCGACGAGGTCGACCTCCTTCGCCGTCCCGCCGTGGAGGGCGTTCTCGAGCAGGGGGGCGAGCGCGCTCCGGTCGGCCGTCGCGAACAGCTCGGCGATCCGGACCCCGGCCATCGTTCCCTCGGAGACGCCGAGCATCCGACGGGCGGCGCGGTTGCTCGACCTCACGACGCCGTCGCGGTCCGCGAGCAGGATCCCCACCGTGAGCGCCTCGACGATGCTCGAGGGATCGCCCGCCTGCTTGGGACGGGGAATCTCGCCGGAGGAACCCTGCCACGCCCCGGACGGCGGGCCCAGGATCGGGATCGGCCCGGTCTCGGCCGAGGGAAACGGAACCGCCTCCACCGAGCTCCCGGACGCGAGGCTCGACACGACGGTCCGCCTCACGTCATCGGTGGCATGGTCAGGAATCATCGCCGCGGCGAACGCCCTGTCGAGGATCTCGTCCAGATCGTCACGAGGCTCTTCTCGTTCTTGCATGCCTCTCCCCGACGTCTGGCCTTCGCCTGGCGTCTACTGAAGGCGAACCCGCCCCGCGAACCCTTCCTTGTAGCCGTGGAAGAAGTCGAGGGAGTCCTCGGGCCAGCTCCAGCAGTAATAGCCACCGCCGCAGTCGAAGTCGACGAGCCAGGGACCCTTCACCTCCGCGCCCATCGACTCCACGTCCCGCGCCCATTCGGTGAGGATGCGGGTGGTCTCCTCCCGGAACGTCTCCGACGCTTCCGGAGCGTCCGGCTCCTCGTCGTCGTCCGAGAGGCTCAGGGTGTGGATCTCTTCCACGGCGAGACGGGTCCGTTCCCTGACGGCGGGGAGCAGCCCCTGGGCCTCGCGGAGGGAGAACGTTCGGGCCGCGGGCCTCTTTGCCATCCGGTCATCCTAACCCGACCTCCCCGGCCCCCCTATCATCGGCAGCTTGAAATTCGCTCTTTCCCTCGCGGCCTACGGCGCCGCCGTGCTGGCGGTCGGCGCCCTCGTCTCCCGGCGGGCTTCGCGATCTCCGGAGGCCTTCCTCGTCGGGGACCGCCGGTTCGGCCTGCTCTCCTCGTGGGCCGCGATCTCCTCCACGACGATCGGGGGCTCGACGACCCTCGTCCTGGCGGCGCTCGTCGCCGCGAACGGTCTCGCCGGCCTCTGGCTGGACCTCGCCGGCGTCGCGGGCCTCGCCTTTCTGGGCCTCGCTCTCGCCGGCCGCGTTCGCGCGACCGGGGCCCTGACCCTTGCCGAGGTGATCGGGAGGCTATATGGGCCGGGGGTCCGGCGGGTCGCCGCCCTCCTCGTCGTCATGGCGGAGATCGTCTGGTTCGCGTTGCTGACTCAGGCGACCGAGGTCGTCGTGACGACCGCCACCTCCTGGCCCGGCGAGGCCGTCCTCTTCGCGACGGCCGCGATCTTCATCGCCTACACGGCTCTCGGGGGGCAGCGAGCCGTCATCGGCACCGACCTCCTCCAGTTCGGCCTGATGGTCGCCTGCCTCCTCGGCATCGCCTTCCCCGCGGCGGTCGCCTCGCTGCAGCGGACGGGCCTCCCGTCCCCCCTGATGTCGTTTCCGTTCGGCCCGTCGCTGGGCCCGGTCGACGTGGGGGCCCTGTTCGTCCTCGTGGGCCTGCCCCACGCCGTCGGAAGCGACGTCTGGTCGAAGCTCCTCTCGGCAAGGGACGAGGCGACCGCGCGGACCGCCACGCTCTGGGCCGCCGCCTCGAAGCTCCTGTTCGGTCTCGCGGTCGCGTCGATCGCCCTCGCCGGCGTCGCCGCAGGTCAGGCCGGCGGCCCCACCCTCTTTCCCCGCGCCGTCCTGCTGCTCTCCGGGCCCGCGCTCGCCCCGCTCCTCTTCGTGGCGATGATCGCCACGATGCAGTCCTCGTCGGATTCGGTCCTCCTCTCCGCGGCCGGCGCGACGATCCACGACCTCCTGCCCGGTCAGGCCAGCACTCGCCGCCTCCGGGCGTTCGTCGTCCTCCACGGACTCTTCGGCCTGCTGGTGGCCCTCTGGCTCCGGGACCTCCTCGAGACCTTCCGGCTCGGATACACGATCTTCGCGTCCGGGCTGATCCTCCCCACGCTCGCCGGGTTCTCCCGCCGATTCCGGGTCGAGGGCCGCTACGCCGCCGCCGCAATGGTCCTGGGGGGCGGGGCCGCGGTGGCCGACCACTTCCTCAGGTTCACCGGCATCGATCCGGTCCTCGCGGGAACGGCGGTCAACGCGGCCGTCCTGTCTCTCGGGCTCAGGCGGCGCCGGCGATCCTGAGGGAGGCCTCCACGACCGACTCGCGGACGGTTCCGAGATCCCAGCCCCCGCCCTGCGCCTCTTTCCTGGGCGGGTCGGCGAGCGCCAGGTCGATCATCCCGACGATCAACCGGGCGGCCAGGTCCGGCGGGAGGACCGGTCCTCCCTTCTCCGCCGCTCCGGCGTGGCGGCCAGGCCGGAGCGCCGAGCTCATCAGGCCGACGCGCCGGTCCTCGATCCGGAGCTCCGGAGCCCCCTCGACCGGGCCGGTGAGGTCGTCCAGGAGCGAGAGTCGTGGAAGGGAGACCCGCTTCGCCGTGAAGTCGAAGACGGCCCCTATCAGCCGCCGAAGCCGGTCCGACGAGCTCCCCGCTTCCGGGAGGGCGGGGAGGTCTCCGAGGGCGACGTCGGCCAGCACCGATCGGTACAGGCCCAGCTTGCCGCCAAAGTGGTAGTGGAGGGTCGCGACGTTCACCCGAGCCTCGCCCGCGATCTGGCGCGTGGTCGCTCCGGAGAACCCCGAGGCCGCGAAGGCCCGTTCGGCCGCCCGGAGGATCTCTTTCCGCGTCTCCTCCGGGTCGCCGTCCCTGGGCCGCCCGACTCCCTTTTTCTCGGGTCCATATTCGATGGACAGTGACATCACTAGTGATTTGGACCTTTTAGACGAAATAATCAAGACATTTCGACCGCAAGACGACCGATTATTTCCGCCGCCGGCTCGATCGCCCGGACCCCGGCCAGACCTCCCTCTTCCGAGACGGCCGCGGCCAGCTCCGGGTTGCCGCACGGGTACATCGCCCCGCGGATCAGCGGGAGCTGGATCCCCGCGCCCTGGTCAGTCCGGTGTCGAAAGGGGCCACCTACCGTCCTTCCGGTCCGACCAGCCAGCGGGCCGTGACGCGCGCGACGACGTCGCCGGAGGAGTCCGACAGGGCCCCGGAAACCGTGTGCTCGGCCCGCTCGCCGGAGTCGGGAATCGTCACGTCACAGACGGCCGTGATCGTCCCGCGCGCCTTCTTGAGGTACTCCATCGAGAGACCGGTCAGGATCGAGCGGCGGTCGCCCGGCAGGGTGGCGACCGTCGCGAGGCCGGTCGCCAGCTCGCCGAGGTTCATGAGGGCGATCGCGTGGATCGAGCCGAGATGGTTCCGGACCTTCCGCCGGTCCCGGAGCACGACCTTCGCGTGTCCCGGACGGAGCTCGGTGACGAGGGCACCGACCGTGCCGGAGTACGGGGCCATCCTGCCGACGAGACGGCTGAAGAGCCACTTCCCGCCCGGCCTGGGGCTGAGCGCGCCCCAAGCCCTCCGGAGACGTTCTCCTGCCCCGGTCAGAACCTTGTCCGACATGTCGCGATTCCCCTCTCGGGTCGGGATTCTAGGCGCGTCGGGCCAGGACGTCGTCGAGGTCGACCGGCAGGGACCGGGCCCCCCAGGTGCCCGGCTGCGCCTCGAAGCGGCCCGCGCACCGGGTGCCGCACGCGGAGCAGCGCCCGGCATCCTTCAAGTTCCACCCGGCCAGCCGGTACCCGTCCCGGCCGACGAGCAGCTCGCCGCAGGACGAGCACCACGTGCTCTCCCACTCGCTTCGCGCGTTTCCGATGTAGACGTGCGTCAGGCCGCTCTCGATCGCGATCTCGGCGGCCCGGACGAGGACGGCGAGCGGCGTCGAGGGATGGGACCTCATCTGGCCCGCCGGGTGGAAGGCCGAGAAGTGGATCGGGGTGTCGGGGCCCAGGTGCTCGCCGATCCACCGGGTCATCGCGTCGATCTCGACGGCGGAATCGTTGACTCCCGGGATCAGCAGGTTCGTGATCTCGAGCCAGACGCGGGTCTCCTGGCGGAGGTAGAGCAGGGTGTCCAGGACGGGCTGCAGGTGCCCGCCGGCCATCCTCCGGTAAAACTCCTCCGTGAACCCCTTCAGGTCGACGTTCGCGGCGTCGATATGGCGGAACAGGGCCGCCCGGGCCCCGGCCGAGACGTACCCCGCCGTGACCGCCACCGTCTGGACCCCGCGCGCGTGACACGCGACGGCCACGTCGATGGCGTAGTCGAAGAAGACGACGGGGTCGTTGTACGTGAACGCCACGCTCCGGCACCCCAGGACCGAAGCGGCCCTCGCGATCCGCTCCGGCGGGGCCTCCCGGAGCCGCTCGGGGCGAATCCGGGAGCGCGTGATCCCCTCGTTCTGGCAGAACCGGCACCCGAGGTTGCAGCCCACCGTGCCGAACGACAGGACGCTCGTCCCCGGGAGAAAGTGAAAGAGAGGCTTCTTCTCGATCGGGTCGACCGCCAAGCCGCTGGTCCGGCCCGCCGCGAGAGTGACGATCCGGTCCCCCCGGCGGCCCCGGGACCGGCAGTACCCCTCCTGCGCCTCGCGCAGCTTGCAGCACCTGGGACACACCTCGCATTCGATCCGGCCGTCCGGCAGGGAACGCTGGATGGAGAAGGAGCTTTCCTCCTCGCCGGCGCCGGTCATGGCGGCACCGCGTAGATCAGGAGGCCGCAGGCGAGGCCCCACAGGACGATCGTGAGGACCAGGCCCGGGTCACGGAAGAGATCCCCGGACGGATCCTCCCCGCCCCCGCGGACCTCCAGGAGCCGCCACCGGAACAGGCCGAAGACGACGAAGGGGACCGTCAGCATCAGCCGGTCGGTTCCGAACCACGCGACGGTCTCGGGGGCGACCGTGTAGAGCGTGTAGCAGACGATCGTGACCGCCATCGCGATGTTCTCGAACGACTCGATCATCGCGACCGGGACGGTCTCGAGCGAGGGGCGAAGCGCCCCGCCGTCCAGCACCAGCTCGCCCCGCCGCTTGCCCAGGGCCAGGTAGAGCGCGAGGAAGAACGTGCAGAGGAGGAGCCAGTGGGACGGCGCGACCCCCGCGGCCCGCGACCCCGTGATGACCCTCAGGACGAAGCCGCCGGCGATCACGAGGACGTCCAGAAGGGCGACGTGCTTGAGGAGCCCGGAGTAGAGAGCCATGAGGGCCGCGTAGAGCGCCATCGGGGCTAGGGCCCGGGGAGACCAGGACGCGACCGCCGCGACGGCGCCGGAGAGGAGCACGAGGGCCGCCCCGACGGCCGCCGGGACCGAGAGGGCCCCGGAAGCGATGGGGCGGCTCCGCTTGACCGGGTGCCGGCGGTCGGTCTCCCGGTCGAAGAGGTCGTTCAAGAGGTAGAGGGCGGACGAGGTGGCGCAGAACGCCAGGGCTGCGACGGCGGTCTGCCGGAGCGAGGCCGGCAGGGTCAACGCCTTCCCGAACAGGAGGGGGGCAGCCACGAAGAGGTTCTTCGTCCACTGCTCGGGCCGGAGCGCCCGGACCAGAGGAGGCAGTTGCACGTCGCTATTCTGACGCAGGCCCGGACCGGCGCCGCACGTTCTGGGAGAATGGCCCGGGGGGCCGGGATGGACCGTGTGGGGGCAGTCGTCGTGGGGGGCGGGGCGGTCGGCGTGGCCGTCGCGTGGCAGCTGGCGGAGGCCGGCGTCTCGGATCTCGTCGTCGCGGAGAGGAGACCGACCCTCTGCGAGGAGCAGTCGGGCAGGAGCAGCGGCGTCGTCCACGCCGGGATCTACCACGTCGCGGAGAGCCTGAAGGGGCGTCTGTGCGTCGATGCCAACGCCCGGATGTACGAGTTCTGCGCTCGCCACGGCGTCCCCTGCTCTCGGACGGGAAAGCTCGTGGTGGCGCCCGCGAAGGGGGACCTGCCGGCCCTCGAGGAGGTCTGGCGCCGCGCGGCGGCGGCCGGGGTTCCCGGGATCCGCCTCCTGACGCGGAGCGAGGTGACTGGGATCGAGCCGAATCTCTCCGTCGAGGCGGCGCTCGAGGTCCCCTCGACCGGCATCGTCGACGCCGCCGCTCTCGTCCACGCGCTCGCCCGGCTCTCGGAGGAGAAGGGGGCGTCCCTCCTCACCGGATTCGAGGTGGTGCGGGTCCTGCCGCGGGCCGGCGTCTTCGAGGTGACCGGACGCCGCGGGGGCGGGCGGGAGGAGTCGTTCGAGGCGGAGCTTCTCGTCAACGCCTCGGGCCTCCAGTGCGACGTCGTGGGCCGGATGCTGGAGCCGGACCTCGACGTCCGGGTCGTCCCGATGCGCGGTGAGTACGTGAAGATGAGCCGTGCGCGGCGGAAGGACCTCTGGCTGTCCGGGCGGAACGTCTACCCGGTCCCGGAGACGATCGACCTGGGCGACGACCTGACGATCGCGGTCGGTGCCCACCTCACGCCGACGTTCGGCCTCGGCCCGGACGGAAGGACCTGCGTCGGCGACGTCTTCACGGTTGGCCCCGAGTTCCAGCGCGCCCCCGGGCGCGGCGACTACGAGACGGGGCGGTTTCCCGCCGGCCACATCGTGCGCCGCGCCGCGCGGTACCTGCCGACGCTGACCGAGGGCGACGTCACGCTCGACTACGCCGGGATCATGGTCCACCTGGCCGGGCACTCTGACTGGGTCGTCCGGAAGAGTGCGTCGCACCCGAACGCCGTTCAGCTCCTCGGCATCGAGTCGCCCGGCCTCACCTGCTGCCTCGAGCTCGGGCGGATGGTACGGGGGCTCCTCCTGGGAAAGGACTGACCGCAAGAAGGTCCCGGGGGCCCTTCGCCGCTGGACGCCTTCGACCGCCGGTCCTTACGGTGGGGAGGATCTCTCCGAGGAGGCCCCCTGCGACGGATTCCCGCTCCCGGCCCGGCGAAGCGGACTCCCGCCGAGCCCTGAACGGCGGTGCCGCCGCCAGGCCGCGACCGGCTACCGGCGGTTGCCTACCGTCGCCCGCAAGAGCCGGAGACGCGCGTCGAGCTCCTCCGGGGTCATGTTCGCGTACTTGGCCGGGAGGAGCCTGCGGCTGGAGGCTTCGAAGACCGCGAGCAGCTCCATGTATTCCAGCAGCTCCACGTCGCGGCTCGGGAAGTAGTCGGCCGCGGCGGCCAGGAAGTGCTCCGCCCCGACCGGGGCGTCGCCGTCGGCCTCCCTCGCCGCCGTGTCGTTCGCGAGGAGGACGACCGCCTCGACGTCGGCATTCGAGTAGCCGACGAGCTTCTTCGAGAAGCCGTCCCGGATCGACGCGAAGTCGACGCCGGTCTTCACCTTGTTCTTCCGCACCTGGGCCCTGGCGACGTTCTCCACCTCCTCGGCCGTCTGCGAGTAGAGGAAGGGGATCTTCCGGTCGAGCCGGCCGGCCCTCTTGAGGTCGACGTCGAGCTTGTCGGGGCGGTTCGTCATGACGAGGAAGAGGATCCGGCCCCTGTTGGAGGTGTCGGACATGAACTCCTTGATCCGGGCGATGACGCGGGAGCTGGTCCCGCCGTCCCCGTCGCCGTCCGTGTTGCCGAACGCCCGGTCTCCCTCGTCGACGATGACGACCACCTGGCCGATCGCCTTGATCACGGTCAGGATCTTCTCCAGGTTCCCCTCGGTCGCCCCGACCCACTTGGACCGGAAATTCTTCAGCTTGATCGTCGGGAGGCCGCACTCCTTCGCGAACGCCTCGGCGACGAAGGTCTTGCCGGTCCCCATCGGCCCAGTGAAGAGGATCCCCATGGGAACGCGGGACACCCGTCCGTCGCGGATGTTCGCGGCGACCAGGAGGAGGTCCTGCTTGACCTCGTCCATGCCGCCCACCACCTCGAAGCCGTGCTCGGGCTCGACGAACTCGACGAGGCCGAAGCACTCGCGCTCGAGAATCTCCCGCTTCCGCTTGGAGATGAGGCGGTCGATCTCCCGGCGGGAGCGCTCGGCCGCGCTCTCGGCCGTCGGCGCGGGCTCGGCCGCGCCGGGGGCGAGGAGCTTCTTGATCTCGTCGCGGTTCAGGCCGGCGGTGAGCCCCGCCAGCTTCTTCGCCCGCTCCGCGGCGTCCGGGCTCCCCCCGAGGATCCCGGCGATGAAGGCCTCCCTCTCGGCCTGGTCCTCCTCGGACGGCGGCGGCGGGGCGAGGATGGAGGCGATCTGGACAGACTTCAGGCCGGCGGTCACCTCGGCATACCGGTCGGCGTCCCTGTCGGAGAGCCGCGGGTCGGCGACGAGCGCCGCCTTCTTCCGGGTGTCGCGATCGGGCATCGGGACGTCGACGACCGCAACCTTGGGGTTGGAGACCAGCTTCGGCGAGAGGTCCGCGAGGTTCTCCGCGATCAGCAGGACGACGTTGTCGTTTGACTCGATCTGCGGCAGGAACGACCAGCGGTGGAGCGTGACGATGGCGGAGCGGTCGAAATCGGCCTGGAACGAGGGGTCGCCCGCGGGAGCGATCGTCTCGGCGTACTCGAGGACGACGCCGACTCTGGCCGACGTGACGAGCAGCCGCTCGAGGCCCGCGAGGACCTTCGCCTTCTCCGACTCCAGGAGGAGCGCCGCCTGGGCCTCGACCACCTTCGCCTTCTTCGCGAAGCGGACGCCGGTCGCCACGTTGTAGACGGCGATCGTGTCGCGCGACTCCTTCAGGAGCGTGTCGGTGAGGAAATCCGTCAGGGGCCGGAGCCTGTCCCCGTCGAGGACGAGGTCGAAGACGTTGCCGTGCAGGAGGAAGATCGACGACTCGCCTCGGAGGTACCGGCGGCGCAGCTCGTCGGCCCAGGCTGGAAGCGGACGCGGTTCGACCATGGGGCTCCTCTACAGTTCCCGGTCGCCGGACCCGAGCAGGGCCTCGGTGTCGCGGGCGGTCTCTCGGATCGCCTCGACGCCGTTCAGGAGCTCGTCGAGCTGCCCCGACAGCTCCTGCGGCGACTGCATCGTCACGATCTGGTCGGCGATCAGCTGGAACGAGTTCTCGATCAGGTCGAGCTGCCCCTTCGCCACGCCCAGGTACCGCTTGATCTCCTTCATCCGCTCCTGCCGCTTCAGGACGACCGCCAGGTTCTTCTGGGCGAGGCCCGTCCGCGGGTCGTCCGGCGCGCCGGCCCGGACCGCCGCGGCGTACCGGTCGACGTCCCGCTGCATCGTGCGGTCGTCCACCGAGCCGAGGTACGCCTCGTACCGGGCGCACGTGAGGGAGAGCTCGATGAAAGCATCCACCAGGCGGTCGGTCTTGAGAAGCTCGGTCCGGAGCAGGTCGCCCGTGAAGGACGGGTTCTGGGCGGCGAGGTTCCCGATCTCCTCGCGGCGCGACGAGAGGGCCTCCACTCGCGACCGCTCCGCCTCCCCGAGCGCCCGGATCCGGGCCTGCCGGCCGGCCTGGTCGCTCGCCTTCCGGGCCGCCTCGATCTTCGGGTCCCAGACGAGGCGGCGTAGGGCCGCGTTGTCCGGTCCGTGCAGGAGCCAGAGCCCCTCCAGGCCGAGGGCGACCACGGCCGGAATCGGATTGAGCGTGATCGCCGACGCGGCGAGGCCGCCGGCCAGGAGGGAGACGTTGTACGGGTTGGCGAAGGCCAGCTTCAGGTACGACGGCTGGCGGGCCTGCTCCCGGAGGCCGGCCCGCGCGGCCTGCGACAGCCCGCCGGGGAGCGACGCGTCGAGGACCTTCTCGACCGCCCCCTCGGTCCGCTTCTCCGTCGCCGGAGGGACGGGCGTCGCCGGCCTCGTCGTCTGGGGCACGGTCAGCCCTTCGCGCCCGCGGACGGAGGCGAGGCGTAGAGCAGGTCGAGGAGCTTCTTCTCGACGGCTCGGAACTCCGACGACGACTTCAGCGCGATGCTCCTCTCCTCGAACGCCGGGACCTCCACGCGGTGGAGGATCCGGGCGGGGCGGGCCGACAGCACGTAGACCGTGTCGGCGAGGTAGACCGCTTCCGACACGTCGTGCGTGACGAAGAGAATCGTGTTGTCCTCGCTCTTCGACACGTCGAGGAGCAGCCCCTGCATCCCCCACCGGGTCTGGGGGTCGAGGGCGCCGAACGGCTCGTCCATCAGGACGACGCGGGGCTGGTTCACCAGCGTGCGCGCGATGGCGACCCGCTGCTTCATCCCGCCCGAGAGGTCCTTCGGGTAGCGGTCGGCGAAGTCGTGGAGGCCGACCTGCTCGAGGACCTTCTCCGCCTTTCTCCGGCGCTCGGCCGCGTCGATTCCCTGGAGCTTCAGCCCGTACTCGACGTTCTGCCTGACCGTGAGCCAGGCGAAGGAGGTATAGGCCTGGAAGACCATGCCGCGGTCCCGGCCAACCCCGTCGACCGGCTTGCCGTCGATCTCGACCGACCCCTTCGTCGGCGGCAGGAGGCCGGCCACCGCCTTCAGGATCGTCGACTTCCCGCACCCCGACGGGCCGAGAAAGACGACGACCTCCCCGACGCCCGGCTTGTCGTGGATCTGGAGCGAGACGTCGCGGACGGCCTCCGTCCCGACGCCGTCGCTCCGGAGATAGGTGATGCAGAGGTCCTTCAGCTCGAGCTTGACCGGGGTCCCCTCGGCGCCGGGGCTCATCCCTCCACCTCCCGCCACCGGAAGAGGATCGAGGAGAGCGAGCGGATCACGAAGTCGGTGAAGAGGCCGATCCCCCCGATGACGAGGAGGCCCGCGAAGGACCACGACGCCTTCTGGTGCGTCCGAGCCAGCTCGACCATGTAGCCGAGCCCGTGCTCCGGGTTCACCGCCTCGGCCAGGATGACGTAGGTCCAGGAGATCGCGTTCATGACGCGGAACGAGTCGAAGATCTCCGGGGCGGCCGCCGGGAGGAGGACGGTCCGGACGACCTGCCCCCTCGTCGCGCCGAGCGTCAGCGCGGTCTGGACCAGCTCCTCGGGCACGGCCCGGATCGCCGTGACGACGACCGGGAGGAGGTAGACGAAGACGCCCAGGAAGAGGAAGGCGATCTTCTGCTTCTCGTAGATCCCGAACCAGAGGATCAGGAGCGGGATGAAGGCCGAGATCGGCATGTACCGCAGGGGGGACATCACCGGCTCGAACAGCCGGTTGACCGGCTCGAATGCCCCCATCAGGATCCCGAGCGGCAGAGCCAGGGCCGCCGCGAGGAGGAAGGAGAGGCCGATCCGGCGGGTCGAGATCAGGATGGCCGTCCCGAGGTCGTGCTGGACGAAGAGCTGAAGAGTCCCCTTCACCACCTCCGTCGGCGACGGGAGGAAATCGGGCGGCGCTAAACCTCCGTAGCTGGCCAGGCACCAGCCGCCGAGGACGACGGCCGGCGCGACGAATCCGAGGGCGACCGACGTCGCCCTCGGCAGAGGCGCCCGGAGCGCGAAGAGGTCAGTCCGCCGCAAGGACGACCTTGATGTCGGTCCGGCGGTTCAGCTGGCGCCCGGCTTCGGTCGTGTTGGGCGCGACCGGGTTCGCCTGGCCGTGGCCGATGGTCTGGAACCTCGCGGCCGGGATGTTCGGGAAGTTTTTCAGGACGTAGTTCTTCACCGCGAGGGCGCGCCGCTCGGAGAGGACCATGTTCGACTGCGCCTTGCCGACGGCGTCGGTGTTCCCCTCGATCCGGAGGTACGTGCTCCCGAAGGAGGTCATCGTCTCGCCGAGGGCGTCGAGGACGAAGTAGGAGCCCGGCATGATCTCGTCCGACCCGGGGGTGAAGTGGACCTGGATCTGCTTGTTGATGATCGCCCGGTCCTTGGTGGACGGGGCCTTGGCCGCGACCTTCGGCTCCTCGACCTTCTGCTCCTGGTAGGACGGGGCGAGGGCCGAGAGGAAGCGGGTATCGGCCCAGTCCTTTGCGTCGACCGGCTTCGAGACGAGCCCTTTCTTCCGCCAGATGACGAAGGCGGTCTCGAACAGGGTCTCGTAATGCGCCTTGCCGCCGGTGAGCCCGTAGAACTGGGCGTTGTCGGCAAAGGGGGTCAGCTTGAGGCCGGAGAGCATCCCGGAGACCGTCTCGTCGTCGAGCTTGAGCGCCTTCGCGACCAGAGCATAGGCCTGCGCCGGGTCGGTCTTGATCATCTCGATCCCGTCGAACCAGCCGTGGACGAAGTCACGGACAGTGTCCGGGGCCTTGTCGATCAGGTCCTGCCTCGCGCAGAGCGTGTCCGCGATGATGTTCGTGGCGGCCGTGGTCGAGACGAGGACGTGGGCCTCGTCGCCCCGCGCCGTGACGGCCGCGGAGAGGTCCGGCTCCCAGGTCACGGCGGCGTCGACCTGCTTGGCCTTGAACATGGCGGCCGCCGCCGGCGCGTCCTGCGTGAAGACGATCCCCTTCTCGACGGCCGCGCGGTCCTCCGGGCTGAGGCCGGACTGTGCCAGCAGGTAGAGGAGGAGGAAGTGCGACGGCGTGAACTGCGTGCAGGCGATCTTGTGGCCCTTGAGCTGCTCGACGGAGCTGATCGAGGCGAGCGAGACGATGCCGTCCCCGCCGCGCGACCAGTCCTGCATGATCACGGACTTCGCCTTCAGGCTCTGCTCGGCGAGGATCGACGCCTCCCGCGCCCAGTTGTCGACCGTGTTCCACATGATGTCCACGTCCCCCTTGCGGAACGCGGCCAGCTTCGACGACGGATCCTCGAGAAGGACGAACTTCACGTCGAGGCCGTACTTCGTCTTGTACCAGCTCTGGGCGTTCGGCTCCATGCCGCGGTTCGCGACGATCCCGGGCGCGTGCCCGGCCCACGTGTTGATCGCGACGACCAGCGGGCGTCCCAGCTTTCCGCCCCCGGAGAGCGCAGCGCCCGTCACCCCGGCTCCGCCCTTCCCCCGTTCCGGATCGGGCGGCGGGTTCTTCAGCGCCTCGAAGTCGTTCCCGGACTGGGCGGCCTTCGCGGCGGCCGCCGCGGGCGCCTTCTCGGCGCCGGCCCACTTCCGGATGTCGGACCCCTTCTTCTCCCAGACGACATACCCGACGACGCCGAGGATCACCACGGTGATGAAGAACTTGGCGAACGGAGTCAGTTTCACGTCACCCTCCCTTAGGACCGTTCCGGTTGTGGCGCCCGGCGCCCGACGGCGCCGGCACGCGGCGATTCCCGTTCCTGGTGGCCCGTCCCTACATGGTCTTCTGCGCTTGCGACGCCTGCTGCGCCGCACGCTTGGCCTTGATCTCGGCGAGCTGCTGCTTGGCCTGGACGTCCCCCGCCTTGTCCTTCAGGGAAGCGAGCCTCGCGTCGAGCGACGTCTCGGACAGCTCCTTCCCGAGGTTGGCGGCGGCGACCGTGGTCTTGATGTGCTCGCGGACGTTGTCGAGCGCCTTGACCTCGGCGTCCACCGAGAGGCCATCGAGCTGCCCCTGGATCTGGAGGCGCGCCTGGGCCGACTGCATCCGCGCCAGCATCACGTCGCGCTCCGCCTTCAGCTTCTTGATCTCGGCCTGCACCTGCAGGAGCGAGGACTTCGCCGACTCCGCGTCCTTGCTCGCGGTGTCCATGTCCCCCCTCATCTCGAGGACCTCCTGCTCCAGCCCGTTCTTCTTCTGGATCAGGATGACGGCGAGGTCGTCCTGGTTCGTCTCGACGGCGGCGCTCAGCTCGGCCTCGGTCTGGGCGAGGTCCCTCGTGGCCCTCTTCAGCCGCTCGTCGACGTCCTCCCGCCGCTTGATGATCGCGGCGGTGGCGTTCTTCAGCTTCGAGTACTTCTCGATCATCGAGTTGATCGCGTTCTCGTAGGCGATCTCGGGGTGCTCCTTCTCGACGTCCGAGATCCAGATCGAGAGGAACCCCTTCCACAGGTTCCCGAGGCGGGTGAAGAGTCCGACGTTGGCCATTTCAGTCCTTTCTTGGGGAGGGCGCGACTGCGGGCTCGACCAGTTTCGGCGACTCCCGCACGACGCGCGCCACGGCTTCCTGTCCGAAGAACTCGAGAACCTTCTGGACCTCGAGCTTCTTTCCGTTGCAGCTGGTCTGGACCGCCCCCTGCTCGGCGATCCGGCGCTCCAGGAGCGCCCGCACGTCGCGGATCTTCGCCTCGTAGTCGGCGATCAGCGTCTGCGATTCCTCCGCGACGCCCTTCGTCCTGGTCGCCTGCTCCTGCAGGTAGGCTTCCAGCGTCTGGATCTGGTGCGCGCCGGTCTCGATGATCTCGTCGATCGGGATCCCGAACGCCTTCAGGGACGCTTCCACGATCTTCTTCCGGGTGGCCGCGTCGGCGTCGGGCAGGTTCCCGAGGAGGCCGGCGGCCTTCGCGAACAGGTCCCGCTCCGCGGCGCCGACTCCCGCGGCCTCGAAGACCGCGTCGAACTCGACCCGGCCGCCCGGGGCCGGCGGCGCCCCTCCTTCGAACGGGACGGGAGCGGGCGGCGCGACGGCATCCGGCGGCGGCGAGTCCGCCTCTTCCGGAGCCCCGCCTGGAGCCGGCCCCCCTTCGCGGACGACGAACCAACCCAGGACGGTCGATCCCCAGCTCTTCGTGTCGTTCATGACTGCCTTATCCTGCGCCAAATCTTATCAAGCGCCCAGGGATGGTCTCATTACGCAATGTCGGTCCGGATCGTTTCAGCCGCTGCCCGGCCCATCTTCACCGCGTAGTTCTGCCCCCGGTCCTCCGGGTAGATCTGGGCCATCGCGGCCGAGTAGAGCCCCTCGAGCGGGGTCCTGATCCCGGGGAGCACCCGCGAGTAGTGGGGCGTCACGATCGGCTGGGCGTACTCGGCCCGGAAGATCCGTTTCGAGAGGACCGTCGCCTTCCGGAATTCCGGGGAAAACCGTTCCAGGCCCGGCGTGTAGAGGGCCCAGAGCTCCTCGTCCCGCATCTTCCACTTCGGGTCGTCGGGGAGGACGTAGTCGGAGACGTAGACGACGTGGTGCCCGCCGTACCGCTCCTTCGGGATGTAGTTCGTGTGCTCGATCACGCCGCCGAAGGGCATGGCGCCCTCGCCCACGTTCGTCCAGTAGAAGCGCGAGAGGGGCCGGTCCAGCTCCAGGACGGGGCAGAGGGCGTGCCCGTACGCGATTCCGCTCCACTGGGCCCGGGTCTCTCCCGGCAGGTCGGGGGCGAGCCGGAGGAGCTCGGGGATGGCGACGGTGGAGAGGACCCTCTGGAAGAGCCGGGAGCCCTTCCCGGTCTGGACGTCGAACGCCCCGTCCGCCCGCCGGACCAGGCGGACAGGTCTCGACGGGACGAGCTCGCCGCGGCGCTCCAGGATCCGCTTCACGAGCGCGTCGACCACCCGGCCGAACGAGCCCCGCATGTACCCGAGGCTCTCCCCCAGGCCGGTCCGGTTCCTGGAGCGGCTCCGGAGCGCGATCTTTCCCCAGAGCCAGACGAGGGAGACCTCCCCGGCCCGCCGGCCGTATTTCTGCGCCAGGAGCGGCGCCCAGACGACCTCCCACGCCCGGGCGTACCCGTGGGAGCGGAACCAGCCGGCCGCCGTCTCCCCCTCCAGGGCCCTCCAGTCGGCGATTCCCCGCAGCTTCAGCGTCGAGAGGACGAACTGGAGCCGGCCCGCCAGCCCCAGCGGCGAGAAGCTCAGGAGCGACCCGGGGGTCCCGAACCGGTAGAGCTTCCCGCCCGTGAAGAACCCCATTTCCGGCGAAAGCCACTCGATCTCCCCCGCCAGGCCGAGCTCCCCGGCCAGCGAGACGAAGTCGACGTCGCTCGTGAAGAGGTGGTGGTAGAAGCACTCGAGCCTCTCTCCCCCGACCTCGAACGTCCCGACGAGCCCTCCCGCCTCGGGGTACTTCTCGTAGACGGTGACCGGGTGGCCCGCCGCCAGGAGCCGGTCGGCGGCGACCAGCCCGGTGAGCCCGCCGCCGATGACCGCGACCGCCGGACGCCCCGTGCTTTCCACGTCCGCAGTTTACGGGCTGACGTAGTCTGGAGGAGGAATGAAACAGGGGACCACCCACCGATCGACCGGGAACCTTCGGCACCGCCTGGCGGCCGCGATCCCTCACGAGACCCTGAGGGCGCTCCACCGGAAGGAGCCGCTCCGGCACTTTGCCGTGCTCCTGCGACAGATCGCCCTCTTCTCCGTCTCCTTCTGGGCGGGATGGACGCAGGAGAGCCTCTGGGTGCGGATCCCGGCGGCGGCCGTCCTCGGGTTCGTCGTCTTCGACGGGACGGTCCTCCTTCACGAGGTCGTCCACCGGTCCGTCTTCCGCGGGAGCCGTCCCCGGGCCGACCGGCTGCTGGGGCTTCTCTACGCCCTTCCCTCCGGAATCTCGGCCGCCCAGTTCACCCGGTGGCATCTGGATCACCACCTGGAGCTCGGGTCGAGCCTGGACGACCCGAAGAGGGCCCACCTCTCGCCGAAGCGGAATTCCCGCTGGCTGAAGCTCCTCTACGCCACGCCGGTCCTCTTCCCGATCTACTTCCGCGCCGCGAGGAGGGAGACGGCGACCTATCCCGCTCCGCTCCGGAGAACGATCGCCGTGGAACGGTCCGCGGCTATCGCCCTCCACCTGGCGGCCGCGGCGGCGATCGGGCTTCTCGGCGGCCCGGGCCGTCTCGCCTGGCTCTACCTGGTCCCCGTCTTCCTGGTCTTCCCGCCCGCGTTCGCCCTCAACCGGCTGGGGCAGCACTACGACATCGACCCGCAGAATCCCGCGCGGTGGTCGACCCGGATGGTCCGGTCACGGGTCTGGGAATCGGTCTACCTCTGGTCGAACTACCACCTCGAGCACCATTATTTTCCGGCCGTCCCCTTCTACCGGCTCCGGGCCCTGAACGGCGCGCTCGAGCCCTTCTTCGAGGCCGAGGGGATCAGACCCCACACCTACCGGGAGCTCCTCGCCTCGTGGATCGTCCACAACCGGGCGCCCCACACCGACTGGTCGAACCCTCCCGAGGCCCAGGACCGGGCCCCGTCTTCTTAATAGTATGCTGTCGAGTTCACATGGAGTCCGCAAGACGCGTCCTCGTCATTGACGACGAACCGTTCGCCCGTCAAGTCGTCCGGCGTTTCCTGGAGAACGCCGGGTGGGACGTCATCGAGGCCGCCTCCTCGGCCGAGGCCTGGAGACACCTTTCCCAGGGACCCGAGCCCGACGCGATCCTGCTGGACGTCCTTCTCGACGGGGAGAACGGCCTCGACTTCCTCGAGCGGTACCGGTCTGACGGCGGCCTCGTCCCGGTCATCGTCATGACCGCCACGGAGGAGGTCGCGACCGTCGTCCGCGCGATGAGGAACGGCGCCTACGACTTCCTCGTCAAGCCGGCCGACCGGGAGCGCATCCTGACGGCGGTCCACAACGCCGCGGAGAAGCGGGAACTCCTGAAGGAGAACCAGTCCTTGCGGAAACGCGTGCGGGAGGAGGGGTTCTCGCGAACGCTCGTGGGAGAGGGCCGGGCCATGTCGACCCTCCGCGAGGAGATGGAGCGCGTCATCGACTCGGACATCTCCGTCTGCCTCCTGGGCGAGACCGGGACGGGGAAGGAGCTCGTCGCCCGCTGGCTCCACGAGCACGGCCCCGCCGCCAAGGGACCGTTCGTGGACCTGAACTGCGCCGCCATCCCGGAGTCGCTCATCGAGAGCGAGCTGTTCGGCCACGAGAAGGGGGCCTTCACCGGGGCCGTCGGGCGGCAGCGAGGGAAGCTCGAGCAAGCCGACAACGGCACGCTTTTCCTGGACGAGCTCGGGGAGATGGCATTGCCGACCCAGTCCCGGCTCCTCCGCGTCCTGCAGGAGAGGACCCTCGTCCGCATCGGCGGCTCGGAGCAGATCCCCTTCCGCGTCCGGCTGATCTCCGCGACGAAGAAGGACCTCCAGGAGGCGGTCGGCGACGGCACCTTCCGGGAGGACCTCTACTTCCGGGTCGTCGTCTACCCGATCCGCGTCCCTCCGCTCCGCGAACGAAAGGAAGACCTTCCGCTCCTCGTCCATCACTTCATTCGCAAGCACCGGACCGGCAGCGGGGCGAGCGTCGAGGGCTTCACCCCCGAGGCCCTCGCCCAGCTCGAGCGCCACGACTGGCCGGGAAACGTCCGCGAGCTCGAGAACACGATCCACCGGGCGATCGTGGCCGCGCGCGGACCGATCCTGACCGCTCAGGATTTCCCCCTGGTGGCCGGGGTCGACTTCCCGGCGTTCTCCCCCAGGCACCCGCAACTCCGGCCGGAGCCGGCGTACGCCCCCGCTCCGCAGGCCCCGCAGAGGGTGGAGGCGGCGACTGCTCTCGTCACGCTCGAGGATCACGAACGCGCGGCGATCTCCCGGGCGCTGGTCGAGGTGAACGGGAACGTCAAGGCGGCCGCCGACCGGCTGCAGGTGGCCCGCTCGACTCTCTACCGGCGCATCAAGGCCCTCCGCATCCAGGCCGCCGGCTAGCCCTGCGGCCGCGGGCCGGCCTCGTTCCGGATGCGATAACCTCTCAAGTCCTGATGTCGACGGAACCCGCCCCCCCGACGGCCGCCACGGACCACGGCCTGGAACCCGAGGAGCTCGTCCGCGCCCTGAGGGTGATGCTCCTTTCGCGGCGGATCGACGACCGGGAGATCCAGCTCAAGCGCCAGAACCAGATCTTCTTCCAGATCAGCGGGGCCGGACACGAGGCCGTCCAGGCGGCCCTGGCCCTCCTGTTGCGGCCCGGGTCGGACTGGGTCTTCCCGTATTACCGGGACCGCGCCCTCTGCCTCGGCCTCGGGATGACCCCCCGGGACATGTTCCTGGACGGCTTCGGCGCCGCGGACGGACCGTCGTCCGCCGGCCGTCAGATGCCGTCTCACTGGGGGTCCCGGGCGCTCCGCATCTTCACGACGTCGTCCCCCACCGGCTCCCAGTGCCTCCCCGGGGTCGGCACCGCCGAAGCGGCCCGGTATCTGGCCCGCGCCGGCGGGAGCGCGCTCGCGGAAGCGGCGAGGGCCGTCGCCGGCGACGAGATCGTCGTCGTGACGATCGGCGACGGCGCGACCTCGGAGGGGGAGTTCTGGGAGGCGCTGAACGCCGCCACCACCCTCCGGCTCCCCGTGCTGTTCGTGGTCGAGGACAACGGGTACGCCATCTCCGTCCCCGTCGAGGTCAACACCCCGGGGGGGTCCATCTCCAGGCTCGTCCGCTCGTTCCCGGGCCTCTTCACCGCCGAGGTGGACGGATGCGACTTCCTCGCCTCCCACGAAGCGCTCCGGTATGCCGCCGCGCACTGCCGCGAGCGCAAGGGCCCGGCGCTGGTCCACGCGCACGTCGTCCGCCTCTACTCGCACTCGCTCTCGGACGACGACCGCCTCTACCGGCCCGAGGACGAACGCGTAGAGGACGCCCGGCGGGACCCGATCGACCGCCTCGCCGCGTGGCTGCAGTCCGAGCGGATCCTCTCGGCCGACTCCTGGAGCGCCCTCGGAGAATCCGTGGGGCTGGAGGTCGGGGCCGCCTCGGACGAGGCGGCCCGGCACCCCCAGCCCGCCGAAACCGACGTCCTGGCGCAGGTCTACTCCGCCGCCGTGGACCCCACTTCGGCGGCCTTCGATCTCGAGGACGAGCCGGCGGCGGACGGCGACCCGACGACGATGGTCGACCTGATCAACGCGACGCTCCGGGACGAGATGGAGCGCGATCCGAGGATCGTCCTCTGGGGCGAGGACGTGGCCGACGCCTCCAGGCCCGAGGTCCTCTCGGAGTGCAAGGGGAAAGGCGGGGTCTTCAAGGTGACCGCCGGCCTCCAGAAGAAGTTCGGCCCCGACCGGGTGTTCAACGCCCCGCTCGCCGAGGCGAGCATCGTCGGCCGGGCCATCGGCTGGTCCCTCCGCGGCCTGAAGCCGGTCGTGGAGATCCAGTTCTTCGACTACATCTGGCCGGCCATGCAGCAGCTTCGGGACGAGCTGGCCAACGTCCGCTGGCGCTCCGGCGGGGGGTTCTCCTCGCCGGTCGTCATCCGCGTCGCGATCGGCGGCTACCTCACCGGGGGAGGGCCCTACCACTCACAGTCGGGGGAGGTCGCCTTCACCCACATTCCCGGCCTCCGGGTGGTGATGCCGTCGACGGCGCTGGACGCTGCGGGCCTGCTCCGGACGGCCATCCGGTGCGACGACCCGGTCCTCTTCCTCGAGCACAAGCACCTCTACCGGCAGACCCACAACAAGGGCGTCTACCCCGGGAAGGAGTTCCGCATTCCCTTCGGCAAGGCGCGGGTCGTCCGGCCGGGCCTCCACGCCACCCTCGTCACCTACGGGGCCACGGTTCACCGCTCGGTGGTGGCCGCCCGCCGGCTCGAGGAGGAGACAGGCCGGCGGATCGAGGTCATCGACCTCCGGTCGCTCGCCCCGTACGACTGGAACGCGGTCGCCTCGAGCGTGCGGAAGACCAGCCGGCTCCTCGTCGTCCACGAGGACTGGCTCTCCCACGGCTTCGGGGCGGAGATCGCCGCCCGCGCCGCCGACGAGCTCTTCCCCTGGCTCGACGCCCCCGTCCGGAGGGTCGGCGCGAAGGACGTCTTCTGCGCCTACGCCCCGCGCCTCGAGGACGCGACCCTTCCCCAGACCGAGGACGTCCACTCGGCGCTGGCTGCGCTCCTGTCATGGTGACCGGAACCGTGAGGTCGCGCCGTCTCGCCGGCATCCTCGCGGCCTCGGCCCTCGCCCTCGGCTTCGCCGCCCTCGGCGGCCTGGCCGCCGACCCGCTCGGCGCCATCCGCTGGGCCGGAGAGGTGTCGTTCCGCCGGTCGGGGGCGAGGGAAGAGACGTTCCGCGGGCCCTCGGGAGAGGCCCTCCACACGTGGGTGGCCGGCCCCCTTTCCGGCGAGCCGCCGGTCGTCCTGCTTCACGGCCTCGGCGCCGCCTCGGACTACTGGGCCGCGGTCACACGAACGCTGGTCCGCTCCGGACGGACCGTCGTGATCCCGGATGCCCCGGGGTCCGGCAACAGCGAGGCCCCCGCGGCCGCCGGCTGGGGCCTCGCCGGCCGGGTCGCGGCCCTCCGCTCCCTGGTGGGGGCGCTAGGGCTTTCCTCTTTCGACCTCGTCGGCCATTCGCTCGGCGGCTGGACCGCGGCCCGGTACGCCCTGGCGGAGCCCCGGATGGTCCGCCGGCTCGTCCTGGTCGACCCCGGAGGCTTCTCGTTCCCTCCCGGGGACGACGATTCGGCCTTCCGCCGCCGGCTCGTCCCGAGAAGCCGGGAGGAGGGCCGGGACCTCCTCGGTCTCCTCTTCTTCCGTCCGCCCTTTCCGCGGGCCGGATTCGTGATCGATGCTCTCGCGCGGAACTACTCGGCCGTCCCGGTCGCGTCGACGGTGGCGGCCATCGTCCGGGAGGACGGGCTCGTGGGGCGCGAGCGGGAATTCCCTGTCGGCACCGTCCTGATCTGGGGAGAGCGCGAGACGCTCTTCCCGCTCGAGGATGGCCGCCGGGCCGCCGGGCGGCTCCCGGGCGGGCGGCTGCTCGTCATCACCGGGGTCGGTCACGACGGCCCGCTGGAGGCCCCCGGACCGTTCACCGAAGCCCTGTTCGCGGCCCTGGAAGGCCGCCCTCCGGCGACCTCGCCCTGATCGCCCCCACCCGGCAGAGGATCCAGCCGGGAAACCCCTCCAGCGGCGTCGACCTCGCGACGGCTTCCCCCCCTGCCGCCCCGATCGCCTCGAGCGCCTCCGCCGTGCGGGGGGCCGCGACGAGGACGGCGCGCCCCGATGCCGCGGCGCGACTCATCGACACGGGGGAGACGACCGACCACGCGAGGGCCCGGCCCCCGCCCCCCGAAGGCGGGGCGAGCAGCACGTCGACGACCCAGGGATTCCGCGCCGCTCGCGGGTCGAGCATCACGCCGTCCGCCCGCCCGGAGAGGATCTCCCCGCGGATCGCGTCGGCCAGCTCCCGCTCCGGGCCGCCGAACGCCCCGAGGAGACGGGGGGACCTGAGCCAGTCGAGGAACGAGGCGGCGTCCAGCGCTCCAACGAGGAGGAGCGTCCCCGCCAGGAGCCCCTGCCCTCGTGCCTGGACCCCCGGCGGCAGGAGAGCGACGAGGGCGAGCCCCCCCCAGACCGAGAGAACGACGAGGAACGTCGCCGCAGCGGAGATGCGGAAAGCGTTCGGCCCCTCGCCCCCCGCGAGGAGACCGCCCAGGAGCAGCAGGAGGACCACGAGAGAGAGCAGACCGGTCCGGGGGGACCGGGTCGTCGCGGCCAGCCCGACCGCCGCCAGTCCGGAGACGGCCACCGGGAGAGCGGGGCGCCCCGGGTCGCCGTGCCTCTCGTTTCGGTCCCCTCCCACGACGAAGAGGCCCGCGTACCCCTGCACGTTCTCCGCAAATTTCCCGAGAGCGGGAGCGGCCCCCCCCGTCCCGACCCAGAGCTCTTTCGGCCTCGCCGCCGCCCGTTCGGGGTGGGAGGCGAAGTGCAGGGTGAGCGGCGCCGCGACCAGGAGCAGGCCGGCGCAGGCCGCCGCGGCGGCCTCGACCCGGGGCCGCCAGGAGGGAGACGATCTGCCGCCAGACGCCGTGGCCGCCAGGACGAGGAAGGGGGCGGGAGCGACGAGCCACGCGGACTGGTACCCGTACTGGGCGACGCCGAGAAGAGCCCCCGCGCACCCCGCCAGGAAGAGCGCGAACGGCCGCCTCTCCGTCCGTGCCGCCCTCAGTGCCGCGAACGCCGAGAGGACGACGAAGGCGGCGCTGAAGTTCGCGTTCCACCCCCAGCGCGAGGTGGAGAGCATCCACGACGACGAGGCGAGGAGGAATCCCGCGAGCAGGAAGGCCTCCCGGCGCGGCCGGAAGAGCTCCCACGCGAGGAGGATTCCTCCCGCGAGGAGCAGCAGCGCGGGGAGCAGGGAGACGAGCCGGAACGACGCGATCCCTCCACCGCTGGCGCGGTCGACGACCGAGGTGAACGCGAGATAGGGGCCCGTGACCCAGGCGTTGACGAAGGGAGCGCCGGGCGGCTGGAGCGGAGCGCTCGCCGGAACGTGGCGCCATCCCCCCGCGGTCGCCTCGCGCGCCGCGCGAAGGGCGTAGGCCTCGTCGATCCATGGCCCGGCCGGGAGGTCGAACAGCCGGTAGCAGCGGAGCGAGATTCCGCCCGCGAGGATCCCTCCGAGGAGGGCGAGGAAGAGCAAGCTCCGGAGCCCCTGCCAGCCCCGCCGCTCGCCGGTCACTGCGGTCCGCCCGGCTCGAAGGTGATGATGATGGGGATGCTCGTGTTTTCCGCGAACCGCTCGTCGAAGGCCTCCGCGAGGACCCGCCCGTCGAAGTCGCGGGCCACGGGCTCCCCGGCCAGCGCCAGGAGCGTCGGGGCGAGGTCGAAGAGATTCGCGGAGGTGAGCCGCGCCCCGGCCCGGATGCCCGAGCCCGTGAGGATGACGAACCCCGAGTGCTTCGGGTCGGGAGCCGCCTCCGGCTCTCGCCCCATCGCGAACCGCACGACCGCGTCGCGCGTCGGGGGGGAGCCGTACCCGACCGGCGAGAAGAGACAGACGGTCCGGTCCTTCCCGACCCGCTCCCACAGCTGGCCGACCAGCCGGTCGACCAGACGGTAGTAGCCGAGGAGCGCCTTCGCCCGGACGTCCGCCGCCCGGCCGGTCGAACCCCAGTACCCCGAGGGCCGCGCCGACGGACCGTAGACGCGCGCCGGCTCCTCCAGACCCGTCATCACCAGCGCCGAGACGCTCCCCGGCCCGGCCGGGAGGGCCGCGAGCGCGGCGCCGACCACCGAGAGGTCCCTGGCGGCGCCCGCGGGCGCTCCGGCCCGACCCCGGTCGTCCGAGAGGAGGCCCCGCGGCTCGAGCGAGGCGACGAGGAGCGGGTCGAGGCCGACCGCCTCCACCCGCAACCGGGCCGCCGCCGCCGGCCAGCCCAGGACCGACACCTCGTGCCCGCGCGCCGCGAGGATCTCCCAGAAGGTCAGGCTCCTCCGCCCCTCGTCGTCCAGGGGGACCGTCGTGGAGAACGGGAGCTTCTCGAGCGGCTCGCCGTGCCGGAAACGAGGGAGGAGCGTCAGGGACCCGAGCGGCGTGTCGAACCTTCTCCCGGAGACGATCCCGTGCTTGGACGGCCGTTTTCCTGTGGCCGCCGAGATCCACGTGGAGGTGCGGCTGTAGGGCGTCAGCGTGCCGAGCGGGCCCGCCACGCCTTCCTGCAGGAGCCGCGCGATGGTCGGCAACGAGCCGTCGGACGCGCCGGCAGTCAGGAGCTCCCAGGACGCCCCTTCCAGCCCGATGACCAGCAGCCCTCGCGACGACGCCCTCGGGAGGACCGTGGAGGCGGCCAGGCGTTCCCGCTCGACCGCCTGGCGGCCCACGAGCGGCACCATCCCGAAGAGGATCGCGCCCGCCGCCGCCACAACCCGCGCGGCTCGCGGGCCTGGCCGGAGCAGGGCGGCCACGAGGCAGACGAAGGAAAGCGCGAACGAGACGGCGCTCGCGGCCACGAGAAGCCGCCGCGTCCCGTTCCCGATGAAGAGGTAGTTCAGCTCCCTCTGCGACTCGACGAAGAGGCCGAACGCCAGGGCCGCGGCTCCGGAAAGGAGCCACCCCCTTCTCCCCGGCACCCCCTCGCTTCTCCGGACGGCGGCCGGCCCGAAGAGGAGGAGCCCCAGGAGGCCCAGTCCGCCGAGAAGCCTCGCGGCCAGTGCGGGCTCGAGAAGCGCCGGGTTGAGCCCCAGCAACAGATCCCCTGCCGCCAGCCCCGCCGCGGCGCCGACGAGGAAGTTGTGGAGGTGGCGGGGCGGCTCGCTCATAATCCCCGGCCATGCTCTCTAAGTGCTTCTCTGCTTCGAGATAGTACCCGAAAGCGGGCCATTCTTGGCATCTGAGGTGGCGACCGTTTGGCGCCGGATCGACTTTTCCACAGCTTCGACGACATCGAACGTCTTCCGGAGGGCCGTCAGGTCGAGGTGCGAGTACCTCGCCGTCATGGCGATGTTCGAATGGCCGAGGGCATCCCGGAGGTGAATCGCGTCTTCCCCGGCGGCAGCGGCCCACGACGCAAACGTGTGTCGGAGCGAATGCGGACTCAGGCAGGCGCGGATACCGGCCAACTTCGCCAGAGCCTTGAAGTGGTGCCCGAGGACGTGAGGCGCCCACGGCTTGCCGCTCGGCTGCGTGAAGACGAGGGCGGCAGGCGTGCCACGAGGACGGGCCTCCACGATGGAGCGAAGGTCGGGGCGAAGCGGGATCACCTTCGGACGCCGAACCTTTGGCATCGGGATAGTGACCGCCCCATTCTCCAGGTCGAGGTTCTCCCAGCGGAGAGCGCATACCTCCCCGGCCCGTGAGGCGGAGAGGAGGAGGAACCGGAAGACGGGCATGGAGGCGACGAGGTCCTTCCGGTACCTCACGGGGTCAGTGTTACGCGGGGAGTTCGCCACGAGGCGGGCATAGGCTTCCCAGCGGAGCGGGTCGTCTAGCACCGTCTGGAACTTCTCCCACTCCTCCGGGGAGAGGAAGGTGGTCCTGCCTCCCTGGGTCGGTCGGGGGCGAACGGAGCCGGTCGGGAGAGGGTCCCGGTCGATCCAGCCCCAAACGATTGCACGCCGGATGATGGCCCTGAGGAGCGCAACCGTCATGTTGACCGAGGCGGGAGCGGCTCCCCCCTCCGCTCGTTTAGCGGCCCATATCTCCACGTCGGTTGACCGGATCGTGTCGAGGCGGCGTGTCCCGAACGCCGGGATGAGGTGCATCCGGAGTTGCATCTCGACACTCTTCAGCGTGGCGATTGACGCTCCCCGCGTCTTGAGTTCGGCCTGATAGTCGATCCCCGCGTCCGCGAGGGTCCATCCGCGAGGGATCGGGCGCCCGGCTCGGGCCGCTGCTTTCGCCTGTTCGGACCGGTAGCGCGCGAGGGCTTGGGCGGGGGAGAAGGACTTCGGGAGCGTGAAGAGCTTTCGCCGTCCCGCCTTGTGCCCGTCAATGTAGAGGCGGAATCGCCACTTCCCGTCTGCGAGCCGCTTCAAACCCTTCGCGTTCGTGGCCACGTTCGAACGCTACGCTTCCTTGCGGACCTTCGCTGCTGCCTTTTCCATCTGTTTGATGCTCTCGTTCTCGTCTAGCAGGAGGTCGAGGGTCTCCCCGATGGTGAGCCGCTTCCCCTCCCGGACGGAGAGGAGGGCGGCGGCGCGCTCTAGGCGGGCCTTCGCTTCGATGCTGGTTCCGATGGTGAGCTTGGCGTAGCCGTCGGCGAATTTCTGAGGGCGTCCCATGATGGTGTCTCCCTTCCAGCGTAGGATACGGTTCGGAAAGCCGGACGTCAAGTGTACGTTTAATGCGGGGCGTAAGTCCCCGATGTCGGGCGGCGGTCAGTTCTAGGCGGCTCTGGATTGTTGTGGTATAGTACGGCTATACTGATAATGGACGTAATAGCGTCCGATAAGGGATTCTATGTTAAATATCAAGCGCCGTGCCATGTCCGGATTCGGCCGGTAGGCTCGGGCACCATCTGACGGTGACGGGGAGGTAGGGCGTCCCGTCCAGGTGGACGGCCCCCGGCGTCTCCACGGCAGCGGCGAACTTACCGGCGATGCTCTCCGGGTATCGCCGGATTCCCCGGCGATGCGCTGCGAGGTTTTGCCTTTCGGATCCCCTTTCTGGGGATCCAGGGGCCGTCCGTTCGGTCCTCCCTTCTCTTCGATCGACACGTCCACCGCCTTCACCTTGTCCACCGCTGCGGCGAACTTACCGGCGCGGAATACGGTTGAAGATCCGACACCATGCTCTTTGGCGAGCTTGTCGCACGAGCGGTCCCGGTCATCAGTTTGAACACCGCGATCAGGTGGCTTGCGGTTCCCTACATTCCCCGGACGCGAGTGAGCATCCTTCTTCGCCCGGTTGTACCGGCGCGTTCGACGGCGTTCTTCGATACGCCGGATTCCTTGGCGATGCGGTCCACGGCTCGCCCCAGTTGATCGTCCCCGTTTTGGGGACGATGCATTCGCGGCTGGCCCTTTGCCGTCGCCGGCAGCTTCGCCCGGTTGTACCGGCGCCCGATGGCCGCCTCGATCGACCGGGCCGAGATGTTGACGGCAGCGGCAGCATCGTCGGACGCCTTGCGGGATGGCTCGGAACCCTCGCGCAAATTTGCGCTAGGGTCGGCCGCCTTCCCGGCAAGCATCCGCTCCCGCGCCATCGCCGCGAACTGCGGCTTGATCTCGGCGCCTCTCGAATCCCGGCCATACCACGGGCAGGGCCTCCTCCTCCGCGGGCTTCCTGGGGCATCCTGGCGCAAGAAATCTTGAGACGAGAGAGCAGGAGCGGGGTTTCGGCCCCAGCGGGCCGTGATTCCCCCCTCCTCGCGCACGGCCTCGGGCATGGCGCCGATCTGGACTTCTTCGCGCACGGTGCGCTGAGAAATCCCCGTCTTCGCTTCGGTGTCCTTCGTGAACGTCTTCTGTGCGGCGGGCGTCGCCGCACGGGCCTTCCCTCGTTTCAGCCCCTTCTTGCGCGAGCCGGCGCCGGAGGGTGGTCGTCCAGCCCCCACCCTACTTCCGCCGCGCCCTTTGATTTCGTCCGCCCCGGACAATTTCAAAGGAGCTGGCCGCGGTGTCGCTGGTAAATGCCGAAATCGTTTCGGCATTCTTCTTCGGCCGTCCCGCGCTAGTCGGAGCGGTTGGGTGCAGCCGCTCGTAGATCACCTTCCGCGCTGCGAGATCCTTCCGGAGCTTGCGGAGGGCGTAGGACGCGGAGGTGCCGCGGGTAGGGTTCGTGATCGTTACTGGCGATGCCTGCCGGGGATCGCCAGAAAACGGGCCAGCTCGGGGGACTGAGCCTCGAGGACGGCCGGGGACGAGACGACGGCGGCGGGGTCCCACGGTCGACGCGGGAGCGGCCCCATGGCGTGCCCGAAAGGAGGTATGCGCCGACCCTGCGAGGACCAGCGGAGC
>CAIMWE010000011.1 GCA_903845115.1 uncultured Acidobacteriota bacterium | reverse complement strand
GGCGTCCGTGCCGCTGGCCAGGGGGTCGCCGTTCCCCTCGAGCGTCCACCGCTCCGGACCGCCCCGCAGCGCCAGCCGGTGGAGGACCTCGCTCCCGCCTCCGTCCCGCAGCGGCGCGAGCAGGGGCGCAAGAAGAGGCGCAAGAAGAGAAGCAAGGCCGCCCTCCACCTCGGTGGAATCGACCTCGAGGCTGACGGACAGCTCCGCCAGCGAAAGGCACCACGCCCCCGCGGGCGCTGGCGCCGCGACAGGTTCCGGCAGCCGCGGCACCAGCTCGACGGGCCCAGACCGCCACTCCCGAGATGCCTCCGATCCGTCATCCAGCAGCCCGGCGCGTCGCCACCCGTCGACGAGGCTCCCGACCTGGGCCTCGGCGGCCGCCACGGCCAGCCCGAAGCGCTCCGCCACCAGCCCCGCGAGCGCCTCGACCGCCATCCCCGAGGCGTGAAGGTCCCAGAGCGCCGCGGCCGCCGGATCGAGCAGGACGAGCCGCCGATCCCCCGGCCGCGCCACGACGCGCCCGTCGCCGAGGGGGGCCTCCAGCACCGTCAGCCTGGGGTCGGCGTCGTCGGCGGCCAGAGCGGTGCGTCTGGGGGCGTCGTGGGGGACTCCGCCGAGGCCCGCTCCGAGAGCGTCAGGGTCACGATGACCGGCGCCGTCCACGCGGCCAGCTTGCCGAGCTTTGCGAGGGCCTCTCGCCGCCCGGGGTCTCGCGGGGCTTCGGTCCCGCCATCGGTCTCGTCGGGAGGGGGCGTCCGGGAATTGGCTTCGTCCGCTGGTTTCATGGTTCGATCCTCGGCTGGCGTGCTCTGAGCTCCAGGGGCTCTTCCCCCTCCGGCCGGGACGCGGCCCGAAGGGGAGCGTTCATGGTCTCCATCGCCTATCTGCTCCCGCTCATCGCTCCCAGGTAGCGCCACGTGAAGCGGTGGCTCTTCCCCGTGAGCGTCAGCGTGTACCCCCCGGCGGCGGGGACGATCGTCCGTCCCGCCTCGACGTCGATCAGGAGGGAGCGCTGCAGGATGGCGGGGTCTCCCTCCCAGCCCAGGACCACCTTGGAGCCGACGGGGTCGGCGCGGACCTCGAAGTCCCACCGGTCCGCCTTCATCCCCTCGGCCGGATGGAAATCGGTGGCGTAGTCCCCCTTCCGGTCGCCCCAGTCGGGGTGGGGGAACGACAGCATGAGGTAGGGCGCCGCGAAGGGAGCCATCCCGGCGAGGTCCGACGGGTCGTACCCCGCGCTGGCCCCCGCCCGCTGGCCCAGCATGACGCTGTCGTGCCTGGCGCCGGTCGCCGGGTTCTCGACCTTCAGCCGGACGAACCACTCGCGCGCCGCTGAAGGCGGCAGCGCCGTACGCTGGGCCGCGGTGGACGACGACACGGCCCCCATGCTCCCGCCTTCCCGCCCACCCGCCGTCAAGGCCGAGGCCGTCGGGCCGGGCCCAACGACCCGCGGCGGCAGCGTCGAGCCCTGGGCGTGCGTCGTCTCCTCGGAAGGGATCAGCAGCCTGACCGTCTTGCCCGCGGCGTCTGGCAGGGCCTTGACCCAGAAGGACTTGAAGTAGAGGAGGTTGCCGATCAAAGTGACGTCGTCGTAGGTGTCGTACGGCCTGCCGTTCCCGATCCAGATCTGCTTCGACAGGATGTTCTTCGCCTCGGCACCCGATGGGGTATACGGCGAGTTCACGTCGTCGGTGACGGCAATTCTCACCTTCGCCCAGTCGACGTCGAAGGGAAAGGGATTGCCCACGAGGTTGTAGCGGTCTTGGTCCGAAATGGTGCTGGCCGTGACCGTGACCGCCACGCACCCGTTCAAGGAGACACAGCCCGCCAGGGCCGTGTCTACGACCGTGGCCGTACCCGAGACCGAGATCTCGGGACTTGCCGGGTCTGTCAGCGTCTTGATCCAGTATCCGGTGCCCGTTGTGACGACGGCCGTCGACTTCAAAATCGAGTTCGAGTTGTCACCGGCGTCGCGCTGAAACAGGATCCAGCCGTTCGGCAAGTCTCCGTAATCTTTCGAGAAGTTGGCCCCGAACGTGTCGGCGACCGTGTGCGTGCCGATGCTCGGTACGCACGGGAGCCCCAGCATCTGCCACTGGCTTGCAGCCAGCCCGATGCCGGCGCCGCAGGGACCTGCGTTCAGCCGGGCGAAGTAGGCCGAGGACGAGCCGCTCTTCAGCTCGCTCGAGATCGTCGTGAAGTTCCCGCCCGCATAGACCGTGCCCCCGCTCACGGCCAGGGCGTTTACGACTTGGTTGGGGTTGAGAATCCAGTCCGTCGCAAATCCCGTAGTGGTCGACGAGATCCAGACCTCTACGCGGCCTTGACCTCTGTGCCGGTGAGGGTCGGGTTGCAGATCCGAATCTCGTTGTTCGACCCCTTGAAGTACGGCGGGCGAACTGGAACGTGGATTCCCGGCCAGGGCGCAGGAGCGCAAGAGGGACGCCGGGGGGGAAGCTCCTTCAGCCCTTCGGGATCCAGAGGGCGCCGAGTTCCAGCTCGATCGCGTCGAACGGCTCGGCGCGGACGGTCTCCTCTCCCTCCGCCGTCAGGACGATCAGCCAGCGTCCCTCGTGGAGGCGGAAGACCTCGAGCGTCTCGAGGACGGGGTCGACGAGCCAGACGTGGGAGACCCCCTCGCGGGCGTAGACGGCGAGCTTCTTCAGCCGGTCGAGCCGCGCGGTCGACGGGGAGAGGACCTCGCAGACCCAGTCGGGGGCGAGCGTGACGAAAGGACCCCTCGGGTAGACGGGGAGGCGCGCCCTCCGCCATCCCGCCAGGTCCGGCACGAGGATGTTTCTGCCGAGATGGATCTCCGGCTCGTCGACGATCCACCATCCCCCGGGGCCGCCCCGGCCCCGGCCGAAGGTAGGGATCAGCTCGCCGCCGAGGGTCGACGTCGTGACGGCGTGGTCTCCCGCCGGTCGAGGGCTGACGTACAGCTCGCCGTCGACGATCTGTCCGGTCACCTCGGGCGGGAGGGCGAGGATGTCCTCGTACGTCGCGGGTTTGCGGGCTGCAGAGGCTTCCATGGCAGGCAAAGACTAGCAGAGGCGCCCGTGTCCGCCGTGCGCACTGTCAGCTCGCAGACCGACCCTGGACAGGTCGGGTCGGAATCCGGCCCTTCACCAAACCTTCGACGATTTCCAGACCTGTCTCCAGGTCCGGGTAGGTCACGGAGTAGGCGGGCGTCGCGGGGCTCACCACCCTCGGGCCGCGGGGCGGAGGATGGCCCGTTGCGAAACGCACCAAGTCAAGGCTGACACCGAGGGGCTGAAGGAGGCGATTCGCCACTGGCGCGGAGCTTCAGCGATGCCACCGAGTAGCGCGCCACCCGGAGGACGAGGTCGAACGGTCTCAGGGCCTGCCGGACCGGGTAGACCCAGTCATGCTTCGGACGGCCGTAGATGGCGTCGACCTGCTGCCGGCTCAGGAAGGTGACGTGCCAGGAGTTTCCGAGGAACGTCCAGAGCCGGTTGTGGCCCGTGCCCCCGAGGAGCTGGAACGAGCGGAGCCGCAGCGCCTTGCGATAGAGGGGATCCCCTGCGCTCCTGGCGACGTGCTCGAGCAATCGGGACTCCGGAGTGGGGGGGAGGTCGGCCGCGACGTTCTCGCCGCGGGCCAGCCGGCGGCCGAGGCGGAGGATCGTCACGATCTCCTCCCGCGTGAGGCCCCGTTTCATCCATCGGCCAGGGCCAGCGAGAAACTCGTCGTCCGTCCCCTCCAATCCGCCGAGGGCCGCGAGATCGTCGAAGACCCGAAGCAGCTGATAGCCGATCGCGACCGTTCCGTGATGAAAGAAGCCGTGGGCGATGGCGTGGGCCGCCAGGAACTCCCGCGTCGGGACGAAGACCGCGGGTCCGGCTGCTGGAAGCGGCTCGGCGCCCCCGCCGCTCACGAGGTCCGCGAAACTGACCCAGGACTTGCCGTCGAGGCTGACCCCGCTCAGCTGGTCGTGGAGCTCCAGCGCCGGCCAGAAGGAATGCTTCAGGACGGGAAGGTGGTCCTCTCCGCGATGGCTCCCCTTCGCCTTCCACCCCTGACTCACCAGGGTGTCGTTCAGCCGGGCGGCGTCCGAAGGCGAGAGGAGGACGTCGAGGTCGCACATCGGGCGCGCGTTGGCCTTGACGAGGCTCAGGGCGTGGAGCGCCGCTCCCTTGAGGACGACGAAACGGACGCCGATCCCCTCGGCGACGGAGCCCAGGTGGCGGACGAGGCCTGCCGTCTTGAGCGCCTGCGCGGTGTGCGGCGAGATGCTCCTGGGCGGCTTCGACATCCGGAGAGGATGCATTCGCCCGCCTCGTTCGTCAATCCGCCGAGGGATCGTGGACGTGAAGGCATCCCCGCGGGACCCGGGAAGCGGCCCGGGCTCAGGACACCAGCTCGCGTCCCGCGGAGACGAGAGCCGCGAAGGGGGCGGAGAGCCGGGCCTACCTCTTCTCGCGGACCGTCAGGACCGGGACGGGGGAGAGCCGCACGACCCGCTCGGCGGTCGAGCCGATCAGCAGCTTCTCCAGCGCCGAGCGGCCGTGGGTGCCGACGACGACCAGGGAGGCGCGCACGTCGGTGGCGGTATGGATGATCACGTCGGAGGGGCGCCCCCACTTCAGCTCCGCGACGGTCGGCACTCCCCGTCTCTCGGCGGCCCGGACCTCCCGCGCGAGCTTGGCCCGCGCGGCCTCCTCCCACTCCTGCCTCACGCCGGAGTCGGGGTAGGGAAGCGCGGCGGCCACGTCGAACGCCTGCACCGGCTCCATGAGGACGTGGAGGAGGTGGACCTTCGCCCCCTGCGAGTGGGCCAGGGAGACGGCGAAGGAGAAGGCGCGCGCGGCGCAGACGGAGAAGTCGGTCCCCACCAGGATCGTCTTCAGGAATTTGGCCGGTGTCTTCGTGATCATGGGCGACTCCTTCATTTCGTCGGGGCGTTGGCGAGCGAGCGTTTGCGCGAGAGCTTCAGGACCGCGGCGTCGACCGCCTCGGGAGGCGGAGAGAGAGCCTGACGCGATCGCCGGACCCGGTGGAACCGGGCCTCGCCGTCGACGTAGGTGGCGACGACGTGGCCGCGGTCGAAGCTGTAGACGAGCGGGCCGTAGGGGTCGCTCCGCCAGACGGTCGGGAGGGCGAAGCCTTCTCGCGGGTCGAGGAGGACGAAGTCGGCCCGCTTGCCGACCTCCAGCGTCCCGATCTCGCGCTCTAGCCCGAGCGTCTCCGCGCCTCCCGCCGTCGCCATCCGGACGACCTCCCACGCGGAGAGGGCGGCCGGCCCCAGCCGCACCTTCGGGAGGAGGGCGGCCAGGCGCATCTCGGAGAAGATGTCCAGGCGGTCGTTGCACGGGGCCCCGTCCGCCCCGAGGGCCACGCGGATCCCGCGCGAGAGGTACTCGGGGACCGGACAGATCCCCGAGGAGAGCTTGAGGTTCGAGGTGGGGCAGTGGACGACGGCCGTGCCGCGGGAGGCGAGTAGCTCCCGCTCGGCCTCGTCGGTGTGGATGACGTGGGCCAGGACGGCGTTCGGACCAGCGATCCCGACGTCGGCGAGGTAGCCGACGTTGCTCCGGCCGGTTCGTTGCCGCACCAGCTCCACCTCTCCCCGGTTCTCCGACGCGTGCGTGTGGACGAGGAGGCCCTCGGCCTTCGCCCGGGCGCCGACCTCGCGCAGCAGCGCGTCGGTACACGAGGGGGCGAAGCGGGGAGTCCAGGCCACCCGCAGCCGGCCGGAGGCCGCGCCGTGCCACCTTTTCTTGAGGCGCTCCGTCTCCGCGAGGCCCTCCTCGGCCGGGGCGCACAGCTCCGCCGGGTTGGTGGCCGGGTCGTCCATCAGGGCGTTGCCGGAGGTGATGCGGATTCCCATCTCCTGGGCCACGCGGAAGATCGAATCGGTGTGCCGCACGGTGCCCATGTCGAGGAGGGCCGTGGTCCCCCCCGCGAGGAGCTCGGTCAGGCCGAGCCGGGCGGAGACCTCCATCGTCTCCTCGTCGTGCGCCGCCTCGCCCGGCCAGACGTGGCCCCGGAGCCACGGGAGGAGCTCGAGGTCGTCGGGGCCGTTCCGGAGAAGGGTCTGGCAGAGGTGGATGTGGGCCTGGACGAACCCCGGGGTGACCCAGAGGCCCTCGACGTTCAGCCGCTCCACGAGCTCTCCGCCGCGCTCGAGGGCGCGGGCCCGGGCGTGGGCCTCGGAGTGGAGGGCGGAGATGACGCCGTCCTCGACGAAGAGCGCCCCCTCCGGAGTGACGTCGGCGGGGCACGTCATCCCGATCACGAGCGCGTTCTCGACGAGAAGAGGGATCATCCTGGCCGATTATCTCGCGGCGGGGCCGGGAAGCTACGAAGCGTCCGGGAGCGGCGGGCAGGGGGCGTCCGGCAGGTCGGCCGCGGGCGAGCCGGCGAGGCCGAGGCGCTCGGCGATCGGGACCTGCGAGGCGAGGAGCAGCGCCACGAGCTCGGGGAGCGCCGTCCCCCACTCCTCGACCCCCTTCGCCACGGTGGCTCGGTCGACGGTGCGCGCGAACGCCTTCTCCTTCAGCCGCTTCACGACCGATTCCACGGGGACGTCGGCAATCTTCTTCGAGGGGCGGACGAGGGCACACGCGCCGGCGAAGCCGGTCAGCTCGTCGGCCGCCAGCAGGGCCTTCGCCATCCTGGTCTCGCGCGGGATCCCCGTGTAGAACGCGTGGCCGCCGATGGCGAGGACGATCTCCTCCGGCCACCCCTTCTCGCGGAGGATCTCCATGCCGCGCCACACGTGGTCCGCCTCGGTCGGGAACCTCTCGTAGTCGAAGTCGTGGAGGAGCCCGACGAGCCCCCACGTGGTCACCTCCTCGGGGTCGGTCACGCCCGCCGAACGGGCCAGGTGCCGCATCGAGGCCTCGACCGAAAGCGCGTGGCGCCGGAGCGGCTGAGAGAGCGTGTAGGCGGCGAGGAGGGACCAGGCGTCTTCTCGGGAGGGGCGTGTCATGGAGGAATGCTACCTCTGGTAATCTTCCCCCGTCGTCCCGGCGACCGGCAGGTCGAGATCAGGTTCCAGGTGGCCGGCTCGGTCGGGAGGCACCGCCGTACCGGCGTCCCTCCGGTCCGGGGGAAGGGAGTGAGCGTCGTGAAGGCTCTGATCGCCGAGGACGACCCGACGACCCGGATGATGTACGAGCGGCTCCTCGCGAAGTGGGGCTACGAGGTCATCTCGGCGCGGGATGGCGACGAGGCGTGGGCCGTCCTCCAGGGGGACGAGCCGCCCCCCCTCCTCCTCCTCGACTGGATGATGCCGGGGCTGGACGGCGTCAGCCTCTGCCGGCAGCTCCGGCAGAGCGACAAGGGGAAGCGGGTCTACGTGATCCTGGTGTCGGCCCGGGGGCGGAAGGACGACCTCGTCGAGGCGATGGAGGCAGGGGCCGACGACTACCTGGTCAAGCCCGTCGTGCCGGAGGAGCTCCGCGTCCGTCTGCGGGCCGGGCAGCGAATCCTCGAGCTCCAGTCCGATCTCCTGACGTCGCGCGAGGCGTTCCGGGAGAGGTCCCGGCGCGACTCCCTGACCGGGCTGCTCAACAGCGGGGCGATCTTCGACGTCCTGGCGCGGCACATCGAGATCGGCACCCTCCAGGGGTCGCCGGTCTCCGTGATCCTGGCGGATCTCGACGAGTTCAAGAAGGTGAACGACACCTACGGGCACCGGGCCGGCGACGCCGTCCTGGTCGAGTTCGCCAGGCAGCTGCAGGACGCGGTCAGGAGCGGCGACGCGGTCGGCCGCTGGGGCGGGGAGGAGTTCCTGGTCCTCCTCCCGGGGGCGCCGGTCGGCGCCGCCCTGGCGCTGGCAGAGAAGTCCCGGGCCCGGATGGAGGCGTCGCCGGTGGCGGCGGGAGAGCACGACATCCCGGTGACGGTGAGCTTCGGCGTCGTCTCCTCCGCGGACGTCCCGGTCCCCGGAGTCGACGCGCTCGTGGAAGCGGCCGACCGGGCGCTCTACCGGGCCAAGGCCTTCGGCCGGAACCGGGTCGTGGCAGCCGAGCCCATCCCGGCCCCTTGACCGGCCTGGCGGTCCGGCCGATCCTGTCGGGAAGGAGATTCTTCTTGAGCCAGCTTTTCTCCCCGCTCTCGCTGCGCGACGTCACCTTCCGGAACCGCGTCTTCGTCTCGCCGATGTGCCAGTACTCGAGCGTCGACGGCTTTCCGTCCGACTGGCACCTCGTCCACCTGGGCAGCCGCGCCGTCGGGGGCGCGGGGCTCGTCCTGATGGAGGCGACGGCGGTCGCCCCGGAGGGGCGGATCTCCCCGGCGGACGTCGGGATCTGGTCGGACGCCCAGGCCGAGGCGTACCGCCGGATCACGGCGTTCATCGAGGAGGCCGGCGCGGTCGCGGGGATCCAGCTGGCGCACGCGGGCCGGAAGGCGTCCACCGCGGTTCCCTGGAACGGGGGAGGCCCGGTGGCTCCCGGCCCGGAGGGATGGGTGCCGGTGGGGCCGAGCCCGATCCCGTTCGGCCCCAGCTACACCACCCCGCGGGAGCTGACGGCCGGGGAAGCCGAGGCGCTCCCCGGCCTCTTCGCGGCGGCCGCTAGCCGGGCTGCCTCGGCCGGCTTCCGGGTGGCCGAGCTGCACATGGCGCACGGCTACCTCCTGCACGAGTTCCTCTCGCCCCTGACGAACCACCGGACGGACGCCTTCGGGGGGACACTCGAGAACCGGATGCGGCTCCCGATCGCGGTGGCCTCCGAGGTCCGCGCGGCGTGGCCCGTGGCCCTGCCCCTCTTCGTGCGGATCTCCGCGACCGACTGGGTCGAGGGAGGGTGGGACCTGGCGCAGTCGGTCCAGCTGGCGAAGGAGCTCCGGAAGGCCGGCGTCGACCTGATCGACGTCTCGAGCGGAGGGCTCGTCCCCACGGCGCGCGTCCCGGCGGGGCCAGGCTACCAGGTGCCGTTCTCGGCGGCGATCCGGAAGGAGGCGGGTCTCCCCACCGGCGCCGTCGGCCTGGTCACGAGCCCGGCGCAGGCCGAGCAGATCGTGGCGACCGGGCAGGCGGACGCGGTCCTCCTCGGCCGCGAGTTCCTCCGCGAGCCCTACTGGCCGCTCTCGGCCGCGCGCGCCCTCGGAGCGGAGTTCCCGAGGCCGCTGCAGTACCAGCGGGCGTGAAGGCGCGGTGGCGCTGCGCGCCTCCCGGAGCTGACTGACATCATGAGGGGAACCCCTGCCGCGGTTCCCCTCGTCGCTCCGCTCCCCTCCCTTCCGGGACCGAGAACCCGTGGAATACGGAGAGGTCGGCGTCCATCCGCCGTATGTCGGGGTCACGAGAGCGTCACGAGAGCGCAATGGATACCCCCTTTCACTGGAAGTACCCGTTCACGTCGAGGATGAGGTGGACGGTGCCCGACGAGTTGTTGAAGACCTTGAAGGTCCCGCTCCCGTCGTGCGCCAGCTCCAGCATGCCGTTGTTGGCGCGGGTGACCCCGGCTCGGAAGCTGAGGCTGCTGGCCGTCGGCGCCGAGGAAAGGTCGGCGCGGTAGAGGAGCAGCTCTCCGGCCGCTGTCGGTCCGGTGACCGTCTGGTTGACCGAGAGCGACTTGGCGCTGGACGGGATAGAGCACCTTCCCCCGATCGTGAAGGTCCTCGTCGCCCCCGCCGCAAGGGCCGGCGAGGCGGCGTCCGCGCCACTGACGTTCCGGGTATCGAAGAGCCGGCACGGTGCAACGGTATAGATCCGCGTCGTGGCCGACGGAGTGGAGCTGCCAGTCACGATGGTGGGGTCGGATGTGGACGACAGGCACCCATTCGTTCCAGTCACCTGGACCCAGTAGCTGCCGGCCGTGGACACCGTGATGGAGGACGTCGTGGCGCCCGTCGACCAGAGGTAACCGGCACCACTCGAAGCCGTCAGCGTCACACTACTGCCACTGCCGACACCGACCGTACCGCTCGGCGTGACCGTCGGCTTCGCGGGCGGTAGATTGATGGTGGCCGTCACCCCGGTCCGGCTTCCTTCGTACGACGTCGCCGTGTCATACATCGACACGTAGAAGGTCGTCGTCGTCGAGAGCGACGGCGTCGTGTACGACGCCCCGCCGGTCTGCAGCGCCGTTCCGCCGCTCGGCGCCTCGTACCACTTGTAGGCATGGCCCGCCGTCGCGCCCGATGCCGACAGAACCACTGTTCCGGGTCCGCAGCGTGAACCCGGAATCCCCGCTGGCGTCGCCGCATCCACCACCAGGACATCCTGCGTCACCCGGGGGGCAGGATCGTAGGCATTGTTCCCAGCCTGGTCGGCTGCTACGGTGCAGGTCCCGGCCGCCCGGCCGGTGACGACGCTCCCCGACACGGCGCACACGCCTCCGGCGAGGCTACTGAATGCCACACCAAGTCCGGACGTCGCCGTGGCGCTCGCGGTGGTCGTCGCGCCGACGGTCAGCGTGCTCGGCACGAAGCTGATCGGACCGATGGTCTGGCCCGCCCTCGAATCCGTCGTGGCCGTGAATGTCCGGATCTCGCCCGACAGCTGATTCCCCATTGGATCCACAGACACCACGCGGTAGCTATAGGTCGTCTCCGGGACCAGGTTGGTGAGCTTCACCGAATGGAAGATCGAGTACTCGATTTCCCCCGCGGTCCTCGCGAGCGGCAGGGCCTGCCCAAAGTAGACTCTCGAATCCGACGGCTTATCCGTTCGCCACGTGACGATCGCGACATTCTCGGAAACGGACCGCACCGCCGGGTCCTCCGTGAGCACCGGAGGCGCCTTATCGGACGCAGGGGAGGTCGCGAAGGTCCCCGCTCGGACCTCCATCGTCCCGGCCAGACAAAGACCCGTCGCCAGTGCGAGGAAACCACTGCTGGCGCTCTTCGTCCTCATGACTCAGACCCCGCCCACTTCGCTCTTGCCATTCACGTCGGTAATCCAAGCCCGGAATTGATAGGTGGTCGCGGGTTGCAGGTTCGTGATGACAATGCTCTGCTTCGGCTTGTACTCGCCGTTGCTCACCTGAAGGTCGTACTTTTCTGTTCCGTACTCCACCACGCCACGGCAGGGCCGATCGGCCTCCCATTCGACGACCGCCCGGTCGGCGCCCGTATACGTCACCGTCGGCCCAACGAGAAATTGCGGCTTCGTGTCCGAAGAGCCCTGGGCCGACGTCGCGGCGCTGATGACCTCGCTGGCCCGTTCGTTCCCGGCCTGGTCCCGGACCGTCACCCTGAAGAAATAGGTCGTGGCGGCGTTCAGGCCATTGATCGGCACGGTGTGCTGCTGGGTGAGCTGGGAACGGGCCTCCGTCTGGGTCAGGCTGACCGCCGAGGTCCCGTACGTGACGACCACGCTCGCCGGCTCGTCGGTGCGGAAGCAGAGCTGAATCAGCTGCTCATTGACATTGCACACTTGGGGCGTCTCCACGAAGACCGGCGGCTGCGTGTCATCCGTCGCCAGCGTCGTCACGGCAAACGGGGCAGAGAGGGTCGGCCCGTTGTCGAATGCGTCCTTTGACGACACGGTCACGTTGTACTGCGTCGACGGCTGCAGCCCCGTCATGCGCACGCGGTGCTGCTGCGTCAGTGCGTCGTCGTCGAGCACGCCATACGCCGTGCCGTTGTTGTAGGACACGCCGCTGTTGGCAGGCTCATCCGTTTCCCACTGGATCGTCGCTGCGCTCGCGGTCACGTCAGTCGACCAGGGGCCCTTCGTGATCACAGGCGGAGTGAGATCCGGCGCCGCCAGCGTCGTGAAGCTGATCCGGCGGGTGGTCGGCCCGTTTCCGGACACGTCGCTGGAGCTGGCGTCGATCGTGTATGTCGTCTGAGCCGCCAGGCCCGTCAGCTCGACCCGGTGCAAGGACTGATAGCCCGCGACCGACGCCGTGAGATCCCCTCCGATCTCCGTCGTGGATGGCTCGTTCGTCTCCCATTCCACCGCGGCGCTGGCGTACGTGAGCGCAGAGACGGTCGGCCCGTTCACGATCACAGGCGGAGCCGTGTCCGGCAGGCTCGCGGTCGTGAACGTCACGGAGGCGGTCGTCGGACCGTTTCGGCTTCGGTCAGTGGCAGAGACGGTTACGGTGTACGACGTCGATGCTGTCAGGTCGGTCAGAAGCACGGCGTGCTGGGTTCCGTAGCCGGCTTCCGCCACGATGCCGCCGCCCCAACTCACGTCCCCCTTCGCGGGCTCATCCGTCTGCCAGGTAACGGTTGCCGATGTCGCCTTCACCTGGGTGAGCAGGGGACCCGAGATGAAGACGGGCTTGGTGCTGTCTGCGATCAGAAGAACGACGGCGAGGTTCTTGTCGCTGACCAGAAACTCTACCTGGACTTGCTGGACTCCGAAGCCGGAACCGTCCTTGGTGAAAGTCACACGCTTGGAGCCGACATTCTCCATGAAGGAGAGCGAGAAGAAGCCCTTTTCGTCCGTCTGGGTGCCTCGCCACTCCGACACCGACACGCCCTCGATGGGCACTCCGTTGGCGTCCGTGACGTCGCCCCGCAGGAACACGGTCGGCACGACGATGTCCGGCAGCACGAGGTCTCCCGTCAGGTCGAAGCTGCGGCTGCCCTGCGGCCCGACGAGGACGGAAGTGCCTTCGGGAATTCGCACCGTTCCCGAGTCGGCGTAGAGCTGCACCGACTGTCCG
>CAIMWE010000010.1 GCA_903845115.1 uncultured Acidobacteriota bacterium | reverse complement strand
TCGACCCGCAGCCCGGTCTCACGCTCGACGTGCTGCCTCTGCGCCGACGTCCGCTGGATCCAGGGCAGCCGTCGGCGAGCGTTCCGGCCCCTGCCGGGGGCGCGTCGCTCGGTTCGGGACCGGCGCCCTACGAACAGTTCGCTGCCTACTGGGGAAAGAGCCGGCGAGCGATCCTGGGCATCGTCTCGCGGCCCCTGGAGGGGAAGGAGCGGGCCCAGCTCGGGCGAAAGGACGGGATCGTGGTGAGCGGCGTGGCGAGCGGCTCGCCGGCCGCCGCTGCCCAGATCATGGCGGGAGACGTGATCGTCGCGATCGACGGAAAGCCCCTGGTCGACGCGCTGGCCGTGCCGGCGATCGTCCACTCGCTCGCCGGTCAGCGGGTACGTCTCGACATGGTCCGCGGCGGCAGCCCGCTGTCCACGACCGTTCAGCTCAACCCGGCGGAGCCCTGACGGGAGGGGCTGGCGCCGCCTGGCGGGTCGGCCGGGCTGTCAGCGAGGCGATCTCGCCCGCGATTTCCAGACCCGGCCTGGCTCGTGATCGATCTCTCGGACCTCCTGTCCGCCGATGAGACCGGGACGAGGCCGACTTGCCTCGACGGCGACTTCAGTCCGTCGAGTGACGACCGGTTTCGCCTGCTGTCCGAAGTCGGGCCTTCAAGATGTCCGACGGAGACAGGAATCCGACGAGTCGGCCGTCGTCATCTCCCGCGATGACGGCTGCCCGCGTCACGCCAGCCCGTGCGAGCGCGAGAGTGGCACCCGCCAGAGGCATCTCCTCGAGCAGAAGCACGGGCGCGGGGACGAGTCGGGTCGAGACGGGGTCGTCAAGGCGGCCGAGGCGCGCGGCCTCGTCGAGCTCTTCGGCTCGGAGGAGACCGACGCAGGTCAAATCATTGGCGACGACTGGATAAATGGGGTGCTTCGTGCCCCCGACGGCACGCGCGGCGTCCGGGAGCGGCTGGTGTAACCGCACCGCAAGTGCAGGGGAGGTCATGACGTCCCGCACCCGGAACCCGGATAGCGGGTCGCCGGCTTCGGCCCGGATCGAGATCCCGCTGTCGGCGAGCTGGCGCTCCACGAGCGTCTCCGGCGAGAGACGGCGCGCGATCGTGACCGCCAGCGACACGGCCAGCATCTGAGGCAGGACGAGGCCGTAGTCGCCGGTCAGCTCGAAGACGATCAGGACGGAAGCGATCGGCGTCCTGAGGAACCCGGCGAAGAACGCCCCCATGCCGACGAGTGCCCACGAGCCCGGCCGGATCGGGGCCCCAGGGAAGAGAAGGTGGGCCCCATGCCCGAGGGCGGCCCCGAGCGATGCGCCCAGGAAGAGGGACGGGGCGAAGACGCCGTCGACCAGCGGTGCTGCAAGAGCGAGCGAGACGCCGACGAGTTTCGCCGCGAAGGCGAGCCCGGCTTCCTGAGCGGTCCCGCCGCCCCCGAGCCAGCGCGAGACGGCGCCGTGCCCGACCCCGAGGACCTCCGGCGAGACAAGGCCGAGAAGGCCCACCGCGAGGCCCGCGAGGGCCCCCGGGTGGCGCCGCGGCCGCGGGGAAGGCCAGCGACGAGGTGACCGAAGGCCTTGTGGAAGTGCGGGACGACGCGAGGAATTCCACCGGCCCCGATCCCGCAGATGATCCCGAGGATCGCGAAACCGGCCAGCTCCCGCGGGTCGGGCCACGCGCTGGGCGAGGCGGGCAGGAGGCGCCGAGGATGCCCCTCTCCATCACCGCCGCGGCGACGGAGGCGAGGCGGGCGCTGCCGAGGACCCCGCGAGAGCGGTCTTTTTCCTTTTCTCACCGAGGAGTTCACGGAGGAGTTCAGGTGCTTCCGGGTCCCTACGCTCCCCGAGCTTCTTCATGGCCTCGGCCACCACGTCGCCGGTCACGTCGGCATCCGGCCGGGCGTACTTCTCGGTCATCCTGGTTGTGGTGTGGCCCATCATCTGGGCGGTTATCTGAATGGGGACTCTCTGGGTGGCGATGTTGGACCCGAAGGTGTGGTGGAGATCGTGAATGCGGAGTGGCCGGGTGATCCCTGCCAGCTCCTTGGCGATCTTGTGGTAGCGGGTCACGGCTCTTTCCGAGTAGGGCTGGCCCTCGCTGTTCAGGAAGACGTGCAGACCCCTGACCGGGCGAGCGAGGCACTCCTCCCCGATAGTGCCAGGGGAACAGAAGCGTCGGCCTTGCGGGGCCGGGGCGAGCCGCTATCATGATCAGGATGCAGCCAGGTCCCCAGATCTCTGTTCCCACCGAGGAGATCGCGCGGCTCTGCCGTAAGTACAGGGTGAGGAAGCTCTCGTTCTTCGGCTCCGTGATTCGCGACGACTTTCGTCCAGAGAGCGATGTGGACGTGCTCGTGGAACTGGAGCCTGGGGCGAGCATCGGCTTCATCGGACTGGGCCGCCTGGAAGATGAACTGGCGAGAGTTCTCGGGCGGAAGGTGGATCTGGTCACCGCTGGAGGCCTGAGCCACTATTTCAGGGACGAGGTCCTTCAACAGGCGATGCCCGTCTATGACGCGGCATGACGAAACGGTCCGGCTGACCCACATGCTCGACGCTTCCCGGGAGGCGATCGAGCTGACGAAGGGAAAGAGCCAGGTCGAACTCTCCGATTCGCGGGTCCTCACGCTTGCGCTGGCGCGTCTCTTGGAGATCATCGGAGAGGCCGCTTCCCGGGTCGAAAGGGATCTCCGTGAGCGACTCCCCGACATCCCGTGGGCGGCGGCCGTTGCAATGCGGAATCGGATCATCCATGGCTACGAGTCGGTCGACGTCGACGTCGTGTGGGCAACGGTGAGACGGGACCTCCCGGAACTCGTCGAGAAGATCGAGGGCGCGCTCGACAAGATGAACAGTTCCCGCTGAAGGGGACGCCGCCGACCCTATCCTGCGAGGTCGTCCAGGGACTTCCGGTGGATCCGCTGTAAACCAACTTGAGGCCGCTGTTTGTCGACGAACGGGCCTGGCTCGGGTCCAGGACCGCCGTTCGATGATCGCTGAGCAGGCCCCGCCATTACTTTCGAGGGGTGCGTCGCGGATTGCGGAGCACTTTCTTTGAGTCCTTTTCAGCGGACCCGGTAGACGTCTCGGCGATGGCCGACGCGTACGATGAGGACCAGCAGCCTCGTGTCTTCGATGCGGTAGATGATCCGCCACTCTCCGACTCGAATCCTCATCGCTCCGCCAGCCTCACGCAGTGCTTTCACCCCCTGGGGACGC
>CAIMWE010000009.1 GCA_903845115.1 uncultured Acidobacteriota bacterium | reverse complement strand
TCGGGAACGTGGGCGAGGAGGCGGGCGACGAAGTCGAGGGCGTCGAGGGTTTTGGCCTGCTCGCCGTCGTGACCGGCCTGGGGCAGGTACGTGGCGGTCTCTGAACCCGGCTCCCAGCGAAGGCGGGCGAGGCTGACAGGCTCCAGGACGCCCTCCAGGAGGCCGGACGGCTCAACGACCGCCTCCAGAAGGAGACGGAGCGGGCGGGCGCCCTCGCCCGGGAGGCCCGGAACGCCAACGCGGCCAAGTCCTCCTTCCTGGCGAACATGAGCCACGAGATCCGGACGCCGATGAACGCGATCCTCGGCTTCTCGCAGCTCCTCCTGGGCGACGAGGGGCTCACCCCCCGCCAGATCTCCCAGCTCCAGGCGATCAACCGCGGGGGCGAACACCTGCTCGCGCTGATCAACGACATCCTCGAGATGTCCAAGATCGAGGCCGGCCGGGTCACGCTGAGCCCCGCCGACATCGACCTGCAAGGCCTGCTGTGGGATGTCGAAACGCTGTTCGCTCAGAAAGCCGGAGAGAAGGGACTTGCCCTCCGCCTCGAGCGGGCCCCCGGCCTGCCGCCCCACGTCGTGGCCTACGAGGCGAAACTCCGGCAGATCCTCATCAACCTGATCGGCAACGCCATGAAGTTCACGGCCACCGGAGGCATCACCGTCCGCGTGGAAAGCCGTCGCGCCGGAGGCGACCGCATCCTCCTCGGGTTCGAGGTGGAGGACACCGGGGCGGGGATCCCGGAGGAGGAGATTCCTCGCCTCTTCCAGCGTTTCGAGCAGACGCGGACCGGCCGGGAGGCCAGGACCGGGACGGGACTGGGCCTGGCCATCAGCCAGGGGCTGGCCCGGCTGAAGGGAGGAGACATCACCGTCAAGAGCCGCCTCGGCGCCGGCAGCGTCTTCCGGGTCGAGGTCTCGGTGGAGCGCGGCGCCGATGCACCGGCCCTCCCGGGAGCCTCACCGGCCCATGGCCTCCATCTCGCGCGGGGGGAGGGGCGCCGGAAAGTCCTGGTGGCGGACGACGTGGCCGAGAACCGCGAGGTCCTCGTGGGGATGCTGACCCGCGCCGGCTTCGAGGTCACGACCGCCGCCGACGGGCGGGAGGCGGTGCGGACCTTCGAGGAGTCGCATCCCGACCTCGTCCTGATGGACCTCCGGATGCCCGGACTCGGAGGCCTCGACGCGATCCGGACGATCCGGGACAAGCCCGGCGGTCGCTCCGTTCCGATCGTCGCCGTCACGGCCAGCACCTTCGACGAGGACCGGAAGCTGGTCGAGGAGGCGGGCGGAAACGGCTTCATCGCCAAGCCGTTCCGCGAGACCGTGCTGCTCCAGACCATCGGGAATCTGCTGGGCAGCGTCTTCGTCGAGGCGGCCGCCCCCGCCGCCCCGGAGGACCCGGACGAGTCTCCGTTCCGCCGCGTCCCCGGGCCCATGCGGGCCGCCATCCTCGACGCCACGATCCGGGCGGACTGCGAGAGGATCCTGGCCCTCGCCGCCGAGCTGACCTCCGTCGACCCGTTCGCCGCCACCGTCCTCACGGGCCTCGCCGAACGGTTCGAATACGACCGGATCCACGACCTGCTCGCGGCCGCCCCCGGGCAGGAGGAGAGACCTTCATGAACGAGCGCAAAGCGGACATCCTGATCGTCGACGACACCCCCGCCAACCTCCGGATGCTGGGCGGCATGCTCGCCAAGCAGGGCTACAAGTCGCGCCCCGTCCCGAGCGGGATCCTCGCCCTCAAGGCCGTCGAGAGCGAGCCCCCGGACCTGATCCTTCTCGACATCAACATGCCGGGCATGAACGGCTACGAGGTCTGCGAGAAGCTGAAGGCCGACGAGCGCTTTCGCGACATCCCGGTCATCTTCATCAGCGCCCTCGGCGAGACGGAGGACAAGCTGCGGGCCTTCTCCGCGGGGGGCGTCGACTACGTCGGGAAGCCCTTCCAGTTCGCCGAGGTGGAGGCGCGGATCTCGACCCACCTCCGCCTCCGCTTCCTCCAGCGCGAGCTCGAGCGCCACAACGACCACCTGGCGGACCTGGTGGCCGAGCAGGTGAAGGAGATCTCCGAGGCCCAGCAGGCGACGATCTTCGCGATCGCCAAGGTGGCCGAGGCCAGGGACTTCGACACGGGCGCCCACCTCCAGCGGGTGCGCCGGTACTGCCGCGCCCTCGCGACCCGCCTGAAGGAGCGGAACGCCTTCCCGGGCCGGTTCGGCGGGCCGTTCATCTAGGTCCTCGACTGGGCGTCGCCGCTCCACGACATCGGGAAGGTCTGTGTCCCCGATTCCATCCTGCTCAAGCGCGGCAGCCTGACGCCCGAGGAGTGGGCCATCATGAAGTCGCACACGATCGTCGGCGCCCAGACGCTCGAGTCGGTCCTCGTCAACTATCCGGCGAACGCCTTCCTGAACATGGGCGTGGAGATCGCCCGGTCGCACCACGAGCACTGGGACGGCAGCGGATACCCCGATGGTCTCGCCGGCGACCTGATCCCGCTGGCCGCGAGGATCGTGACGGTCGGCGATCAGTACGACGCCCTGCGGAGCACGCGGCCTTACAAGGCGCCGTTCCCTCACGACCGCGTCGTCCGGATCCTCACGGAGGGGGACGGCAGGACGCTGCCGGAGCACTTCGACCCGCGCGTCCTCGACGCGTTCCGGGCGGCCGAAGGCGACTTCGCCAGGATCTGGGACGAGTTCGCCACCGAGGGCGGGCCGACGGAACCGCCCGCGCACCAGGGCCACCGCGAAGGCCCCTTCCCGGGCTGAGCCCCCCGCGGCACCGGGAGGCTCCGGAGGGCACGGCCCGCGTGCCGGCGTGCCGGGCCGCTAGCCTCCGATCTTGACCGTGACGCGGCGGACCTTGTCGTCGCCGGTCTCGTCCGTCACCGTCACGCGCTTGCCGACTTCCACGGAGCCGTCGACGGAATAGGTGACGCCCTTGTCGTCCAGGTCGAACGAGTGGGTGGCCTTCTCGCCCGTCAGCACCTCGATCTTCTTGCCGGCGGTGAAGATCGTGACGGTTCCGACGAACGTCTCGGTCTTCCTGTTGACGATGCCGGACGACGTGTCGGTCTTGGTCTCGGTCTTGGCCTCGAGGGTCGTGCCGACCTGCTTGGACTCGGTCGTCGTCTTGACGGTGCCCTCCGAGGACTTGGTCGTCGACTCGTTCTTCTTGTCGACGGCGGTGGACGAGTCCCCGCAGGCAGTTGCGAAGACGAGGAAGGTCGCGGAACAGAGGATGGCGAGCGTGCGATGGTTCATCTTGAAAATCTCCTGCACGGCCGAGCCGCAAGGACCGTGCCGCCCGGACGCCCCCCCGCCCCAGGGTCCTGGCCGGTCTCTTCTTTGCTTCAGCCACTGCATGAAGGAAGGAAACAGGAGCGCAGACGCCGTTTTTCGCCGTCGGCTTGAAAACCGTGCAGGTCCGGTTGCACGGATTACCGGCAGGCCCCTCCGGACGGCCGGGAGATTCGCATGACGAACCACCGCCTGAACCTTCCCCGGAACTCCCCACGACCGCCGGTGCGCATCCGGGCGGTCGGCCGGGCGCTCCCCGAGCACTACGCCGACCAGGAGACCCTCATCGCCGCGTTCCGGGACGCCTGGGCCACGGCGCACTTCAACCCCGACCGCCTGGAAGAGCTCCACCGCGCCGTCCAGGTGTCGGGGCGCTACCTGGCCCTGCCGCTCGCCCGGTACCGGGAGCTGACGACGTTCGCCCGGAGGAACGAGGCCTGGACCCGGGCCGCGGTCGACCTCGGCGAGGCGGCGGTGCGCGAGGCCCTCCGTCTGACCGGGCTCTCGCCCGTCGACGTCGACCATCTCGTCTTCGTGACGACGACGGGGATCGCGACGCCGAGCATCGACGCGCGCCTCGTCAACCGGCTCGGGCTCCGGCGCGACGTCCGGCGCTCCCCGCTCTTCGGCCTGGGCTGCGCCGGAGGGGCGGCCGGCATCTCCCGCGCCTCGGACCTGCTCGCCGGCTCGCCGGACCGGGTGGCCGTCCTCCTCTCCGTGGAACTCTGCTCGCTGACGCTCCAGCTCGAGGACCTCTCCATCCCGAACCTCATCTCGTCCGGACTCTTCGGCGACGGCGCGGCGGCCGTCGTCCTAACCGGCGGGACCTTCGATCCGGATAGCCCCGTGGCCGGTCCGGCCGTCGCGGACACCGGCTCTACGTTCTACCCGGACACGGAGCGGGTCATGGGCTGGGACGTCGTGGATTCGGGCTTCAAGGTGATCCTCTCGGCCAAGGTGCCCGAGGTCGTCCGGCAAAACGTCCGCGCCGACGTGGACTCCTTCCTGGCGAAGAACGGCCTCGACCGCTCCGCCATCCGCCACTGGATCGCCCACACGGGAGGGCCCAGGGTCCTCGAGGCCTTCGAGACCGCGCTGGAGCTGCCGGAAGGCGCCCTCGCTCGCTCGTGGAAGTCCCTCCGCGAGACGGGAAACCTCTCCTCGGCGTCCGTGCTGTTCGTCCTGGCGGACCTCCTGGCTTCCGGCGAGGCGGTCCCGGGGGACCGCGGGCTCCTGATGGCGATGGGCCCCGGCTTCTGCTCGGAGCTGGTCCTCCTGGAGTGGTAGGAGAACGGATATGACGGACGTCAGCCTCCCCGTCTCGGTCCTGGCCTACCTCGTCCTCCTCTGCCTCCTCGGCTGCGAGAGGGGAGCCGAGCTCGTCGTGTCCCGGCGGAACGCCCGCGAGGCCCTCGCCGCGGGCGGCGTCGAGACGGGGCGCGCCGCCTACCCCTTCATGGTCGTCGTCCACGCACTCTTTCCGGTCGCCTGCGCGGCGGAGGTGCTCGCGTTGAAGAGCCCCTTTCCGGGCGGATGGGCCTTCGTCGCCCTGGGCGCGGCCCTCGGCGCCCAGGCCCTCCGCTGGTGGGCGGTGGCGACGCTCGGGCGGCGCTGGAACACGCGGATCATCGTCGTCCCGGGCGATGCCCCGGTGACGGGCGGGCCCTACCGTTTCCTCCGCCACCCGAACTACCTCGCGGTCGTCCTCGAGATGCTCGCCGTGCCCCTCCTCCACGGCGCCTGGCACACCGCGCTCCTCTTCTCCGCGCTGAACGCGGCGCTCCTCGCCGTCCGCATCCCCGCCGAGGAGCGGGCCCTCGGGCGGCCGTACGCAGAGGCATTCGAGGGGCGCTCGCGGCTCGTGCCCGGAGGCCCACGTGGATGACCTGCGCGGGGAGATCCTCTCCCAGGTCCGGCGGACCCTGGCATCCGAGCTGGAGTTCCCCGGGACGGTCGAGCTTCACCACGAGCTTGCGGCGGACCTCCAGGTCGACTCGATCGGTGCCTTCGTCCTGGCCGTCGCCCTCGAGGACCGTTTCCGCGTGAAGCTGGCCGGCGACGAGGCATCCTCCGTCGTGACCGTGGAGGACCTCGTCGGTGCGGTCGAAAGGGCCGTCGACGCCGTCCGCGGGGAGCGGGCGATCGGGGAGCCGGGGGCCGGGGATGGCGGGGCGGCCCCATGAGAGGAGCCAGCCTGGAGAGGCCCCGGTTCCGGACCGTAGGCGAGGCGTTCGCCGCGAGCGCGACGACCGGCTCGGGCGTCACCTTCGTCGACCTCGCCGAGCGCGAGACCTTCGTTCCGTACCGGGAGGTCCACGCGCGGGCCCGCAGGACGGCGGCGGCGCTCAGGGCGCGCGGAGTCGAGCCCGGCGACCGGGTGGCCCTCGTCTTCCCGACCTCCCCCGGGTTCCTGGAGGCCTTCTTCGGCGTCCTCCTCGCCGGGGCCGTGCCGGTGCCGCTCTACCCCCCCGTCCGGCTCGGACGGCTGGCGGAGTACCACGTCGCGACGGCCAGGATGATCGCCGCGGTGGGAGCCCGGCTCGTCCTCGCCGACGCCGCGATCCGGAAACTCCTGGGAAGGGCGGTCGAATCGTCCCGCCCGCCGCTCGGATGCCTGACTCCGGAAGCGCTCGGCCCCGAGGCCGGCGAGCTGGAAGCGGAGGTCTCCCCCGGCCACCTCGGGCTGATCCAGTTCTCGTCCGGTTCGACGACCGACCCCAGGCCCGTCGCCCTCTCGCACGAGAGCCTGATGGCCCAGCTCGCCGCCCTCAGGGCTCTCCTCCCTCCCGAGGACGGCTCGCCGCAGAAGGGCGTCTCCTGGCTGCCGCTCTACCACGACATGGGGCTCATCGGCTGCCTCCTCCAGGCCGTCTACTACCCGGGTTCCCTGGTCCTGATCCCCCCCGAACTCTTCCTGGCGAGGCCGGCGCTGTGGCTGCGGGCGATCGCCCGCCACCGGGCCACGATCTCGGTGGCACCGAGCTTCGCCTACTCGCTGTGCGCCCGGAGGGTGAAGGACGCCGACCTGGCCGGAGCCGACCTCTCGAGCTGGCGGCTGGCCCTCTGCGGCGCCGAGCCGGTGTCGCTCGATTCCGTGGACCACTTCGCGCGGCGCTTCACGCCGTTCGGGTTCGACCGGCAGGCCCTCCGGCCCGTCTACGGCCTGGCCGAGGCCTCGCTCGCCGTCACCTTCGCTCCCGGGGGCCGCGAGGTGAGGGCCCTTTGCGTCGACCCCGTGCGGCTGGCGGCCACCGGCGAGGCCGTGGACGGTACGCGCGCGATCGTCTCCGTCGGCACACCGGTTCCCGGCACCGACGTCGAGGTGCGCAGCCCGGACGGGGCGGTCCTCGCTGAGCGCCGGGTCGGACGGATCTTCGTCCGAGGACCGTCGGTGATGACGGGGTACTTCGGCCAGCCCGAGGCCACGGCGGGCGCGCTGGCGGACGGCTGGCTGGACACGGGCGACCTCGGGTTTGTCGCGGGCGGCGAGCTCCACGTCTGCGGACGGGTCAAGAACGTCATCGTCATCCGCGGGGCGAACCACCTCCCCCAGGAGTTCGAGGAATGCCTCGCCGGCGTCGACGGGGTTCGCCCCGGGTGCGCGGTCGCGCTCGGGTTCGTCCCGGAAGGCGAGGGGGGCGAGCAGCTGCTCCTCCTGGCAGAGCGCGCCAGGACCGGCGATCCCGACGACGACCGGACGGCCGACGGGATCCGTCGCGCCGTCCTCGCGCACACGGGAATCAGGCCCCACACCGTTCGCATCCTCGACCCGGGGACGATTCCCCGTACGTCCAGCGGCAAGCTCCGCCGCAACGAGGCCCTGCGCCGCTTCCTCGCGGAGGAGCTCGGACCTCCGGCGGCGGTCTCCCGCCTGCGCATCCTGCTCGAAGTCGTCCGGTCCGCACTCGCGTTCGCAAGGGCCGGCCTCCGCCGTGCCTCCTAGGCTGGACGTCGCCGTCGTCGGGGCTGGACCCGCCGGTCTCGCGACCGCGACGTTCGCAGCCCGTGCCGGTCTCAGGACCGTCGTCTGCGAGCGGAGCGCCGGTCCGCCGGACAAGGCCTGCGGGGAGGGGATCATGCCGGAGGGCCTGCGGATCCTCGAGACTCTCGGGGCGCGGGAACTCCTCGGCCCGGAGGACTGCTCCCCGATCCAGGGAATCCGCTATGTCGAGGAGGACGGCGGCACCGTCACCGGCAGGCTCCCCGGGGGAGGCGGGCTCGGCGTCCGCCGGACGGCCCTCTCGTCCGCGCTGGCGGCGGTGGCCGAGAGGAGCGGCGCGGAGATCCGGTGGGGAACCACCGTCACGAGCTTCGCGAGAGGGAAGGAGTCGATCGAGCTCCAGACGTCGGCCGGAGAGCTCCGGGGGCGGATCCTGGTCGCCGCCGACGGGCTCCTTTCGCCCCTGCGCACGGGCGCCGGCCTGGACGGCCCGGTCGAGGGAGCGGGACGTTTCGGCCTCCGGCAGCACTTCCGGATTCCGCCGTGGAGCCCCTTCGTCGAGGTCCACCTGAGCCCCGGGGTCGAGGCGTTCGTGACCCCGGCCGGGGCGTCGCGTATCGGCGTGGCATTCCTCTGGGAGAGGGCCGGCGTGGAAGGACCGGTCTCGTTCGAGGCCCTGCTCGGCCGCTTCCCCGCCCTGGCCGGGAAGCTCGCAGGAGCCCGGCCCGACTCCGCGGCGCGAGGCGCAGGGCCGCTCGCACACAGTGTCCGGTCCCGGATCTCCGACCGTCTCGTCCTCGTGGGGGATGCGGCGGGGTACGTCGACGCGATCACGGGAGAGGGCATCTCGATGGCCCTCGTCTCGGCGGAAATGCTCGGCTCGCTCCTCCCCTCCGTCCTCGAGCGCGGCGCCAGCCGCCGGGCCCTCGAGCCCTACGAGCGGGCGGCCTCCCGCGAGTTCCTGCGCTACGCCCTCGTCTGCCGCTCCGTCCTCGCCCTCGCCCGGCGGCCCCGCGTTCGCCGGCAGGTCCTGGGAATCCTGCGGCGGGCGCCAGGGCTCCTGGACCGCGTCCTCGCCCTGGCCCTGGCCTGAACTGACAGGCTCCCGTTCCGGCGAGCCCGGCGGATCAGAAGGGAACCACCAGCTGATAGGTGCCTCGGGGAACGCGGAATGAGGGCCACGCTCGTGAAACGTTTTCCGTTGCGCTTGAAAAGGGTACGCCGACGGACCACCAGGTACCGGGGATCCGCCCGCTCGTCCCCGGACTGCCGGATCAACCAGGAAGACGGCGACGATCCCCGGGACGACCATGGCCATTCCCATCATTGGTCCTTCTCCTCGGCGGCGCCGGCGGGTGTCACGGACACAGCGGACGAGGGCGTGAGCGCCCGGATAGGGTTCGGCCAGGAAATCCGCGTACCCGTTCAGGGAACCCTTCCCGGTGCCGAAGAGGATCGCCTCGGCTCGAACGGGCGACGGGTACGACGGAGGCTTCGCCGGAGCCAAGGGCCCTGTCCCGACCGGCCCCCCTCGCGCCGGTGAAACGGGCCGGGGCGCAAGTGCTGCGCGACCGAGTGAAAGAAGTTCCATCCTTCCCCTCGTGGCACACCCGTTGCGTCTCCGTGAGTGCGGGTGGTACGGCCTGGCGACGCATCGCCGGGGATCCATCCGGTCCATGGGTGTCCCGAAATGCTCGCGAAGGAAGGAAGCGCCATGCAAGCCCCGCTCCGTCTACAGACCGCCTCCGTCGTCGTGAGTGAATGTCCGTACCCGCGGCCCTGCGTCACACCCGGCTGCCGGCACAAGGTGAACGAGAGCTGGGAGGATTCGGGCCTTCTCTGCGCCGACTGCGTGATCGAGAGCGAGCTCTACGACCGCGAGGCCCGCTGGGACCACATCAGCCAGATCCCGGGGACCCACCTGCTGCGATCCTGACCGCCCTGGCGGACCATGGCAACGGCGCCGGAGCGCCGTTGCCGGCGGTCAGCCCGTTCTGCCCCGGAACGCGAGGTACGCCAGGAAGACCGCGACCATCCCCAGGACGACGCGGGCGACTCCCATCATGCGGGTGTGGGCCACAGGCCGGGTCTCCCTGGGCTTGATTCCCGTGACGGCCGCAAGGGCGGCGACGACGACCGCGAGGCCGAGCAACATGAGCCAGTTCATGGGCCGGGAGTAGCAATCGCGATGCCGGAACCCGGTCGTCGGTCCCCTCAGCGGGCTTTCGACGGCGGCGCGGCTGGCACGGCTCATGCGCGTCGTCCCTCCGGAAAGGAAGCAGCAGCCATGAGCCTCGTCCTTCTTCTCGGAGTCGCGGTCCTTCTCCTCGGCGGCGCCGGCGCGTATTACCGGCACGTCAGCCGCGGGGGCAGCCGATCGATCTGGGAGGATCGCCCGTGAAGAGGGAACCCGGGGGCCGGAGCGCCTACCCCGCGAAGGCCTCCGACAGGGTCGGCAGCGCGCTCCACGAGATGAAGAGGGGAAAACTGAAGTCGGGCAGCTCGGGGAAAATCGTCACGGACCGCAAGCAGGCGATCGCCATCGGCCTCTCGGAGGCGAGGGAAGCGGAGCGCCCGAAGCGCTGACCGCTCGAACGACCCGTTCCGGGGCCATCAGGTCCTCCCACGAGGCGGGAACCGGAACCGCCCCCGACACCGGCGATCAAGGCTTCACGGCGTTCTGCTGTCCAGCCCCCGGGAAAAGGGAAAAATGGACCGGGCGCCTCGGCCTGAGGCCCGCCTCCCTCTGCCACGCCGCCACATCGATAGGAACTTTGATTTTCGGCGACAGCGGGGCTGAGGGTTGCTGGTGGGCTCAAACGGCCTAAAACGGCCTGGGGGACGGCGCAGCGGCGGCGCCGCCCCCCAGGGCGAAGCATCACGGGGTGCCCGACGCGCTCC
>CAIMWE010000008.1 GCA_903845115.1 uncultured Acidobacteriota bacterium | reverse complement strand
GTCATCGAGCTCATCCACACGGCGACGCTGGTCCACGACGACATCATCGACTCGGCCGAGACCCGCCGCGGGCGGGCGAGCGTGAACCACCGCTGGGGCAACGAGCTGACCGTCCTCTTCGGCGACTACCTCTACATGAAGGCGATCGGGATCGCGCTCGACGAAGGGGACCTCCGGGTCCTCAAGCTCCTCTCGGAGGTCACCCTCGCGATGACGGAGGGGGAGATCATCGGGGCCGAGCGGAGCGGCTCGATCGACATCAGCCTCGACGACTACCTCGACATCGTCCGCCGGAAGACCGCGCTCCTTTTCGGGGCCTCCTGCCGCATCCCGTCCTACCTCCTCGAGGAGGGGGACGCCTTTTCCGAGGACCTCTGGGATTTCGGCCTGGCCCTGGGCATCGCCTTCCAGCTGCAGGACGACCTGCTCGATTACACGGCGACCGAGAAGGACCTGGGCAAGCCGGTCCTCTCCGACCTCCGGGAGGGGAAGCTGACCCTGCCCCTGATCCTCAGCCTTCCCAAGGTGACCCGCGCCGAGCGGAAGCTCATCGAGGCCGTCGTTCGCGAGAAGGGCTTCACGTCGGTCCCCGCGGAGAAGCTCCTCGAGATCGTCGACCGGACGCGTTCCATGGTCGTTGCCCGGGAGATGATCGACAGGTACGGCGAGGAGGCCACCCAGGCCGCGACCCGGCTGCCCGCCGGAGACGCCCGGGATGCCCTGCTCCTCGCGGCCCGATACGCCGCAAGTCGCCGCAAGTAACTCTTCCCGAACAAGTTATTGAGCCATCGCGTCTGCCGAAACAGGGCCGAAGAATATTCGGCTGTCCTTTCACGTCACCCCAGGACCGAAGCCATTGCAGGCACGATTCGGTCATTCGCCCTTCTTTTCTTAGGAGGAAATCGAATACAACCTAATCTTTTTCTAGTTTGATCTTGATTTTCGCCGCCTGCGCCGGTATCTTTCGGCGCAGATCAACAGGAGAAGCGATGTCGTTCCAGAGACTCCTCAGGACGTTTCGAACCTCGCTGACGCCTACCCGAGGCGACTTCACACTCGAGGACGAGGTGGCCCTCTACCGGAAACGGGCCGAGATGGCCCTCGGAGAAGAGAGGTTCGAGGACGCGCTCGTCTTCTTCGCGAAGGTCCTGAGGCTCAACCCGTACGACCTCACCGCCCGGATGGCCGTCGCCGAGACGTACCACCGGCACCTGCTGGAGCCGGTCAAGGCCATCCTGACCTACGAGAAGGTGATCGCCTCGGCCGGGTACGACGAGTCGAACCCCTACTGCGCGGCCGCGCACGAGGGGATTCGGGAGCTTTCCTCTCTCCCCTCGCCCATCCCGGTCCTAGACCTGGAGAACGACGAGGAAGAGGGCGAGGACCAGAACGCGGAAGAGCCCGGCGCCCTGAGCGGCGCCTGCTGACGAGCCCCATCGAAGCAACCCCCGGTCCCGGAAATTTCGACGCCGCCGGATTCCCGATGTAGGCCCGGCGGCGTCCTTCTCTTTGACGGAAGGGACCCCGTCCGGCCCGAGCCTCGGGGGAATTCCTCCAAGCCGTCCCAGTGGTAGGATCAGTCGTGCACCATCCGGAACCGGGACCGAGGGCCGTGGCTGTCATCCCGGCCCGCTTCGCTTCGCAGCGTTTCCCCGGAAAGCCCCTCCATCCGATCGCAGGTGTCCCGATGGTCGTCAGGGTCCTCCGGAGAGCCCTTCTGGCGACGGAAGTGGACACCGTGATGGTCGCCACCGACGACGAGCGGATCGCCCGCGTCGTCGTGGAGAGCGGGGGAACGGCGGTCCTGACGGATCCCGACCTCCCGTCGGGCACGGATCGGGTCTACGCGGCCGCCCGGGAGACCGGCGCCGCGATCGTCGTCAACGTCCAGGGGGACGAGCCGATGATGGAGCCCGCGAACATCGACCGGGTGGCGGCTTTCCTGAAGGCCCACCCGTCCTTCCCGCTCGCCACGGTCGCCACCCCCGTCTCCGGCCCGGCCGAGATCGCCAACCCGAACAACGTGAAGGTGGTCTTCGGGGACGACGGGCGGGCCCTCTATTTCTCCAGGTCGCCCATCCCGTTCCGCCGGCGGGAGGAGCCCGCCCTCCCGACCTGGAAGCACCTCGGCCTCTACGGTTACCGGATGGAGGCCCTGAAGCGTTGGACCGAGCTTCCCACGCACCCGCTGGAGCGCGCCGAGAGCCTCGAGCAGCTGCGGGCCCTCGCCGCGGGGATGGCCATGGCCGTCCTGCCGGCGGTCGGCGATTCCATCGGGGTCGACACTCTCGAGGACGCGATCCTCGTCGAGAAGATGATCCGAGAAGCAGAAGGAGGCTGAGCGATGGGCACGAAGTACATCTTCATCACCGGCGGCGTCGTGTCGGGCCTGGGCAAGGGGATCGCGGCGGCCTCCATGGGCGCGCTCCTCGAGGCCCGGGGCTTCAAGGTCACCCTCCAGAAGTTCGACCCCTACATCAACGTCGACCCGGGGACGATGTCGCCGTTCCAGCACGGCGAGGTCTTCGTCACCGACGACGGGACGGAGACCGACCTGGACCTGGGCCACTACGAGCGGTTCACCTCCACCGTGACGTCGCGGGTCAACAGCGTGACGACCGGGAAGATCTACCAGACGGTCATCGAGAAGGAGCGCCGCGGCGACTACCTCGGGAAGACCGTCCAGGTGATCCCCCACATCACGGACGAGATCAAGGACTCGATCCGGCGGGTCGCGGCGGACAACGACGTCGTCCTGATCGAGATCGGCGGGACCGTGGGCGACATCGAGTCGCTCCCCTTCCTCGAGGCGATGCGCCAGTTCCGGAAGGAGGCCGGGCGCGGCAACGTCCTCAACATCCACGTCACCCTCGTCCCGTACATCGCGGCCTCGGACGAGCTGAAGACGAAGCCGACCCAGCACTCGGTGAAGGAGCTCCTCTCGATCGGGATCCAGCCCGACATCCTCCTCTGCCGGGCCGACCGGTCCATCCCCGAGGAGATGAAGAAGAAGATCGCCCTCTTCTGCAACGTGGAGGAGCGAGCGGTCATCACGGCGCGGGACGTGGGGACGATCTACGAGGTCCCGCTCGCGTTCGCTCGGGAGGGGCTGGACGAGATCCTCCTCGACTACCTTTCGCTCCCCCACTACAACCGGGACCTCTCCCGGTGGGAGGAGATCGTCAACCGCGTGAAGAGCCCGAGCGGAGAGGTGACGATCGCGATCGTCGGGAAGTACGTCCAGCTGGGCGACAGCTACAAGAGCCTGAACGAGGCCCTCTACCACGGCGGCATCGCGAACAACGTCCGCGTCAAGCTCGCCTTCATCGACTCGGAGGAGCTCGAGAGCGCCGGGTTCCCCGAGCCGCTCACGACCGCGGATGCGATCCTGGTGCCTGGCGGCTTCGGGAAACGCGGTATCGAGGGGAAGCTCCAGGCCATCCGGTTCGCCCGCGAGACGAAGGTCCCCTACTTCGGGATCTGCCTCGGGATGCAGTGCGCGGTGATCGAGTACGCCCGCAACGTCTGCGGACTTTCGGGGGCCAACTCGACGGAATTCGACTCGAACTCCCCGCACAAGGTGATCTTCAAGCTCCGCGACCTGATCGGCGTCGACGCCCTCGGCGGGACGATGCGGCTCGGGAAGTACCCGTGCGACCTGGCCGAGGGCTCGGTGGCCCGGCGGGCCTACGGCGAAGCCCAGATCTCCGAACGCCACCGCCACCGTTACGAGGTGAACCAGGAGTTCCTGCCGGCCCTTCGCGAGCACGGACTCGCCTTCACGGGGATGTCGCCCGACCGGAAGTTCGTCGAGATGGTCGAGCTGCCCGGCCACCCGTGGTTCGTCGGCTGCCAGTTCCACCCCGAGTTCAAGTCGAAGCCGACGGCGCCCCACCCGCTGTTCAAGGACTTCATCCGGGCCGCTCGCGCGCACCGCTCGGCGAAGGCCGATGGGCTGGCCCACAAGGCCGTGGCGCTCGACCCGGTCATCGCGCCCCCGCCGAACCTCCCCACCCCTAACGGCCAGACCGCTTGACGCCTCCGGGGGCCTGACCGCCCGACCCTCTCCGGGCCGGTGCACGGCCCCGGGATGATCTGGCCGGTCGGCTCGTCCGCATCTCGCGAAAGGATCGCACGATGGGTCAGCCGTCGCCGCTACACTCGACCCACATGAGAGCCTTCGCGTCGATCACCCCGTACCTCTCCGCCGGCGACCGCTGCCGGCCCGTCTTCTTCGCCGGCCCGTGCGTCGTCGAGTCGAAGGCCCACACGCTCAAGCTCGCCCGGGCGATCAAGGAAATCTTCGCGGCCGAGGGGGTCGCGGGCCGCCTGGTCTTCAAGGCGTCGTTCGACAAGGCCAACCGCTCGGCCGGACCGTCCTTCCGGGGTCCGGGGATCGAGAAGGGCCTCGCCGCCCTCTCCGAGGTGAAGGAGCGTCTGGACCTGCCGATCCTGACCGACGTCCACGAGATCGAGCAGTGCGCGCACGCCGCCGAGGTGGCGGACGTCCTCCAGATTCCCGCCTTCCTCTGCCGCCAGACCGACCTGATCGTCGCCGCCGCGAGGACGGGCCGCGCCCTGAACGTGAAGAAGGGACAGTTCCTCGCGCCGGACGACTGCGCGCAGATCGTCGAGAAGTGCCGGAAGGCGGGGAACCGGAACGTGATGCTCTGCGAACGGGGCGCGTCGTTCGGGTACCACAACCTCGTCGTCGACTTCCGCTCCCTCCCGATCATGCGGGCGCTGGGCGTCCCGGTGATCTACGACGCCACCCACTCCCTCCAGCTCCCCGGCGGCCTCGGGACCGAGACCGGCGGCTCCCGCCAGTACGCCCCCGCCCTCGTCCGGGCCGCCGCCGCCGTAGGAGTGGACGGCTACTTCTTCGAGGTCCACGACGAACCGGCGAAGGCGAAATCGGACCGGGCGACCCAGCTCCCGCTCGCCGACCTGCCGAAGTTCCTCGGCGACCTCCTGAAGTTCGACGCGCTCCGGCGCGAGACGAACCCCTAGGAATCCTCTCCCCCGCCCTTGACAGGGGCGGTCCGCGGACTTACTGTATCATAGCTGTGATACACCAACACACTGACCATGGGTTCCGTAGGACGGGGGAAGTCAGATGACGAGAGGCCTTGCCATCGACCCGTCCGACGCCGCCCCGATCTGGCGGCAGATCGAAGAGGGGCTTCGGCGTCTGGTGGCTTCGGGGGCCCTGGCGCCAGGAGCTCCTGTTCCCTCCGTCCGCGACATGTCGGCCGACCTCCGGGTCAACCCGGCGACCGTGGCCAAGGCATACCAGCGGCTTGCCGAGTCCGGAGTCCTCGCCGTCCGCCGGGGCGAAGGGACGTTCGTGGCCGCCTCGCCGCCGCCAGTGGCCAGGGGCGAGCGGCTGAAGTCCCTGAAGGACGGCGCGATCCGGTACGGCAGCCTCGCCGTGACCCTCGGGACCGGGTGCGAGGAAGCGGTCGAGACCCTCAAGCAGGTCTGGCCGAGAGGAGCAGGACGATGAGGGGAACGGCCGCAATGAAGGTCGAAACTCTGACGGTTCGATACGGAAAGAAGGTCGCGCTGGACCGGGTCGGACTCGAGGTGCCCCTCGGGTCCGTCTACGCGCTCCTCGGGCGGAACGGCTCTGGGAAGTCGTCGCTGGTCCGGGTCCTGCTCGGGCAGCAGGCGCCGTGCGAGGGCCACGCCGAGCTCCTCGGGGAGCCGTCGTGGGGAGCCCGCACACGGCTGATGGCGCGGGTCGGAGTGGTCCCGGAGGATCCGGACGCCCCGCCCGCGATGACGGTACGAGCCCTCGAGGCCTTCTGCCGGCCCCTCTACCCGTCGTGGGACGGGACGAGCCTCGCCGCGCGCCTCGACCGCTTCGGGATCCCCGCCGACGCCCCGTTCGGCGGGCTGTCGAAGGGGCAAAAGGGGCTCTCGCTCCTTGCGCTCGCGCTGGCACCCTCGCCCGAGCTGCTCGTCCTGGACGACCCGACCCTCGGGCTCGACCCGGTGGCGCGGAAGGCGTTCTACGAGGAGGTCATCGGGGAGCTGGCCGACCGGAGGACGACGGTCTTCCTGACGACCCACGACCTGGCAGGGATCGAGCCGATCGCCGACCGGGTGGGGATCCTGAAGGAGGGGCGCCTCCTGGTCGACGAGCCGCTCGAGAGCCTCAAGGCGAGGTTCCGCAGGATCCGGTACGCGAACGAGATCACGGAAGAGCGGACCGAGTTCGGGAACGAGCTGGACGCCTTCGACGCCGTCCAGGTGAAGGTCCGGGGATGGGGGAGCGAGGCGGTCGTCTCGAACTACGACGACGCGAGGTTCGAGACCTTCCGGACGACCGACGGGGTCGTGGACGCCGAGGCTTCCCCGCTCTCGCTGGAGGATCTCTTCCTGGCGGTCGCCGGCGAAGGCGCCAGGACGAAAGGGGGTTCGCGGTGAATTCGACCTGGACCGTCGCGGCGCGGGAATTCGCCGCCAGGAAGTCCGTCCTGTACGCCGGGATCCTCGCCGCCCTCCTCGCCTTCGGGGCTCCGTTCGTCCCCGGAGCCTCGCGGGCGAACCCCGCCGAGGTCCGGGCGATCGTCGTCCTGTTCCTCGGGACGTCCGTCGCCGTCGGCTCGGCCCTTCTCGTGGGGGCGTCGCTCTTCGGGCCCGACCTCTCGGAGAAGCGCCTTGCCTGGTACTTCTCCCGCCCCATCGCTCCCGGCGCCCTCTGGTGGGGCAAGCTGGCCGGGGGGTTCGGCATCGTCCTGCTCGCCTCGGCCATCGCCTGGAGCCCCGTCCCGCTGAACGGGACGAGCCTCGTCTCGGCGACGGCCACGGGAGCGCCGGCGCTGGTCCTCCTGACGCTGTTCGTCGCCTCCCTGCTCGGCCTCTTCCTCCTCGCAAACGCCGTGTCCGTGGCTTTCCGGTCCCACTCGCTCTGGCTTCTGTTCGACGTGGCCGGCCTCGTCGCCACCGGCCTGGCCATCTGGTTCGCCGCCAGGATCCTGGTGCCCGCCGACGGGCTGGCGGCCTTCGCCACGGTGGCGGGCGTCCTCGTCTTCACCCTCCTCGGGGCGCTGGCCGTCGCCGGGTCGCAGCAGGTCGCCCGCGGGCGGACCGACCCCAAGGCTGCCCACGCGGCCTTGTCGAGGACGCTCTGGGCGATCGTCGTGTCGACCGCGTTCGCGGCCGTCGGCTACGCCGGGTGGGTCGTCTCCTACTCCCCGACCGATCTCCGGCAGCTCTCGTTCGCCGTCGGCCCGGCCGGGAAGTGGATCCTGCTCAGCGGGCGAGTCGCCAGACGCTATCCGGAGTTCTGGGGGAGCGCCCTGGTCGACAGCGAGAGCGGCCGGTTCGTCCGGCTCTCGACGCGCACCTCGTGGACGCTGACGTTCTCCCGGGACGGCCGGCGGGTCGCCTGGGCCGAGCCGGACGGGATCTCCTCGTACGGCCCGCTGACGGTGATGGTCCTGGACGCGGCCTCACCCGGGACCGCCCCCTGGCCCTCCCGGATCGTGATCGGGAAGGCCAAGGACCTGGAGATGCTGACCCTCTCCCCCGACGGCAGCCGTCTCGCTGTGGTCGCAGCGAAGACGCTGGCCGTCCACGACGTGGCCACGGGGGCGTTGATCGGTGCGGTCCGGCTCCCCGAGCCTACGGACCGCGGGCGGCGAATCCGATTCGAGTCGCCCACCTCCCTCTTCCTGTACCAGCCCTTCGCCCCGACGGAATCGTCGCTCTACCGGTTCGACCTGGTCTCGAAGAAGCTGGAGAAGACCGGCTCCGTCCGCTCCGACAACGCGATCTCGGGCAGCTTCCTCCGCCTCTCTCCCGCCGGCGACCGGATCCTCCTCGCCTCGCATTCCATCGGGACCTGGCTCCTCGACGGCACCACCGGCGGGCGGATCGCGTCGCTGGCCCCTCCCGACGAGTCCGGTCTCGTCCGGTCCCAGATCCTCGGCGACAGCCGCGTCGCGGTCGGACGCCTCGACGAAGGGAGTCTCACGCTCCAGCTCTTCACCCGGGACGGGGCGCGGGAGTCGTCCATTCCGGTCGGGGCGGCGAAGTCCTTCCGGATCGGGGGCGAGGTCTCCGACGGGAGGCTCCTCGTCGTCACCTCGTCCAGGGAGAGCCAGCAGGAAGGCGCGCAGTACGCCCGGGTCGTCGTCGTGGACCTCGCGAAGGGCACGGTCACCCGGGTGGGCGACGACCTCGCACCGGCGGTCATGGGCTTTCCGATGTGGATTCCGTCCGACCTCGCCTGGTGCACGCCGGGGAGCCTGGGAACCCGCCTCCTCCGCTCGCAGGACGACAAGCTCTTCCTTCTCGATCCCGTCACGCTCCGCCCGGCGCCCTTTTCCCTCGGGGGCCGGTAAGATCGCCCCGATGACCTCTTCCGTCCGGCTGCAGGCGAGGCGGGTCCTCGAGATCGAGGCCGCCACGATCCGCTCCCTGTGCGACGGCCTGGACGAGTCGTTCGACCGGGCCGTC
>CAIMWE010000007.1 GCA_903845115.1 uncultured Acidobacteriota bacterium | reverse complement strand
GTCTTCGGCCACGACCCGCGCAAGCTCGCCCGCACCGTCGTCGAGGCGCTCCGCCTCTCGGGCCAGAGGGGCGTCCTCCTGACGGGGCACGGGGCGCTCGACGGGGCCGAGGTCCCGCCCCAGGTCCACACGATCGAGGAGGCGCCCTTCGACTGGCTCTTCCCCAGAATGTCGGCCGTCGTCCACCACGGCGGGGTCGGGACGGTCGCCAGCTCGCTCCGGGTCGGCCGGCCGACCGTCGTCGTCCCCTTCTTCTTCGACCAGCCGTTCTGGGGGGACCGGGTCGCCAGGCTCGGCGCCGGACCTTCCCCCATTCCCGTCAGCCGGCTGACCCCGGAACGGCTCGCCGCGGCGATCCGCCAGGCGGTCTCCGACGAGGGGATGGCGTTGCGGGCCGGCGAGATCGGACGCGCTATCAGGGCGGAGGACGGCGTCGGACGCGCCGTCGAGGTCCTCGAGAGGGTCCTCTCCGCGAGGTAGGGGCAGCGGGAAGCGGGAAGCGGGGCAGCGCAGCTCCGCCCGGCTCCGGCCGGTCAGCCCGTGTCGCGCAGGAGCCGCCGGATCTCCTCCCAGGTCCCCATGCCCTCGTACTCGAGGACCCACGTCTCCTTCCCCAGGCGTGCGAGATCTCGACCGCCGGAAAGCGCTCGCGGAACCGAGATCGGTAGACTCCCGGGATGTCCGGCGCCGTCCGCCCCGTCCCGCCCCAGGTCGCGGCGATCGCGCCCGACGGAATCCTCAGCCCCCGGCAGCGGCGGGCCATGAGGCTCTCCATCATCCGGCGTCGACAGCGGCCAGGGACCGGAAGCAGCCCCGACGTGCTCGGCAGGAGGACGGCGATGATCGACTGGCCGGACTTACGGGGAATCCTCGAGCCCGTTCCGTGGGCAATCGTCGGCGGGGTCGCCACACGTGCTTACATGCCCGAACGGATGACTCAGGATCTGGACATCCTCGTTGCGCTGGAAGACGGTCCGGAGGCAAGAAGACGGCTCGAGGGGGCTGGTTTCGAGGTCGTGAGCCCGCTCTCGATACCGGGAATCGTTCTGCGCTCGCCGGCAGGAGTCGAGATCGACCTCCTGTTCGGGGAAGGGCCGTGGGTCACGATGGCGCTGGCGGAGCCGGGACGGGATGCTGCCGGCTACCCGGTGATCGGTCTCCCGTTCCTCGTCCTCATGAAGCTCCAGGCCACCCGCGACCAGGACTGGACCGACATAACCCGAATGCTGGGCGGAGCCGCGGAAGACCAGATCGATGGCGTTCGCGCGATCGTCGAGCGCTTCAGCCCGGCCGACGTCGAAGACCTCGAGACGATGATCTACCTCGGAAAGCAGGAGCACTCCTGAACCCAGGCGGCCGACCCGTTCGACCGTCAGCGGAACAGGCGTCCCAGGCTGGCAAGTCGCCCGGACGCACACCCAGGATGTCCGCCGTCGTCCACCACGGCGGGGTCGGGACGGTTGCCACCTCGCTCCGGGCCGGCCGGCCGACCGTCGTCGTCCCCTTCTTCTTCGTCCAGCCGTTCTGGGGGGACCGCGTCGCCAGGCTCGGCGCCGGATCTCCTCCCAGGTCCCCATGCCCTCGTACTCGAGGACCTCGATCCCCCGGCTGCCCTGGAGCGGGGAATCCCTCCCGATCTTGTGATGCCATCATGAAGTGCCTACACTTAGCGAGGAGGCCGCGATGGTCCGAACTCAAGTCCAGTTCACGACGGCCCAGGTGAAACGACTCAAGGCCACGGCCCGCGCCCAGGAGGTTTCCGTTGCCGAGGTCGTGAGGCGGTGCGTCGACACCTCGTTGAGACAGCCACCCCTGAAGAGAGCCGACCTGTACGCAAGAGCAGCGGGCCTCGTTGGAGCCTTCCGGGCGGGTGAAGAGGCAAGCCTCTCCACGAAGCACGACGAGCACCTCCTGGACACCTTCCGGTGAAACCGGTTTTCGTCGACACGTCGGCGATCCTGGCCCTGCTCGTCGCGGATGACCCGAACCACGCCGCTGCGAGTCGAGCGTTCACGCGCGCAAGGAAGAACGACGTGGAATTCGTCACGACTTCCTACGTCCTCGTGGAGACGTATGCACTGCTCGGAAGGCGCCTTGGTCAGCTAGCAGCGCAGAGATTCAGGAAAGAGCTCGCGCCTCTTTTCTCGGTAAGGTGGGTTGACGAGACCCTACACGACGAGGGCCTCGATCTTCTCGAGGACGACGAGCGCCGAAATCTGAGCCTCGTCGATGCCGTTTCGTTCGCAGCCGCTCGCGAGAGGGGTCTCGGAACCGTGTTCGCATTTGACCGGCACTTCGTCGAGGCTGGCTTCCAGCTCTTGAGCTGAATGTCGAAGTGGTGACGGATCGAGGTGACGACCCACGTGACGTTTACCCCCGGGGCGTCCGGAGCTCGCGTTCCAGCCTCTCCTCGAACTCCGCCTGGAGAGAGCGCGCCGCCGGCCGGGACATGCCGGAGCTCTCGAACTCCTCGACCATGGGGGCGAGGTCGGTCCCCCCGGGGGGACGCAGGGACGTGATCCCGTAGCGGCCCGGGTCCCTCCCCACCGGGGCGCACGGCGGCACGGAGAAGAGGTTGTAGTGGACGCCCGAGACCTCTCCGGAGCGGACGCGGGCGAGGAGCCGCTCGAAGGAGTCCCGGGCTTCCTCCTCGGTCTCGGTCGGAAGGCCGACGATCATGTAGACGGTCACGGGGAGGCCGGCCCAGGCGAGCTCGGTGAGCGAGCGCTCGACGAGCCTCCTGTTGACGGGCTTTCCCATCAGGCGAAGGAGCCGGTCGTCGAAGGTCTCGAGGCCGACGAAGAGCTTGCGGCAGCCGGCGCGCCTCAGGAGGGACGCCCACTCGAGCGTCATGACGGGGTGGAACCGGGTCTGGACCGTCCAGTCGAACCGGATCCCCTCCTCGAGGCTCCGCCGGGCGAGCTCGGCCAGGACGGCGCCGTCCGCCTCGTCGTCGGCGAAGCAGAAGGTCCGTTCTCCCCGCGCCACGAGCTCCTTCACGCGCCGGAAGGCCTCCTCCGCCGGGAGCTTCTGCGAAGGGAAGAGGCCGCTCCCGCCGGTGTTGCAGAAGGCGCAGCGCCCCCAGGAGCAGCCCCGGGAGAGGGAGAGCCTGTGGAACGGGTCGCCGGGCGCGCAGAGGTAGCCCTCGCGGGAGAAGACGTCGTCGGGCGCGGAAACCCCCGACAGCGGGGTCGGCGGCGGGAGGGGGTTCCTGCGGATCTCGCCGCCGTCGAGCCAGACCATCCCGGGGACCTCCTCCGGGCGGACCCCGCCCCGGCGCGACGCGGCGAGCATCGCCTCGAGCGGCTTCTCCCCGTCGCCTACGACCATGCCGTCGACGAGCCGGAAGATCCGTTCGTCCGGGAAGAGCTGGAGGTGGATGCCGACGGCGGGCCCGCCGAGGTAGAGCGGGAGGCGGGGGTGGCTTCGGCGGATCGCCCGGCAGAGCCGGAGGCAGGGCTCGAACTGCTGGGGGAAGGGGACGGAGATGCCGACGAAGTCGAAGTCGTCGAGGGGGAGCGCCGGCAGGAGGTCGGCGTAGAACTCGTCCAGGAGGCTCCGGCTCTCGAGCGCCTCCCAGAGCGAAGCGGACGAGAAGCGGTCGGCCCGCCCGCGGTACTGCAGGGAGACCCGGGTCATGACGCGCTCGGGGAAGGTGGGGGCGAAGGCGAGGTTCAGGGCCGCCTCTACGGCGTCGAGCCGGAAGGGGACGGGAAGGGGCGAGCCCTCGTCCATCAGGGACTCGAAGAGCCCCGGGAAGCGTTCCCGCAGGCCCAGGCTCCTCCGGTACTCGGCCAGGAGCGGCCGGGTCTCGGAGTCCGGCGAGAGGTCGCCCGCGTCGAGCCGGGCCAGGAGCTCTCGGGCCGCCCCGCATCCCCTTTCGAGGCGCTCGGCGCCGATGGCCCACCGGAAGAACCGGACGTTCGCGTCGACGGCCTCGACGGCGTGGCCCCGGCGGCGAAGCCAGGTCGCCAGCTGCACGACCGCGGGGTAGGGATGGGTCGGAAGGTCGACCGGCGGCACGACGAGCAGGCACCGGGCAGTGCCTGCCTCCTTCGTCCCGGCTCTCATGCGGTGCCGACCCTGCTGCGGCGGGCCTCGTCGATCGCGGCGGAGAACTCGGCGACGAGCCCGGCAGCCCGGCGCCGGTCCATCCCCGCGTGGTCGAAGTCGAAGCAGTGGGGGGAGAGGTCGGCCCCCGGCCGGGGGTGGACCGCGGTGATGCCGTACCGGGCGGGGAAGCGCTGGACGGGGGAGCGGGGCGAGATGCCGTACAGGCTGTAGATCGCCCGGTCGATCTTTCCCTCTAGAACGTACCCGCGCAGGAGCTCGAAGGAGGCGCGCGCCTCTTCCTCGGTCTCGGTCGGCAATCCCACGATCATGTAGGCCATGACGGGGAGGCTCCCCCAGGCGAGATTCTCGAGGCAGCGATCGATCAGCTCGAGGTCCGTCCCCTTCCTCATCAGCGCCAGGAGGCGGTCGTCGAGGACCTCCACTCCGACCGCCGGTCCCCGGCACCCCGCCCGGAAGAGCGTCCTCGCCCACTCCAGGGTCATCTTCGGGGAGAAGCGGAGGTTCGTGGTCCAGTAGATCCGTATCTCCCGCTCCAGGAGCCAGCGGGAGAAGCGTTCGAGCATCTCGGGGTCGGCCTCGTCGTCGGCCAGGTAGACGACCTTCTCCCCCCGGCGTGCGAGCGCCTCGACCCTGGAGAACATCGCCTCCTCGGCGGGGCGCTGCAGTGGAAAGAGGTGGCGGTGCCCGGTGATGTTGCAGAAGGCGCACCTTCCCCAGGTGCAGGCCTGCGAGAGCCGGATCCGCAGCGGCTCGACCATGCCGTCCGCGAGGTAGGCCGACCGGTCGAAGACTTCCTCGGGAAGGGGGATCTCCTCGAGCGGCACGGGCGACGCCTGGGGAACCCTCTCGACCTTCCCGTCGACGACGTGGACCAGCCCGGGCACGCGCGAGAGGTCCCCGCCGCTCTCGAGGCAGAGCGCGAGCGCCTCCGTGGGCCGCTCCCCGGGACCGACGACGATTCCGTCGAAGAACCGGTGAAGGCTCGCGCTCCGGCTCTCGGCCAGCTGCATCGACGCCGAGGGACCGCCCAGGAAGAGGGGAAGCTCAGGGCGAAGAGCCTTGAGGGCCCGGGCCAGCCGGAGCGCCGGCTCGACCTGAGAGGCGAAGGGGATCGAGACCCCGGCGTACCCGAAGGCCCCCAGGCCGCAGGTGGGGAGGAAGTCCTCGTAGAAGAGGTCGAGGAGGCTCCGGGTCTCCAGGGCGCCGAGGAGGCTCTGCGTGGAATACGGGTCAGCCCGTCCCTGGTACTGGATCGAGTGCGAGGCCCAGAGGGGAGCCTCCCCCTCCCACGGCGCGAAGGCGAGCGCCAGGAGGGCCCACGCCGCATCGATAGGAACTTTGATTTTCGGCGACAGCGGGGCTGAGGGTTGCTGGTGGGCTCAAACGGCCTAAAACGGCCTGGGGGACGGCGCAGCGGCGGCGCCGCCCCCCAGGGCGAAGCATCACGGGGTGCCCGACGCGCTC
>CAIMWE010000006.1 GCA_903845115.1 uncultured Acidobacteriota bacterium | reverse complement strand
GGCGCCAGGGCGGCCAGGACCAGCGTCTTCACGATCCGGTCGTTCCCGAGGAACAGGGCGTGGTTCGGATCGCCGGGAGTGAGGGCGAGGGCCTGCTCCACCGTCAGCCCCAGGTCCTCGGCCACCGCCGGGAGGAGTTGCTGGCGGTAGAGCCGCACCGCCTCCTCGAAGTGGGCCTTCATCTCCTGGGAGAAGGGCTCGGCCCCCGCCGCCAGGACGTCGAAGAGGTCCCCGACGGGGACCACCTCCCCGAGCTGGAGGGTGTTCCGCCGGTCCACGAGGAGCTGGACCAGGAGCTTCAGGGCCGTCCGCTCCCGCTGGAGGAGACCGGAAACCGCGATCAACGTCTGCACCAGCGACGGGGAGAACGGATACACGGAGCGGAACATCGCCCGGTCCCCGGTTGCCCCGAGGAGGGTGTTCATCACCTCCGGCCGCACCCGCTCGGTCTCGCGGAAGGCCTCGTCCAGGCGGATCCGGGCCGCCTCGTCCTTCGGCTTCAGGAGCCGCTTCTCCACGATCGCCGGCAGGTTCCGGTCGTCGAGAGAGATCAGCTCGAACCGCTTGTTCATGTGCCACAGGATCTCGGAAAAGCTCAGCTTTTCGGCCCCGGGCACGTGCGCCCCGACCAGGTCCTTCAGGTCCCGTTGGCGGGCCACGAACGAGATGATCGGGACCGGGCGCTCGTACGTCTCGGCCTCCACCAGCTTCACCAGCTTGCTCCCCTCCGACTCGGCGAAGGAGAGGTTCCCGATGAAGCCCGAGAGCCAGAGGATCAGCTCGTCCAGGAAGAGGACGACCGCGTCGTACCCCAGGCCCTGCGCATGCTTGCTGATCAGCGAGAGCCCATGGTCGATCGGGACGAACCCCTCCCCCGATCCGACCGCCTGACCGGGGAGGAGCCTGAAGACCGTGGCTGCCAGGTCGCCCACCAGCTTCGCCCGCCCGTCGGAGTCGGACGCACCGGCGACCGCGGCGTCGAAGGAAGCGGCGTCCCAGCCAGCCCCGAGGCTCCCCCACTCCTCGCCGGCATTGCCGCCACCCGAGTTGAGCAGCTTGAAGAAGGCCGCGTCCCCCATCGACGACCGGAGCTCGGCGGCGTTCTGGACGACGCCGTCCGACAGGTAGACCCCCGGCATCGAGGCTCCCGGGTGGACCTTCCGGACGTACCGGACGTAGCCGCCCAGGATCGCCGCCTCCAGGTTCTTCGCGCCGATCACGTGATACGGGACCAGGAGGAACTTCTTTCCCTTCGCCCAGGTATCGACCTCCGTCACCGCCGGCGCCAGCTCCGGCACCGACCGGGCATCCGGGTTGCCCTGCAGCAGGAGGTGAAGGACCGCCATGAAGTGGCTCTTCCCGCTGCCGAACGAGCCGTGCAGGAGCGCCCCCTTGCTCGACCTCTCCTTGACCGCCGCGCCCACGAGCCGGGCCGCCTCCACGAACGACTTCGACAGCTGCGGCGTGACGACGTAAGACCGGAGAGTCTCCTTCCCCTTCTCCAGCCCTTCGGAGAGACGAAGGACGAAGTCCCCCTGGTGGACCTGTTCCGGGATGTCGATGAGGTCGCGCAGAAGGGTCATCTCGGTTTCACTTTCTCTCGATTCATGCGGTTCGCCGGACAGTCCGCCCTACGCCACCACGCTCGCGAGCGGGACGGCGAAGAGTCGGTCGCCCAGCGAGACCGTCTCCCGGCCGCCGTAGGCGAGAACCGCCGCCCGGCACGACGGCGTCTGCGCGAGAAATGCCTGCAGTCCCGAGAGGTCCTTCGGCGTCCAGCGAGAGGAACGCTTCACCTCCACGGCCACGCACGCCCTCCCCGCCTCGATCACGAAATCGACCTCGTGCCGTCCCTGCACGTGCCAGTACGATAGGCGCGCCTCCGGCCACTCGGCGCCGAGGTCGCCGGCCAGGCACTGGGCGACGTAGGTCTCCAGCAGAGCCCCGGCCGCGGGATCGTCCGCCTCGGGCCGGTCCACGTTCACGTCGGAGAGGTGGGCCGCCAGCCCGGCGTCGGTCACGAAGAGCTTCGGCGACTTGATCAGCCGGCTCGCCCTGTTTCCCAGGAACGGCTGGAGCCTCCGTGTGACGAAGGAGGCCTCGAGGGCTCCGAGGTATCTCGACGTGGTGGCAGCGGACAGCCGCGCGTCTCGCGCGAGGTCGCTGGTGTTCAGGACCTGCGCCGTGCGGAGAGCGGCCAGACGCAGGAGAGCGCGGAACTCGAGCAGGTCCCCGATCCGGGTCACCTCCCGCACGTCGCGCTCCAGGTAGGTCTGCTCGTATCCCCGGAACCAGAGCGACGGCTTCTTAACCTGTTTAAGGGCCACCGGGGGCAGCCCCCCCCGTGTGATCGTCCCGAGGGGGATCTCCGACGCCGGCTTTCCGGCAGGGGGCTCGCCCTTCTCCCAGAGCCGTTTCAGGAACGGCGGACGGGCCGTCTCCTTTCCGAGTTCCCGGTGTGTCATCGGCTCGAGCGTCAAGGCGATCGCCCTCCCGGCGAGGCTCTCGGTGACGGCGGAGAGGAGCCCCACGCTGGCCGAGCCGGAGAGGAGGAACCGCCCAGGATGCCTATCCCGGTCGACCGCCCGCTTGACGGCCGGCAGCAGTTCCGGCGCCCGCTGTGCCTCGTCGATCGTCAGGGGATCGCTCCCCTTCACGAACCCGTCCGGGTCGCGCCTTGCGGCCTCCAGCATCTCGAAGTCGTCCAGCGTGACGTAACGGCGTTCCGCCAGCGCCGCCTCGCTCGAAAGGAGCGTGCTCTTCCCCGCCTGCCGGAGTCCCGTCAGGACCACGACCGGCAGATCCTCGAGAGCTTCGAGGAGCCGAGGAGCGAGGGCGCGGCGCCGGTACGTCATGGCAGATCTCAGGTTACTGTCAATTCGCCATCAAGAATATAGAAATTTGACAGGCTCCCATCGGGCTCTCCATCGAGATCGATGAGGTCGTGGAGAAGGGTCAAGAGCGTTCCTTCACGTCGCCGAGCAGACGCGTCAGGTCCGGAAAAGCCCGTGCCAGCTTCCTGTCGGACGTCACGAGGGGTACACCCAGCCTCTTTGCGAGGGCAACGAACTCGCAGTCGTAGGCCGAGCACTTCGAGTCCCGGGCGAGCCTGAGAACTTCAACGGAATCCACTTCCAGCGTCTTCTCTCTCATCTGCTCGTCGGCCCCCTCCATCGCTGCGAGACAGGCCTCGAACGAGGCCGCCCCTGCGCGGAGATGGTTGACCAGGACGTTTCGAAATTCGGACCTCCAGAGCG
>CAIMWE010000005.1 GCA_903845115.1 uncultured Acidobacteriota bacterium | reverse complement strand
CTGGACGGGAAGCCGGTCCTCCTCAACAAGTACTCGATCGAGCTGGCCAGCGTCCTGGAGCTGGTGTGGGCCGAGGTGAAGACGAACCGGCTGATGAGGGTGGAGGTGCCGCTGCAGAGAGTCGAGATGGTCCGGGAAGGATTTGCCCTCGCGCCGAAGGCCGCCGCCCTCGCGACGTCCGCCCCCCCGTCGTTCGCGGAGCGCGAGGTCAAGTTCCCCAGCGGCCCGCTCTCGTTCCCGGCCACGCTCTGCATCCCCGCGGGCGCGAAGGGGAAGCTGGCGCTCGTCGTCCTGGTCCACGGCTCCGGCCCGCACGACCGGGACGAGACGATCGGGCCCAACAAGCCGTTCCGCGACCTGGCACGCGGCCTCGCCGCCGAGGGGATCGCGACCCTCCGCTACGACAAGCGAACGCACGCCTTCATGGCCCAGATCAACCCCAGCACCCTCACCCTCGACGAGGAGACCATCGACGACGCCGTCGCGGCGCTGGCCTTCGCGGGGACGCTCCCCGAGGCCGATCCCGACCGGCTCTTCGTCCTGGGCCACAGCCAGGGGGCCACCTTCGCCCCCGCGATCGCGGAGAGGGCGAAGGCCCGCGGCGCGATCCTGATGGCGCCGCTGGAGCGCCCGGTCGACCAGGCCATCGAGGAGCAGATCGCCTTTCAGGGCAAGAAGGCCGGGAAGACCGACAAGGAGATCGCGGAGGAGGTGGCCGGCCTGAAGAAGACCTTCGCCCGCGTCCGGAGCGGCGAAGCGCCTGACCAGGAGATGGTCTTTCTCGTCAACGCCCACTACTGGCGGAGCGTGATGGCCCACGATCCGCTCGGCGACCTGAAGCGGCTGAAGGCGCCGGTCCTACTGTTGCAAGGGGGGAAGGACGTCCAGGTGCTGAAGGCCGACTACGACCTGGCCCTGAAGGCGCTGGCCGGCAAGGCCCCCGGGATGGGCGAGGCGCATTGGTACCCGGAACTCAACCACCTCTTCTTCCCGGTGGAGGGGGACGCCAGCGGGGCCGAGTACGGGCGCGAGGCGAACGTCCCCGCGGAGGTCGTCCGGACGATCGGCGTGTGGGTGAAGAAGCAGGGGGGCGCGCCGTAGGGGGTCAGGGCTCCGAGGGCTCCTCCGCTCTTTTTCCTCGGGGTTGCCCTCCGGCACGAGGATCTCGTCGCCCAGAGCGACCCCCTTGTAGCGGCTGCGAAGCCGGATGCCATCCTCGAGAAGGAGATCCGCGGCGGCATCCGCGGCCTCGATCAGGGCCTGCACGGCCTCGACCGCCACCGGAGGAAGGCTCGGTCCGTGCCGGAGGAGGAAGTGGTCCGCCGCCGTCTCCCCTCCCGGACCCACCACCACGTCGAACGGGAGCCGGGGAAAGAAGACGCTGATCATCTCCTCCGTCCCCACGTCGCTACCCTCCAGGACGTCCTCGACGATGTCGGCGGCGCGAGCGAGGGGAGCGAATTCGGGGCCCTCCTCCCCCTCGGACGAGCGCGTGTAGTACGCGACGGTGCCGGCCGCCGCCCGGAGCTCCGCCAGCTCGGCCCCATCGCCGATGGCGAGGAACGAGGCCCGCATCTCGTGGAAGAGCGTCGCCGGGTCGGCCGGGACCTCGTCGTCGGGAGACGAGGCGTGCTTCCGGCGGAGGGGAAGGCAGCAGGTCTTGAACTTCTTCCCGCTTCCGCAGGGGCAAGAGTCGTTTCGGCCGATCGACATGGGCGGGAGGATGCCGCTCCTGCCGGAAAGCCGATGGCCTCAGGGCCAGATCGTGAAGCCCGCTGCCTCGAAATGGCGGTCGAAGGTGAAGGCCCTCGCGATCCGGTGTCGGGTCATCAGGGCGAACGAGATGCTGTCGGTGAAGCTGACCTGCTGATCGGCCAGCTTCCGGAAGAGCGCGACGGCGGCCGACTCGTCGCGGGCGTCGGGACGGAGGACCGTCAGGACCCGCGACGCCAGGATCGCGTCCGCCCGGTCGGCGGCGAATGCGTACGACGTCCGACGCCCCAGCAGGGTGAACGTCTCGTCCAGGACGAAGCTGCTCGTGAAGAGGGCCTCGCCCTTCTTCGCGGCCGCTTTCCAGCCTCGCACCGCCCTGGTGTGGAACTGGTCCCTGGCAACGTGCCTGGCCAGGAACGGACCGGTGTCGACGAAGATCACGCTCCGTCGTCGTAGAGGTAGCGGTCGTGGGCCTTCGCCAGGTCGCGGGGGGCGCGCCCCTCGTAGACCGCGTGGTCGGACAGGAGGGGGTCGTCTTCCCTGGGGGCTTCCCACGTCAGGAGGGCCGCGTCCAGGGATTCCCGGACCAGCGTGCCCAGCGACACATTCCGCTTCCGGGCGGCAGCGTGGGCGCGGCGGCGGAGGTCCGTGGAGAGCATCACGGTTGTCCGTCTCATGCCGGAATCGGAGCGGGTAGCCATGACCGCCATAATAACACCGCCATAACTCCTGGACGACGAAGACCCTTCGACCTTCCGCACGACGAATACGGCCGTCGCGTGGCGGCGACGGAGAAGGCGCTACTGCGGGCGGGACACGCTCGCGATGGTGCGGCTCCACGAGCGCCTCATCGCGCTTGCCGCCCGGCGGAAGCGCGTCCGACCGACCCTCCCTCCACGGGCCTCAGGCGGACCTTCACGTGCTTGTGGTACGGCGTCGCGGTCAGCGGGTCGCGGTGCTCCGCATCCGTGAGCCAGTTCAGGAGGGGCCCTACGACCTTCCTTCCGCCGGCGCCGTCCGGGTAGTCCATCCCGTACCCGTGCGGTAGCGTGACGACGCCCGAGGGCAGGGCCGCGTCCAGCTCGACCCTCACCTCGATCGCCCCCCGCCGCGACTCGCACACGATCCGGTCCCCGCCGCCCAGTCCGAACCGCCTCGCGTCCTCGGGGTGGAGGTGGAGGGCCCCCTCCGGGTCCGAGACGCGCCAGGCCGGGTCCCGGAAGATCTGGTTCGCGTTGTAGGAACGCCGCTCCCCCGCGACGAGGACGAGAGGGAACTCCTCGTCCGCGAGGGGCCGCGGCTCGCTCGTGAGCCGCCGGAGCTCCTCGAGCATCTCGGGCACGTCCAGGTGGATCCGCCCGTCCGCCGTTCGGACCAGGCCCCACATTTCCTCGTGGGTGTGCGTGCTGAGAAGAGCGCCGGAGGGGCTCTCGAGGAGCCGGGAAAAGTGCTCCTCCCCCAGGCCGGCCCCGTCTCCCTGGAGCCCCGTCCGCCGCACCGCCCCGGCGTGCTTCCTCGCGTAGAGCTGGGACGCCGCCCAGAGGGGCGCTGCGGCGGCGGGCCCGCCGAGCGCCTGCCCCAGCGTGTCCTGCAGGACGAACGCGGCGTAAGGAGCGAGACGCGGGCGCAGCCGGAAGAACGCCGCGAGCGCGGCCGGGAAGAGCCGCAGCCCTTTCCAGCGGCGATCCAGTCGGGCGACGGCACGGAGGAGCGGAAAACCGCCCGGGGGAAGCTCCCCGAGCGAAACGAGGAGTCGCCTGTAGATCTCCGGTTCCGGCAGCGTCCCCGGCCGGGGCGCCAGGAGCGGCTTCCTCAGGTGGACCACCTGCGTCGGGAACTCCATCGCAAAGAACGTCATCTCCCACTTCTCGAACTGCGACGCCGCGGGGAGGACGTAGTGGGCCAGGCGCGCGGTCTCGGTGAGGGCGACGTCCACGACGACGAGCAGCTCCAGCCTGGCGAAGGCGGACTGGGTGGCCTGGGTGTCGGCGCCGGTGAGGGCGGGGTTGGCGCTGTCGACGACCAGGCCCCGGATCCGGTCCGGCCTGTCGTTGTCGATCTCCGCGGGCAGGACGTTCGGCGGGAAGAGCTTCCCGATCTCGGCCACGCCGGTCGCCGCCGTCCGCCAGGAGGACCCCTCCGGCTCGGCGGGTCCGGAGTGGCCCACGAGCGGGATAAAGGCCGTGTGGAGGGCATTGCACCCTTCCCGCCCGAAGTGCCCGGGCACGAGGAAGAGGAGCTTCTCGAGGTACGAGTTGAGCGTCGAGTGGAGGCTCTGCTGCAGCCCCAGGTCCACGCGAATGGCCACGCTCCGGGCCCCCGCGACCATCCGGGCGACGCGTGTGACCTCCTCGGGCGAGATCCCGGCCCGTTCGGCGTACTCCTCCACCGGGACGGCCAGGAGCGCCTCGCGCACCGCCTCGAACCCGGTCGTCCGCCGGTCCAGGAAGGCCCGGTCCTCCCTCCCCTCGCGGACGATGACGGAGAGGACGGCGGCCAGCAGGAACGCGTCGGTGCCCGGCCGGACCCGGAGGTGGAGGTCCGCCATCGCCGCCGATTCCGACCGCTTCGGGTCGATGACAACGAGCTTCCGCGCCGGGTCCGCGGCCAGTTTCTTCAGCGTCTCGCGCGCGTTCCGGATGCCGTGCGCCTGCCACGGGTTCGTGCCGATCAGGACGACGAGCTCCGCCTCCTCCACCGCCTCCGCCACGTGGCACGTCTGCCGGCCGAAGAGCCGGCCGTTCACCCAGAAGTCGCCGGTCTTCTCCTGGGCGAGCGCCGAGTAGTGGTACCGCGTCCGCATCGCGGCGACCAGGCCGCGCCCGTAGACGCCGCCCAGGTGGTTCCCCTGTCCGCCGCCGCCGTAGTAGGCGAGGGCGCGGCCGCCGTGCGCGTCCCGGATGGCCCGGATCCGGCCGGCGATCTCCGCGACCGCCACCTCCCAGGAGACCTCCTCGAACGAGCCGTCCGGCCGCCGCCGCAGGGGGGCCGAGAGCCTGTCCGCGTTATTCTGGTAGTGCTCCAGCCGCGTGGCCTTCTGGCAGATGTAGCCCCGCGACAGGGGGCTGGCCTTGTCGCCCCGGATCCGCTTCAGGTGGCCGTCCTCCACCGCCACCTCGACCCCACAGTTCCGCGAGCAGAGGATGCAGGCCGTCGGCTGCCAGGTCTCGGCGGGCGCGCTCGAACCCTTCATGCGGTCTCCCTCGTTCGTTCGGACTTGCCTCCTACCAGCGCTCGTACCGGAACAGCCGGCCGGCCGGCTTCCGCTCCTTCGCGGCCGGCACGTCCCGGGGCCAGCCCAGCGGCGTGAACGCCACCGGGACGATCCCCTCCGGCAGGCCCAGCACCTCGCGGGCGGCCCCGGGGTCGAACGCCGCGATCCAGCAGGTGCCGAGGCCCAGGTCCGCCGCGGCGAGGAGCATGTGGTCCGTGGCGATCGTGGCGTCGGTCCCGGCGGCGTTCCAGCCGTCGTACCGTTGCCGAACCCACCCTTCGGCCGGGAGGGCGCAGACGGCCAGCACGATCGGCGGCTCCACGAACCACTCCTTCGGGTAGACGCGCAGCAGCTCCGCCTCCCGCCCCCGCGTACGGATCACCACGACGCGGAATGCCTGGTTGTTGTGGGCCGAAGGAGCGAGACGCGCCGCCTCCAGCACCTTCGCGAGGAGGTCGTCGGGAACGGGGTCGGACCGGTAGGCGCGGACGCTGCGGCGCGCGAGGAGCAGTTCCTGGAAGTTCATGCGAGGCCCATCGTAGCTCGGTCCGGCGCCCACTCGCCCAGGACCGTTCGCTGGGGGCCCCTTCGAGATCCGCGGGGGCCGCGTGGCATCCTTCCCCCATGCTCACCGACGTCTCGCTCCTCGGCACCGGCCTCCTCGGCTCCTCCGTCGTTCGCCGCCTCCTGGCAACCGGCCTCTCCGTCACCTGCTGGAACCGGACAGGCGCGAAGGCCGACGCCCTCCGCGGGGCGGGGGCCGAGGTGGCGTCCGCGGCCGACGACGCGCTGGGCGCCTCCCCCGTCGCACTCCTCTACCTCGCCGACGCCGCCGCGATCCGCGAGTTGCTCTTCGCCCCCTCTCCCGCCCGCCTCCTCGCGGGGAGGACACTCGTCCAGATGGGGACGATCGCGCCGGCGGAGAGCGTCGCCCTCGGGCGGGAGGTCGAGACGCTCGGCGGCTCGTGGCTGGAAGCTCCCGTCCTCGGGAGCGGCCCGCAGGCGCTCTCGGGAGAGCTGATCGTCCTCTGCGGGGGCGAGGAGGCCCTCTTCGCGCGGTGCCGTCCGCTCCTCGAACGGCTGGGCCCCGACCCCGTCCTGGTGGGCGAGACGGGAAAGGCGGCCGCCCTGAAGCTCGCCCTGAACAACCTGATCGGCTCGTTGACGGCGTCGTTCGGCGTCAGCCTCGCCCTCGTCCGTGCTTCCGGGATCGACCCGGCGCTCTTCATGAAGGTGCTCCGGCCGAGCGCTCTCTACGCCCCGACCTTCGACAAGAAGCTCCCCATGATCCTCTCGGGCGACTTTGCGGCCGCCAACTTCCCGGCACGGCACATGCTCAAGGACATGCGCCTCGTCGAGGCCGAGGCCACGCGGCTCGGCGTCGACCCGGGCCTCGCGCGGGCGGTCGAGGCGATCCTGGAGCGCGCCCTCGCGCGGGGCCTGGGCGACGCCGACTACTCGGCCCTCGCCGCAGCCGTCACGACCTGACCCGCGGCCCGTTTCCCCTTTCTACCGCGACAGCCGAACCGCCGTGTCCGCGGCCAGGCCGGTCACCGTCAGGACGACCGAGCCCGAGGCGTCGGCGGTGACCGTCTCCTTACGCGTCACGAGGCCCGTCGAGGTGTCGCACCAGGCGGCGGTGTAGGCCGCTCCCGGCGATCCCATCGCCACCGTCACCGTCCCGCTCGCCGGGACCGGCGCCGCGCCGTCCACGACGCGCCGCCACGTGTGCTGCGGGTTGTCGATCCAGAGGTGCGCCGCGCCCCCGCTCACGTCCTTCTGGCCGAAGACCCGGAGCGCCGCCGTGCTGACCTGCGCGGCCGCGTCGACGTAGCGGCCGTTCGTCAGCGGGACGCCGTGCATGAAGCGCCGCCAGTTGCCGTACAAGGAGTGGAGGCCGCGGGCGAAGAAGTTGGAGCTGTACCAGTAGAGCGGCACCACGGCCGCCGGGCCGGTCCGAACCCAGACCATCTTGTGCAGCCAGACGCCCGCCGTATCGCTCGCGAGCCCCGGGTCCTCCAGGTCCGAGCCGGCGGTCCCGTCGATGCCCGCCTCGCCCCAGATCACCGGCTTGCCGAAGGCGGCCTGCGCCGCCGCGGCGCCGTACTCCGAGACGAACCGCGCCGAGTCGTTCGCCAGGTCGTCCTTCGGCCCGAGCCATCCCGTGGAGCGGGCATAGGCGTGGAAGTCGGCGTGGGTGATGGCGGAGGCGCCCGGGTTCTTCCAGGCGTCCGTGGCCAGCGTGGCCCAGGTGGAGGTGCTCGCCAGGTGGGGGTTTCCGTCCGCCAGGCTCTTCTCCGCCAGGAGGTCCGTCAGGACGAACCCCGCGTCGAAGCCGGGCGCTTCCTCGTTGACCAGCTCCCACGAGTGGACCGACCGGTAGGCGCCGTAACGGGCGGAGAGGTACCGCCAGTAGAACTCGTGCAGCTTCTGGTTCATCGACCCGCCGCCGTTGAAGAAGCTCGAGGCGGTGGTGTCGGGGAGCCCGTCGGGACCGATCCGGTTCAGCAGCCAGTCCCCCTTCTCGCTGATCACCAGCTTCAGGGAGACGCCCCTGGCCTGCGCTGCGAGGAGGGCGGCGTCGAGCCCCGCGGCGCGGTTCCCGTCGTACCGGAGGTGCGAGCTCGTCTTGCTCCCCCTCAGCACCTGCACTCCCTGCGCGGCGCCGGTCCACTCGTAGACCTGGACCTGGTCGACGTAGGCCGCCCCGCCCATCGCGTTCTCCAGGATCACCGCGAGGTTCGGCGCGATATTCCCCGTCGCCGTGAAGGTCCCCTCCGCCACGTGCCACGGCGTGTGCCCCGCGACGTGGGCCACCAGCACCGGGAGCGAACCGGTCTGGCCGGGCTCCGGCCACCCGGTGAACTTCACGCAGACGCCGAACGGCTGGCCGGACGTGGCCGGGCCGGTCACTCCCTCGGTCCGCCACCGCACGCGGATCCGGTACGTCCGCCCGGGGACGAGCGGCGCGTGGCCGGTGTTCCAGCCGTTGAACATCAGCGGGTTCTGCGCGTCCAGACGCATCGCCGCGATCCCGTCCCCGTACGCGCTCGCAAGGCTCAGTCCCGTCGCCGGCAGGTACCCCTCGAAGCTCAGGGTGCGGGACCTCCAGGCCGACCAGGCGGAGCCCCAGACGTTCCCGCCGATCCACCAGCGCAGTAGGTCCTGGTTGCCGCTTCCCATCGCGGCCAGCTGGCTCTCCAGGTCGTACGAGAAGAGCTCCGGCGAGGCCCCGGTGTTGTGGCCGGTCCCCGAGAACGGCGTGCCGTCCCCGTACTCGAAATAGCGGCTGTCCCTCGCCGAGACCCGCACCGGCCCGTGATTCAGCGTACCGGACGCCGGCGCGACGGTGAAGCCCGCCTCGACCGACTGCGCCGACCCCCTGGCTTCCCGCGCCTCGATCCGGACCTTCCAGGAGCCCGGCGAGGGCGGCGCGAACCGGACGGCCCACGTCGCCGTGCCGTCGGGATAGAGCCACTCCTCTCCGTCCTTCAGGGCACGGGTGAAGCCCTCCAGGAGGAACGCGGGCCGCCGATAGACCGTGGCCCAGCCGTCGGGCGAGAAGAGGGCGTCCACGGTGAGGCCGTCGGCAAACTCCAGACCCCGGACCGGGGCCGCCTCGAACGGGAACTGCGGGTAGGTGGCGGCGGAGCCGCTCACCGCGAAGGTCAGCGTTAGCGGGTCGTACAGCCCCACGGTCGACGAGGCGGGGACCGGCGCCGAGACGGCGAGCGTTCCGGGCGGCTCGTAACGCAGGGTGCGCTCCTGCGTCGCCACCCGCCCGTCGGGGAGCTCCGCCTGGACCAGGACGCGGTTTCGCCCCGGGTGAAGCGGGACCGACGCGCTCCACGACGCCGTCCCGGCCGCCGTGGCCACCTCGTCCCGGTCCGTGCTGACGACGATGCGCGTCGGGGCCCCGGTCGCCGTTCCGGCCAGGCTCAGCGTGGGCGATGCCGAGACGGCAGGGGGCTCGGCCGAAAGGGTCAGCACCGGCGAGCCGGGGACCGTCACCGACCAGGTCAGCGTCCTGGAGACCAGGTTGCCGCCGTCGTCCGCCGCGCGCACCGTAGCGGTGTAGGTCCCGGGCACGCCGACAACCCGCGTGCCGGCGTCGGTCTGAGCGTGCACCCCGTCGCCGAAGTCCCAGTCCAGCCGACGGATCGTCCCGTCGGCGTCGTCGGCTCCGGCGCGAAACGTCATCGTCGTCGGCACCGAGGTGGTCGAGGCTAGCGAGATCACCGGGCCGAGCGTCGGGGAGATGCCCGCGCCAGGCTGGAAGGCCGCCAGGTCGTCCACCAGCGTCACCATCTGCCGGCCCGGTCCGCCGAAGTAGCCGACCTCCAGACGGGTCCGGGTGGTGGTCGCGGTGAAGGTGATCGCGAACTTGGACCACCCTCCCCCGCTCGTGGCGGTGGTCAGCGGCCCGGTGTTCGCCAGGCTTGCCCAGTCGTAGCTGATCGCCTCCACCCGGAAGCCGCCCCAGTCGGAACCGCTCTCCGAGACGATCCTCGCCCACCCCGTCGCCTTGTACGTCTGCCCGACCGCCGTCGGGAAGAGCGCCTCCATGCTGGCGCTCGTCGTCCGCGCCGACCACTGCCCCGTGTGGGCGTCCGCGCTCGTCGTCGTGGCGCCGCCAGCGGTCCACCCGCTCAGGGTGCCCGACTCGAACGTGCCGTTCGTGAGCAGGTTCCCGCCCGCGGAGCCTCCCGGGTCCGAGACGGTCACCGTCACCGGCGCCGACGTGGCCGAGGCGCCGCGATCGTCGGTGGCCCTGGCGGTGAAGGAGTAGGTCCCGGCGGCGAGGCCGGCGACCGCGAAGCTCCAGGGGGCGGCCGTGACCGGGCCAAGAAGAGTCGTCCCGCGGTAGAGCTCGACCCGGACGACCGTCCCGTCGGGATCCGAGGCCGAGGCCGAGAGCGTGAACGAGGCCGGCGCGGTGTACGTCGCTCCGCTCGCGGGGTTCGTCAGCGCCACCGACGGCGGCTGGTTGGAGGCGGCGATCGTTGCCGTCGCCTCGTTGCTGTACGCCGAGGTTCCCGTCGCGTTCACGGCGCGCACCCGGTAGACGAAGGTCCCCGCCCCGGGGCTCGCATCCGTGTAGGCGGCGACGTTCGCCACCGTCGTTCCGATCGGGGCGAAGGAGCCGGCCGACCGGCGCTCCACCTGGAAGCCGGTCTCGTTCGTCGAGGCGTCGGTCCAGGCGAGCGCGACCCCCACGCCCGAGGGCGTCGCCGTCAGGTTCGTGGGCGCCGCGAGCGGCGCGGCGCCATCCGGCGGGATGGGGCTGGTGCTGACGACGACGTCGTCGGCCGACGAGGCGTAGAGCCCGTCGGAGAAGGTAAGGTACATGATCCGCGAACGGCTGGTGCTGGCCTTGAAGACGAGGTCGACCCGCTTCCAGGCTCCGATCGCGGCGTTGCCCGGGTTGATCGTCTGCGTCCCCAGATCGGCCCAGCCCGAGTTGACGACCTGGATGCGGACGCCGCCCCAGGTCCCCGCCTTCACCACGCCGTCCAGGCGGAGCCGGGCCATGACGTAGTAGGTCGTCCCGGACTTCGTCGGGAACTGCTGGTCGACGCGCCCGTTGCTCGCGATCCTGGCCCCGTACTTCCCCGAGTACGCCGACGCGGAGTCGACGGTGACGCCCCAGCTCACCTCCCATCCTGAAAGCGACCCGGTCTCGAAGCCCCCGTTCGTCAGGAGATTCGTCACGGGCGGCGCCGGGGCCGTCGTGGCGGCGGCGGCGGCGCTCCAGGTGGACCGGTTCCCGGCCGCGTCGGCGGCGCGGACCCGGTAGGTGTAGGCGGTCGATGCCGCCAGCCCCGTGTCCGCGAACGCAGTGGTGGCGGAGGTGGCCGCGAGGACCGTGCCATTTCGCTCGATCTCGTAGAGCTTCACCCCCACGTTGTCGGTGGAGGCCGCCCAGGACAGGTTGACCTGCGAGGAGCCCGAGGCCGTGGCGGCCAGGCTCGCGGGTGCCGTCGGGGCCTGCGTGTCGCCCGCCCCGTTCACCGTGATGAGCACGGCGGCGGAGGTCGTGGAGGCGCCGCCGCTGTCGTACGCCTTGGCGGTGAGGCTGTAGCTGCCTGCCGCGAGCGGCCCTGCGGTGGCGGTGTACGGGGCGGCCGTGGAGGTGCCCGCCAGGGCGGCGCCGGCGTAGAACTCCACCTTGACGACGGTCCCGTCGCTGTCGGAGGCGGCCGCCTGCATCGTCACGCTGGCCGGCGCGGTGAAGGTGGCGCCGGCGGCGGGAGCCGTCAGCGTCACGACGGGCGGAGCGTTGCCGGGCGGCGCCGTGCGCACGTCCACCCAGGAGAGCGAGCCGTGCGCCTCGATGGTGAGGACCAGCGCCTCCAGCCAGTAGCAGTCGCCCAGGCCGGTGGGCGCGCTGCTCATGTACGTCCGCAGCGTCCGCGCCTCCGTCGCCAGGAGGTAGCGTTCCACGGGCATCCTCATCGAGAAGAGCTCGGACGTCTGTCCGATCCCCTCGTCTCCGGTGAGCCGCGTGAAGTAGGGCGCCTGGATCATCCACCAGCGCGGAAAGTAGGCCGCGCCGGTGTTGTGCCGGGCGAGGACGGTGTCGCGCAGGTTCTCGCCGAGGTAGCGGGCCATCTCGCCGGAGAGGTTGAGGAACTGGAAGCCGCGATACACCAGCCCGTCGTCGCGCCCCGTGTAGAACTCGCGGTAGGGCGAATCCCAGTAGGGCGTCTTGTTCCAGACGTTGTTCTCGACGGCGGCGAAGTCCAGCCCCGCCTGCAGAGCGGACGTGAGGTTCGCATAGGCGCTCGCCTGCGCCGCCCCGTCCCCGAACCGCGCTGCCAGCCGCACCATCGCGATGTGCGCGCTCATCGTCCCGTAGAGGTCGGCCTGCCCCAGCCGGGCCGAGTACATGCTCTTGATGTCGCTCCAGCGGGGCTGCACCGCGCTCCAGTCGCCGGTCCGGTAGCCGTAGAGCCAGAGCCCGTAGATCGTGTGGACGCTGGGCCGCTTCATCCCCCAGTCGATCGGGAGGCCCCAGATCCGGTCCATGGGGTGCAGCTCGCGCCGCGCGCCGACGTCCTTGGCCATGGGGTAGGAGCCCCACGGGGCGAAGCGAGAGTCCGCCAGCTCGGCTCGCACGTACGTCTTCGCCGCGGCCTGCTGCGCCGCCGTCAGGTAGGGATACGCGGCGGCCAGCGTGGTGACGATGCGGCCCGGCTCCAGGTAGAGGAAATAGGTCTCGCCGTAGCCGACGGGGCTGGCGTCGGCGTAGTGGACGTTGATCGGCGCCAGGTGCCCGGCGTCGAGCACCTTCTGGACCTCTTCCTGCAGCTCCGTCTGCAGGTCGTCCGCCCCCGTCACGCCGGACGCCGCGGGCGTCTCCCACGCATACCGCGCAACGTCGACCGTCTGCGCGTTCAGGACGGCGGTGAAGAGGATCGGGGAGAGCCAGGTCGCGAGGGTCTTGGTTCTCATGGCTTCCTCCTCACTGCGCGTGCTCGACGCAGACGATCCCGAACGGCTCCACGATCAGGACGTAGCTGCCGGCAATCGCCGGCGCGGCGCGCCCCTCCATCTCCGTCTGCGGCGTCCGGATGTCGCCCGCCGGCTGATCGGCGTAGACGACGTCGGCGTCGTAGGTCCCTCCGTCCTGATTGCGGATGCGCGCCGAGACGAAGCTGTGGGAGCTGTCCTTCAGCCCGAGCACCTGAGTGCCGCGGAAGCTCTGCCTCAGCCAGACGTAGTCGCCGCCCACGGAAAGCGCCCACAGGTTGTCGGTCTCCATGCCGGGCCAGGGGTTACTGAACCTGCCGTTGTCGATGGGCGAGCGATATCCCGTGGCCTGGTTGACCGCGGCCAGGTCGATCGAGTAGTTCGTCCCGAAAGCTCCCACGTTGGTGAAGAACGGGTAGCGGGTCTTCCACCAGGTCAGGACGCGTCCGCTGTTGTCCACGGTCACCGGCTCGGCGGGCGTGCCGCAGCCCTCGACCGGCCCCGAGAGGACGGTGAAAGGCTCGCTCAGGTCGGAGGTGCGCATGGCGAAGAGGTGCCGCCAGTCCTGCGACGCCTCGGGCCAGCGTCCCCCGTTGGTGTCGCCGTTGAAATAGCGGACGATGTTGGCCTCCTCCGCGGCCAGGCTGCCGGAGTCGGCCATCAGGCTGTCCATGACGTACTCGCTCCCGACCGCCGGCACCATCGCCGACTGCATCCAGACGAGGCCACCGAAGACCACGGGATGCTGGGTGCGGAAGCTCTGGCCGCGGACCCGGTGGGAGGCCACCTCGGCGCCGTCGGTCAGGCGCAGCGCGTAGACGACCATGTTCTCCGCGCCCACGAAGAGGGTGGCGCCGTCGCCGGCCATGCCGCCCTGCACGGGGGCCGGCAGGCGCCGCTTCCAGGCCAGCGCTCCCGTCGAAACGTCCAGCGCGTAGACCCAGCCGGCGTGGTCCGCCGCGTACACGTGGCCGCCGACGATCAGCGGAGCGTGCGTGAGGATCTTGCGGCAGTGATAGGTCCAGGCCTGCGTGCCGTCGGCGGTGCGGAACGCCGTGACGTCGCCCGCAAGCGACAGGAAGACCACCAGCGAGAGGTCGCCCGTGAGTCCACCGGCATAGGCCGTTCCTCCCGGCAGCGGAGCCGACCACGCGGTCGAGCCGTCCTTCATGCTGACGGCGAAGACCTGACCTTCGAGCGCGCCGAAGTAGGCCTTGCCGCCGGCCACCACGGCCTGCACCGAGTCCGCCAGCGTGAACGACGAGGCGGCGGACATCGGGTAGCTGTATCCGGGACGGGCCGTCAGATCGTCGGGCCACGTCGCGTCGCTAGCCTTGTTGCGCAGGACCTTCTGTGGACCGAGCCAGATCCAGCGAGCGCGGTACGGCGGCGCCACCGAGTCGGCGGTCCGGCCGGTGCGGGCGGGGTTCTGCTGCTGCTGGGGCCAGTCTGCCGCCGGGAGCGGGAGGGCGCAGACCAGGAGCGCGGGAGCCAGCCGGATGAGGAGGGCGTTCGTCATCGTCATCTTCTTCGTGCTCCAGTTGTGAGCGAGTTCTACGTTTCAGTGGACGTGAACGAAAAGTTGGCCGCGGCGGAGTCGGTCGCCCCTGGATTCCGCTGTCACTCTTGCGCGGGAACAGGTCGAGCGGCAGTCCGGACGAAGGACAGTCGAGGTGCGGGCCCCGCTCACGCCTTGGTCGAGTTCCGGACCATGCCTGCCGCGCGAAGATCACGGCCCTGGCCTCGCGGAGCCCCTCTTATAATTTCTGTTCGATGCACGTACGCGACCGGGCGGCGGATCGGGGTGTCCGGCTCCTCCTCCTGGAGCCCGACCGCTGGCGGCGCTCGGGCCTCGTCACGCACCTGAGCTCATCCGGCTTCCAGGTGCTCACCGATCGCGAGCCAGGGCTCGAGCCCGAGGTCGTCCTCGCGAACCTGGCGTGGCGCGGCCCAGAGGTGCGGGACTCCCTCGAGCGCCTCTCGCGCGAGCTGGACGATCCGCACGTCGTCGCTTTCGTGGAGGACCTCGGGCCCGAGATGACGTTCCCGTCGCTCCGGCTCCGCGTGAAGGGGTTCCTCCCGGTCGACGCCACTCCCGAGGAGGTCCACTCCGCGCTCTGCTGCGTCATCGGTGGCTCCCTCTGGGCGCCCCGCTCCCTCCTCTCGCGGTGGGTCGACCAGGTCTCGCACCCAGGCTCCGGGACGGCCGGTGACTTCGCCTTCACGCGCGCCGAGAAGCGGGTCCTGGCCGGCGTCCTGGACGAGCTCTCGAACAAGGAGATCGGCCACCGGCTCGGCATCACCGAGTCGACCGTGAAGTTCCACGTCGGCAAGCTCCTGAAGAAGACCGGCACGGCGACCCGCCTGGAGCTGGCGCGGCGCGCCGCCGCGGGGCTGCGCTAGGGCTCCGTCCGCGAAGTCACGACGTCGGGACCGGCGCTCCGTCCGGCAGTCCGTCCATCGGCCGCAGGCGCACGTTCACGTGCTTGTGGTACGGCGTCGCGGTCAGCGGGTCGCGGCGGGCCGCATCCGTGCCGGGCCGGACCCGGGCGTGGAGGTCCGCAATCGCCACCTGATCGGCTCGTTGACGGCGTCGTTCGGCGTCAGCCTCGCCCTCGTCCGCGCTTCCGGGATCGACCCGGCGCTCTTCACGAAGGGGCTCCGGCCGAGCGCTCTCTACGCCCCGACCTTCGACAAGAAGCTCCCCATGATCCAGCCGGCGGCTTCGGGTCTCCCGCCCCGGCGGCACGACCGCGGTCGGTTTCAGCGCCTCCTGGCGAATCGATACAGGGATGCAGGACGGTGATCGACATCCTGCTGGCTCTCGCCGGTCGCTTCGAGCTGGCCCGAAGCCAGCATCCGGCGCCGGAAGGAGTCCTTGTTGAGCTTCCGCCCGAGGACGATCTCGTGCACCTTCTGGAGCTCGTAAAGGGTGAACGCCCTGGGGAGAAGCTCGAATCCGATGGGGGTGTAGTCGATCTTGCCCCGGATGCGCTGGAGCGTGACGGCCAGGATCTCCGAGTGGTCGAAGGCCAGCTCCAGCGGCTTGCCGTCCCTGGCATCCAGGCTCACGACGGAGGCTCCCGCCCTGAATGGCGGGACGCGGACCACCAGGGCGTCCTCTCCCGGCACGCTCATCTCCGCGAATCGCCTGGGATCCACGAGCGAGTAGTAGGCCACGCTGATCACGCGGGTCCGGGGGTCGCGCTCCGGCCGCCCGAAGGAGTAGAGCTGCTCCAGGAACACCTTCTTCAGTCCGGTCTTCGCGAGCAGCACCCGCGCCGCCGCCTCGTCCAGCGACTCGGTCCTCTCGACGAACCCGCCCGGCAGGCTCCAGCAGCCCTTGAAGGGGTGATCCGGCCGGCGGATCAGCAGGGTGTGGAGATGTCCCTCGAGGGGCGACAGGAGGACCACGTCGACCGTGACCGAGAGGCGCTCGAAGGCCGACGGGTCGTAGGCGGCGAGAAAGGCCTGCTCGTCGGAGCGCCCGGGATTCTTGCCGCCGGCGCGGCGTCGTCTCGTCATGCGAATTCCGCCGCCTTCAACCATATATGCCGAAGAGCCTCGAGCCAAGGTCCGGCTCACGCCGCGATCAACCGAAGCCGACGATCGGCCGCCCTGACCACGACCGTCATCCCCCACGTGAATTCCAGCCGGTCCGCCTCGATCCCGTCCCCGAAGACCACCCCGTCCTCGTTCATCTCCGAGGTGATCTCGAGCGCCACCCCCGGCTCCAGGCTGCCCTCGGTCAGCCCCGCCTGCGTCCAGCGGCTCGGCCAGGCCTCGCGGACGAAGAAGGCCAGGCTGGGGGCGGAGGGCCCCGGCAGCTTCAGCGCCGCGTGCCGCTCCTGATGGATCGACTTCGCCCACCCGGTGGAGCCCGTTCCGGTGGCGACGATGAGGCCCGAGGAGGAGTGGCGCTCCTCGCGGGACTCCATCCGGATGCGATAGCGCGCGGACTGGTGGGAGCGGTGGCCGACGAAGAGCTCGTTCAGGGCCAGCAGCCTCTGGCCGTCGTCGAGGTCCGCTTCCACCATCGTGCGCTCCTCCACCCTGGCGCGGCCCTCGGCCGCGCCCACGAGCAGATCGGCGCACGCGGCCGCCGGGTGCGGCACGAGGACCCCCTCGAACCGCTCGGGATCCGGATTGACCCCCAGCACCAGCTGTCCCTCGAGGTACTTCGAGACGTTCGCCACCAGCCCGTCCTGCCCCAGCACCAGGATCAGGTCCTCGGGCTCGAACACGAAGCCCGCCAGGTCGGAGCGGTCGATCCTGGCCCGCCGCCACCTCGCCGGGATCCCCTGGAGCACCGTCTGCAGCGCGGCCAGGAAGAGGGAATGATGCCGTTCCACGTCCTCGATGCGCTGGCCCCGCGATTCCAGGAAGAACCGGGCCTGGTCACGGGTCCCGTGGCGCGCCAGCAGCGCCTCCAGGTCCGTGGGCCGGGTGACCAGGATCACCCGGGGCGTCGTGCCGGCCATCTCACTTGCCTCTCGTGCCCGATTCCAGCTTCTGCGTTCCGGCCTCCAGCAGGTTCACGAAGGCCGGCCCGATCAGGTCTGGACCCAGGTTGAGGTGGTCGATGCGACGGAGCTTGCCCGCCAGCTCCCGCAGGGCCAGCCCCACCATGATCCCCGTGGGCAGCTTGGCCTGGGCCTCCAGCCGCTCCCGCTCGGCCTCCACCCTGGCGCCCTCCACCGCCCGGATCCCTTCCGCCTCTGCCTCGAAGCGCATCCGTTCGGCCTTCGCGGCGGCCTCGGCCCTGAGGGACTGGGCCCGCACCTCCTCCGCGAGGGTGACGTGCTGCGCTTCCACGATCTCCTCGGCCTTGCGCCGTTCGTTCTGGCCCTGCTGCCCGATCAGCTGCTCTTCCCGCTTCGCGAGCTCGATGCGGTTCTGGAGCTCGTTCTCCTGGATGGCCCGCTCCTTCTCCACGGCCATCGCGCGCCGGCCGAAGGCGGCCTCGTCCGCCTCCTGCTTGATCTTCTCCCGCATCGGCGCCTCGAGGGCTTTCTCCAGGTCCGGGCACGGTTTCACGGAGATGATCCGGACCCCCAGGATCGCGAGGCCCATCGCCTCCAGCTGGGCGTCCCGCGCGAGCCCCTCCTCGACCAGGGAGCGGATGCGCGCCTGGTTCTCCGTGAGGATCTGGCGGACGGGCGCCTGGGCGATGAAGTCGGCCGCGTGCTGCTGGGCGAGCTGCGACACGAACTGGGCGATCTTCTCCAGCGGCTGGCGAAGGAAGACGCCGGTCCTCGGGTCCACCGTGAAGTCCACTCGCTCGGCCAGCTTCGCGGGATCCAGCACCCGGTAGGTGACCAGTCCCTGGACGCTGACGTCCTGGAAGTCGGCGCTGCGGCCGTGGATCACGAGGGCCAGCTCCCGGTCGTCGGCCGGGATCTCGGCCACGCTGTCCTCGAGGGGGCGGAACCAGAAGGCCAGCCCCCGCCCGGAGTGGCGGAGGCGCGTCCCGCGGTAGTGGAGCACGAAGGAGCTCGCGTCCGCGCGCACGTGACGGAAGAAAGGATAGGAACGGATCTCTGCCATGTCGTCGCTCCTGTTCTCCCGGCTCTTGCCGGGGTGGCGGTGATCGGGTCCGACCTGGCCCGACCACTTATCTACAATTAACATATATGCAGATCGCATCTTTGTCAAGGCATCGGGTCCCCGCCTTTCGATCGGCGCGGAGGCAGAAACGAGGGATACCTCCCGGCCTGGCAAGATCGACCATCTCCAACGCCGGGAAGCTGGCCGATGCCGGCGTCGTCAAGCTGATGAACCCGATCCGCTACATAGGAGCGAAGGGCACCACCGTCGCCAGGCACTGGCGGATCCGTCACGGCACCGTCGACCGGGACACCTCCCTAGCGATTCCCACCATCCTCGCCGCCTGGTTGGCTAACAGCGGTGCGGAGGTCGACTTCCTTCTCCCCTGGGCTCAGGGTCACGGAGGCGACTACGACCTCGAGGAGCTGTTCGGCTGGATGGACCGGGTCTGCCGCGACCGACAGGGCGTCACGCTCGCCTTCTCTCGGGCGCTGCCGTCGAGCGAGCGGAAGACCTTCCCCGTCCAGGGGACCTCGAGGAGACGCGTGGAGCTCGCCACCGAGTCCGGCCAGAGGACGGTGTCGTTCGCGTTCCCGGCCACCACCACGTCGTCCAGATTCTCAGGGTTCACGTCGACGGTGTTGTCGTAGAGGGCGTCTTCCAAGCCGCCCGGGGCCTGGAAACGCCGCAGGGTGAAGCCCGTTCGTCGCCCCCCACCCGGTCACCTCGTCACCCACCCGCCGCACACCGGGAAGACCTGGCCGACGAAGCAGCTGGCGGCATCGCTGCACAGGTAGGCCGCGAACTCCACGTCCTCGCGGGCGGAGACCAGCCGGCCCAGGGGCACCTCGCGCTGCAGCCTCTCCTGGAACCGGGGGTTCGCCTGCACCTCCGGCGGGAAGTAGGTCGGGTTGTCGACGAAGTTCTGGGCGATCGCGTTCACCTGCACGTTGTGCGGGGCCACCTCCACGCCGACCGCCTGCACGTAGGAGAGCTGCGCGCCACGAGCCGCGCTGTAGGTGGACGCGCGCTTCATCCCCCTCAGGGCCGACGCGCTCCCGATGACGAGGATCTTGCCTTGCCGCCTGGCGGTCATCTCCGGAAGGACGGCGGCGAAGAGCCGGGGGAGCGGATCGACCAGCGCGGCGAAGACCTCGCGCCACTCCGCCTCGGACACCTCCGCGACGGCGGTCGTGGGGGCCCGGAGGGCCAGGTTCGCCACCAGGACGTCGATCCGGCCGGTCTCCCGCACCAGCTGGGCGGCGGCGGACGGTTCCGCGAGGGGGCGCGGGTCGGCGACGACCTCCGCGCCGTGCTCCGCCAGGACCTCGCACAGCGGGGGGCCCATGAACTCCCTGCACTGCGTGACGAGGATCCGGCGTCCGGCGAGCGGCATGCGCATTGAACGAGCCTACTACGGGGAATACCGTCGGGCGCGGCACGGCATCGGGCCGGGCCCCGGCTCGCCACCCCCGCGGACCGTGCCGCCAGGCACTACGAGAGCCACGACTGGCGCGCGGCCAGCCGGCCGAGCGCGATCAGGCCCACGGCCACCACGAGGACCAGGCCCTGCAGGACGAAGGGGACCGGGTCCCGGACCTTCGCCGCGCCGGCCACGACGAAGAGGCCGACGTCCTGGAGGACGACGCCGGCCAGCGACGCGTAAAGCAGGTTGAGCGCCCACCGTTTCCGGAGCAGGAGGCTGAGGCAGCCGAGTGTGCCGCCGAGCACGGCGACGACGCTGGCCGCGACCGACCAGATCGGGCGGGCCTTGTAGAGCTCCTGCTGCTGGACCGGCAGGGCGGCGATGTCGGCCGCCGTCAGGCGCAGGTCTGCAAGGACGGCCAGGAGCCCGGCCACGTTCCAGAGCAGGGCCACGACCACGATCACGGTGAACCAGACCGGAGCCTTGTTCATCGAACTCCCCCTCGCGACGTCGTTTCGGTCGCAAGACCTTTCAGGATCATCTTCTTGAGCACGGTCAGCCCGCCCTGCCGATCGACAGGGTCGACCTCCTTGAACTCGTCCCAGTGAGAGTTGGTCAACCCTCCCGCCGCCACCAGACCCGACTTCTCCGCGAGGGAGAAGTGCACCCCGATCACCTTCGTCTCGTCGGGATTGCAGAGGATCTCGGCCAGCAGGGCGTAGTCCGTCGTCAGGTTGGCCTGCTGGACCCACGCACCGAACGCCCTTGCGCTCTGCTCCGCCATCTTCGCCTGGTTGTACCCCCACTTCACCGGGACCCGCGCGCCAGGCCTGCCGGGCCGCGCGTCGGCGATGCCCTGAGCGTTCAGCCACGCCGCAAGGTCGTCCCCCAGCCGGAAGTCGCCGACGGTGGGCTTCCCGCCGCAGGCGACGTTCACCGGGTAGACGGTCACGGTGAATCGGCCCTGGCGTTCCGTGAACCGCGTCCGGGCCTCGGGAGAGACGTAGCTCCAGCACCCGCCGAGAGCCGCGGCCAGGAGAAGACAGCCAAGGAACGGAAGGGGCCGCCTCACGGCTGAAATGTTAAGCCCCCCGGACCGCGGGGGAGAGGGATGCCAGGCTTGACTTCTCAACTATCTCCGTCGGCCGGGACCTTCACCGCCCGTTCGGGGAGCGAGAGAGGAGCAGGCGGGCGACGCGAAGCTCGACTGGATGGCGGAGGTCGCCAGACTGCGGGTCACCCTCCCCGACGACCGGGCCCGGTCCGGGAATCCCCTCGTCTGGACCATCGTGACGACCCCCGGGGACGACCAGGCCGGAGTCGCCGCGGCCATCTACTCCGCCGCGCACCGGACCCCCGAGCTGCTCCGGAAGTCGACGACGACCTACGGGACCCCGCTCCGGGTGGCCCTTCTCAGGGGGATGAACGACCGGGCCAGCGACCTCGTCCGGACGGGCGCCGTCCTCCCCGCCTCCGAGCAGGGCATCCCGAGCCTGTCGCTTCAGCTCGAGCGATTCCTGAACCTCCCGATCAACGAGCCACTCCGGACCGTGTACCGCGCGAACGCCGCGTCCCTCTCTCCACGGCTCCCGTAGCTCGCGGCCTTCCCAGGCCTGACATGCGGGAGCGGAGCTATAATGGATCCGTTCTGGAGGCGCCCCTGTCCGTGAACCTGTCCGTCAAGAACGTCCCCGAGGAGCTCGCCCAACGGCTGCGCGAGCGCGCCGAGCGCAACCGGCGGTCGCTGCAGGGCGAGCTGATGGTGATCCTAGAGGAGGCCGCCGCCCCGAGACTGAGCCCCCGCGACGCGATGGAGCGCGTCCGCGCGCTGGGCCTGACGACGAGGGGCGACTCCGTCCGCATCCTCCGCCAGATGCGCGATGCCCGTTAAGGTCGTCGACGCGTCCGTCATCGCGGCGATCGTGTTCGGCGAGCCGGACGCCGATCGCGCGGCGAGGCTGCTCGGGGACGACGAGCTCGTGGCCCCCGCCCTCCTGCGCTACGAGGTCACGAACATCGCGTGGAAGAAGGCGCGCCGTGCCCCCAGGCAGGCGGACCTGATCGCCCGCGCGCTCCGCGTGGCGATGGACCTGGACATCCGCCACGTCGACGTGGACCACGACGCCGTCCTGGAAGTCGCCATCGAGAGGAACGTGACCGCCTACGACGCGGCCTACCTCTGGCTGGCCCGCACGCTGAAGGCCCCACTCGCCACCCTGGACACCCGGATGGAGGCGGCAGGGAAATGACGATGGCTCCGCCCGACGACCCGGTTTCAGACGTCTGGAGACTGCTGGATCGAAAGTTCCTGGCGGAGGTCGTGCGGCGTTCCCCGCGCCTGGTCTTCGCGACCGTGAGCGGCGCGCACCTGTACGGCTTCGCTTCTCCCGACAGCGACGTCGACCTGCGGGGCGCCTTCGTCCTCGACATCCGGGAAGTGCTGGGACTCCGGACGGCGGAGGAGACGATCACACTCTCGGAGAAGGGGCGGTACGACCTCGACTGGGTGGCACACGACCTCAGGAAGTTCGCCCGTTTGCTCGTGAGCCACAACGGGTACGTCCTGGAGCAGCTCTTTTCGCCCCTGGTCGTGGTCTCGACGGCTGCCTTCGCGGAGCTCCGCGAACTGGGTCGGGGCTGCGTCACGCGGCCGACCGTCCGCCACTATCAGGGGTTCGCCCGGGGAAGGCGTCAGCGCCTCCATGAACCCGGGCCGAGCGTGAAACACCTTCTCTATGCCTACCGTGTCCTTCTCACCGGCATCCACCTCATGAGAACGGGTGAGGTCGAAGCGAACGTCCTGCGGCTGGCGGAACTGCTTGGTGAGCCCGAGGTGCCGGATCTCGTGGAACGGAAGCGGTCAGGTAGTGAGCGGATGGCCCTGGAGCCGGGAGAGGTCGCCCACCACGACATTCGGCTCGACCGGCTCGAGGAGACCCTGACGGCAGCCCATGCCTCGAGTCGTCTTCCCGACGAACCTACCTCCAGGGCAGCCCTCGAGGACTTCGTGATCCGCCTGAGGCTGGAGCCCCAGAGGGGGGCCGAACAATGACGCTCGACGTCCCTCGCGAAACGATCTTCGTGACGCTGGCCGGCAGCCAGGCCCACGGAACGTCACGGGCCGGATCGGACGTGGACCTGCGTGGAGTCTGGATCGTGCCCCTCAGGGACCGGATCTCCCCGTTCCGCCGGGTCGAGGAGTTCCAGGGGATCGTCGAGGGGGCGCTCTGGAACCACATCCGACCCAGACTGGAGAGGCACCCGTCCGCGGCGGCCGGGCTTGCGGTGAAGACGGAGTGCGTCCTCTTCGACGTGGCGAAGTTCGTGGGCCTCTGCGCCGCGGCCAACCCGAATGCCCTGGAGATCCTCTTCGCAGACGAGAACGACTGGCTCTTCGAGACCCCGACCTGGCGGCGCCTCCACCAAGAACGACACCGGTTTCTGACGATGAAAGTCCGGCAGACCTTCCTGGGCTATGCCATGGCGCAACTGAAGCGGATCCAGACGCATCGCGGCTGGCTGCTGAACCCGCCGAGACAGAGGCCAGGTCGCCGCGAATTCGGTCTCCCGGACGGGCCGACGCTGGCGCCCGACGACAGGGACCGGATCGAGAAGGCGGTGGCCGAGAAGGTACGGGCGTACGCGCTGGAGACGGTGGACTTGCCGAAGGAGGCGCGGATCGCGGTCGAGGAGCGGCTCGGTGAATTCTGGAGGGACGCCTTCAGCGGGCACCTGGACGACATGGACGGCCCCGCCGCACTCCGGACGGTCGCGATGAAGGCGCTCGGCCTCCCCCGCGACGTGGCCGAGGCCCTGGAAGCGGAAAGAAGGTACCGGGCTGCTGCAAGGCACTGGGAGGCGTTCGAAGCGTGGAAGGCCGGACGGAATCCGGTCAGGGCGGACCTGGAACGGCGGCACGGCTACGACACGAAGCACGCGATGCACCTTCTCCGGCTGATGCGTACGGGGCTGGAGGCGCTGGAATCGGGGGAGCTCCGGGTGCGCCGCCCGGACGCCGAGGAGCTGAACGCGATTCGCGACGGGGCGATGACGTTCGACGAACTGCTCCACGAGGCCGGGGCGCTGAGAGAGAAGGTAGAGGAAGCGGCGCAGCGAAGCGCCCTCCCGCTGGACGTCGACCACGGGTTCGCGGAAGGGCTTCTCGAGGAGCTGGTGGCGAGACGGGTGTCGTTCAGCGTTTCTCGGTCCTGAATCGCAGCTGTTCAGGGGTCCGCAAGAGGGAGGCAGACGAGGTAGCGCCTCGTTAGCCCGGCGCGGCGCCGGCCGTCAGCCGCTCTACCAGCCAGTCACGGAAGGCGCTCAGCTCCCGCTCCTCGCTCTCGGCCCACCCGAGCCCCCGGGCGGGCGGCCCGAGATCGAAGCCCCTCAGCACCCACGCCAGCGTCAGTGGAGAGAATCCAGCGTCCTTCTTCGGCGCATCGCGAAGGCCGGCTTCGAGGTCCCCCGGGCGCCGGCGTCGATCAAGGTCTTCACGTCCACGAGATCCCGGATCTCCGACCGCTCCAGCAAGGTGGCGAGCTTCCCGGCGAGGGTTTCGTGCCGGCTGTTCACGGAGATCAGGGTCCCGGGCTCGCAACCGGTCCAGGTCCGATCGCACCCGGGCCCACACGGTCAGGTGCTTCGTATCCCGCTTCTGGACAACGCTGAAGAACCCGAAGGTCGTGAGTACCCACATGGGCTCACGACAGCAGCGAGGCGGTATTCTGGCGTCGTGGAAATGGTGATCCTCACGGGGTGTCAGGGGGCTGGAAAGACGACCTTCTACACGTCGACGTTCCTTCACACGCACGTCCGGGTCAACCCGGACAGGCTCAAGACACGGAAGCGCGAGGCCCTTCTCATCGATGCCTGCATCGGCATGAGGCAGAGCTTCGTCATCGACAACACGAACCCGACCAGGGACGACCGCGCGAAGTACATAGAGCTGGTCAGGGGCACCAGGTTCAAGGTGACCGGCTACTTCTTCGAGACCGCGATCGAGAGCGTCCTGACCCGGAATGCCGCGCGCAGCGGAAGGGCCAGGGTTCCGGAGGTCGTGGTTCTTGGAACGTTGAGGCGCCTGGAAATTCCGTCCGTCGCCGAGGGCTTCGATACGTTGTTCCGGGTACAAGCCCTGGACGACGGCCTGTTCCGGGTGACAGGCGACGGAAGTCCCACCCCATGAACGACCCCGCCGAAATGCTCTCCGTCGGGCGATGATGCAGGGACGGACGGGCCGCCGCTCGCCGCTGGCGCCCGGAGGAGGTTCCATGGCATTCGTCGTTCTCGCCACCTGGAAGGCCAAGCCCGGGGAGGAGGCCCGGATCCGCGAGGTCATCGCCGTGATGACCCCGCTCTCCCTGGCGGAGCCGGGCTGCCTCTTCTACCAGGCCCAGGTCTCGCCCCGCGATCCCCGGACGTTCGTCCTCTACGAGCAGTACGTGGACCAGAAGGGATACGACGACCACCGGGCGACGGCGCACTTCCAGGAGCACGTCGTCGGCCGGGCATTCGCGTCTCTCGAGTCGCGCGACGTCGTCACCTACGAGACGATCTGAGCGCGAGCGTCCGCCGCCGCCCGGCGCGTCATCGACCGGCGCGAACCTTTACGTCGCGTCGTCACGGGCGCGGCATCGGCTGGTGGTGGTGGCAGACGATGGAGCCGACCTACCAGCCGCGTGATGATCGCGGTCGGCGCCAGGATCTGAATGAGCCGCCCGAACACCTTCCCAGGATGCCGCTAAGCTAGCCAGCCATGACCACAGGGAAGACCCCATCGAAGCCGGGTGATGCAGAAGCGATCCGTCTCATCGCCATGAAGGCGGTCTCTGCGGCGCTCCCTGGACCGGCCGGCCTGATCCTCAAGGGAGGGAATGCTCTCTCCCTGGTCTACGGAATCGGAGGCCGTACCTCTCTCGATCTCGACTACTCGTTACGGGGGGACTTCCCCGACGTCAGACAGGCGGAGATTCGAATCGTCGAGTGCCTCGTCGCGGGCTTCCGCAACGCCGGCTACCACCTCTTCGACGTCCGTTTCCTCCTCCGGCCGCCGGAGCCGCACGAAAGCTGGTGGGGCGGATACGAGGTCCTCTTCAAGCTCATCCCGGCCGGGCGATCCGGACCGGATGTCGAAAGATCGCGGCGCTCGGCCACCGTGATCGGCCCGGCTCAGGAGCGGGTCTTCCGGGTCCAGATCAGCCGGCACGAGTTCGTCGGCGACGTCGCCGTCAGGCTTGTCGACGACACGTCCATCCTCGTCTACTCGCCCGCCTTGATCGCGGCCGAGAAGGTCCGGGCTATCTGCCAGCAAATGCCCGAGTACCCGTACGCCCGATACCCGCATCCCAGGGCGCGCGACTTCTTCGACATCCACTCGATCTGCACGGAGGCCAGCACCGACCTCGCGGCAAGTGGAAACCGGGAACTCCTCGAGAAGACGTTCGAGGCGAAGCGAGTCCCGATCGGCCTGCTGGCCCGCATCGAGACGACCCGGGAGTTTCACCGCGTCGACTGGCCTTCGGTCGAGGGCTCCGTTCGTTCTCTGGCCGGCGATTTCGACTTCTATTTCGACTTCGTGGTCGCCATCGCGAAGAGGCTGACGGCCTAGAACCCGCGCGGCACGTAGAGGCGCCAGGACGGGACGTGCTCGAAGTCCCGGAGGCCGTGCGTGAGGTAGAAGTCCCACTCGAGGCCGAGATCCCGGAAGGGCTTTGTCTTCTCCGCCGGCAGGCCGGCCTTCTCCAGGTAGAAGCCGAGGACCTGATGGTATGGATAGACGTAGTCGAGCTTCTTCAGCGCCTCCAGCAGACCCGATACCGAGAGCCGGTCAGCCGCGGTCCGGTACGCCTCCAGCACCTGGTAGACGCCCCCGGCGTAGATGGGCCGCACGGCGATGTCCAGGAGAGTCCGCTCGAGGTTCGTCACACGAAGGGGCTCCCCGTGCGGCCCCGTCATCGCCTCGACGCCGAAGTCCTGCGTGTTCTTGCCGCTCAGCAGGACGAAGTGGTACTCGGCGTGACGGTAGAAGTAGTTCGAGCGCCTGGGCGACCCCCGAAATGCCCGGTCCAGCCTCTCCTGCGACAACGGCGTCGTCGGGACCGGCTTCGGGCTCTGCTCCTTGTTCCCGTACAGGGTCTTCGGGATCTGATCGTTCAGTCCCAGGAGCGACACGGCCGAGGCGTGCGAGAGATAGGCGCCGCCGCGAAGGCTCTGCGCAAGCTCGAACGGGGATGGGTCCCCTACCGCGTACCGCCTGATCGGGGGGTAGTCGGGCGACTTGAGGGACAGCTCCGTCACCAGACCCGCTTCCACGAGCCGGTCCATCAGAACCGTCGGCCTAGCCGTGCAGTGGAGCGCCTCGGCCTGAGCGGCCAGGAAAAGGAGGAGTTCGTTGACGGCGAAGACCTTCCGAGCGGATGCACGGAGCGCCTTCTCCATGGCGTCTAGGACCGGGTCGGAGATCACGGATCGAGGCATCTGCTTCAGCAATCGACAGGATATAGGCACCGGCGCTCAGTCTCAAGGTATATATACCTTGAGACGTGCGACGAGGCCTGCCCCACTTCCCGAGTTTCAAGAGGCTAGGTATATATACCTAGCCTCGAACTAAGATGCTAAGCCATTGAATAGTCTTAGGTTCTGTTCACACCAGCCCATCAGACGAAGTCCACGTCAGCGTCCGCCAGCACGGAATCCGGCCGCCCCGATAATGCCATACCCATGGCCGGCCTCTTCCCCGCCATCCCGCCCGACGCCCCGGCCCCGCGGGGCGCGGAGGAGCGGTTCGTCCGCTCGCTCGCGGCCCTGCCCGACCCCTTCAACGTCTAGCTCGTGTACCTCGGCCTCAACGCGACAACACCTCCGGCGGCGGCGCCGGCCCCTCCAGGCTCTGGATCGGCGCCTTCCACCAGCTGACCGAGGAGACCGTCCGCCGGGCCGGCCTCTCCTAGTGGCCGAGGGAAAGGCCATCACCGCATTCCTCTGAATCGCCGCGAGCCGATGGCAGAACCCTGATTCGTGCTCTTCCGGATCGTCAGCCGACGGGGGCCGCGGGGGGCTCCCACAGCTCGATCCTGTTCCCTTCGGGGTCCATCACCCAGCCGAACTTCCCGAACTCCGATGCATCCGTCTTCTCGTCCACGGCGCATCCTTCCTCGCGGAGGGCGGTCAGGATGGCAGCCAGGTCCCCGACCCGGTAATTGACCATGAACGGAGCCTGGCTCGGGGCGAAGTGGTCGGAGGTGGCCGGGAAGATCGACCAGGCGGTGCAGCCGTCAGGCTCGGGCGCCTTCGGGTCATGCCACCGGAAGACCGCTCCGCCCCATTCCTGGACGTCGATGCCGAGGTGGACCCGGTACCAATCCTGAAGAGCCTTGGGGTCCCTGGCCTTGAAGAAGATCCCGCCGATGCCGGTCACGCGTCTGTTCATGACGGGATCTTCCCGCAGGACGAAGGCTGAGGTGTCGATCAGGGATCGCTTTTCGCCCACAGGGGTAGTCTCTTCGCTCCCCTGACCGCTATTTGCTCGTCCCTTAGAACATGTAGGCGACCCCGAGCCCGAGGGACCAGTCCGGGGCGGTGCGCCCCAGGCCGAGGCCAACCCTCGCGTCGAGCGCGAACCTGCCGGTCACGAAGTACTGGAGGCCGGCGTCGAGGGCCGCCTCGCCCGGCCCTCCCGCCTTGGTCCGGCTCCACCAGTAGCCCTCCAGGAAGAGGGTCACCCTGGGAGAGATCTGGAGCGCCGCGGCGAGCCCCCCGTAGAGCTTTCCGAACGTCTCCCCTCGATCGCTCGCCGATGCGGCGCCCAGGTTGGCGGTGAGCGACAGCGCCTCCGTCACGACCTGGTCCAGGGAGAAGGTCGCGAACGGCTGGAGGTGAACCTCGCCCTGGGCCCTCGCCCCGGCGGGCAGGCTGGTCCCGGCGATCAGGCCGAAGTCCGTCGCGTCGGTGTCGAAGAGCTTCCACTTCACGTCGAGCGTGGGGTCCACGACACCGCTCGAGGTCTCCTCTCCCCAGGCCGTCATGTGGCTGAAGAGCTGGACTCGCGCCTCGACGCGCGAGGAGACCGGGATCCGGACCGTCATCTCGCCGGCCGTGACCTCGGTCGCGCCGCCGATCCGGAAGACCGCCGCGCCCGCCTCGGCCTGAACGTGACCGAGGGGGACGATCTGGATGCCGTTCGCGTAAGTCGGCCGGTCCGGCGAGATGACGACGGCGGCGGCATCCTGGGCGGGGGCGCGAACCGCGAGGAGCAGCAGCGCCACGACGACGACGACCCGGGTGCCGCCGGCGTTCGCTCTCACCCACCGGCGCCGGATCATGGGGCCATTGTTCATCGGGAGCACCAGGGCCGGGACGAACTTCTTCGACCGGTGCAGGGTGCCTCCGCGACCGAAGTGACCGACACGACCGAAGTTCGCGGTTTCATCGTGTCGGCCTGGAAGGAGCGCCGCGCGGCCAGGTGAGAGGCGTCGCCTCCTGGCCACCGGACGGCTCGACGACGGGCGGAGCTTTGCCCTGGGGCTGCCCTCGTCCGAACCGGCGGTCTTCGTCGCCGGACCGGATGGGCCCAGGGCGCTGGCGCTCCTTTCCCCGCAGGACGCCGTCCTCGATGCACTGCCGTGGGCCGACCTCGCGTTCGAACCGTTCGCCCGACTCGAGCTCCGCAAGGGATCACCCGACGAGTCGATCGCCAATGGCGCTGGCATGTCGGCCGACGGGTGGCTCGGCGAGGAGAACCAGCGCGATCTCTTCGGTCCTTGAAGAGTCAGGACCGTCCCGGGAAACGGTGGCGGCTACCCCGCTCGCCCGGTGGCCCGAAGCCAGCCGAGGAGCAGCCCGAGCCAGGCCGCACCTAGGCCGAGGGCCAGGAGCCCGCAGGACTCGAGGGCGGTGTTCCTGTCGATGACGACCGATTCGCCCGTCTTCGCCGGGTTCACGACGAGCCTGATCGCGTCGCCGACGGCGTAGTCGGGCGGCGATGCGGCCGTGTCCGCCGTCGTCGTGTGCTCGGTGCCCAGGACGGCGTACCGGTACGTCGGGGCGTAGAGAGGGCCCCGGCTGCTCGGGTATCGCGCGACGAGTCCGATAACGGTTCCCTCGACCCGGATCCAGGTCGAGAGCCGTCTCCTCGTGATCGCGATCCGGTTCAAGCCCAGGTACGTCAGGAGGACCCCGACGCTCACGATCCCCAGGGCCAGGACGTAGAGTCCCACGAGCATTTCCTCCCGATTCGTCCCCGAAGGGAGGCCTCTCGACCGTGGATGTTAGTCCCGGACCGCCCGGCCAGCGTAAGGACGCGGGCGCCTTCGGCGACCAGGTGAGTGGCATCGCCAGGCGCGTCCTTCCCTCCCGCGTCGAGGTGACCGGCCAGGAGGACCTGGCATCGGTGGGCGAGGCCCTGGCGAGGATCCTGGCGCCGTCGGGCTGACGGCGAGGGACGCCGGCGGCGGGGTGGCGAGGACCCGCGTGACCCTTCGCCCCGAGGTGCGGTGCGAGCCCGTCCCCTGACCGCTCCTACCTGTCCGGCAAAACGGGCGGGCAGCAGCAGGCCATGATGGCCTTCGCCTGCTCCAGGATTCGCTCGAGCGCCGCGACGATTCCGGGTCCGTCGACGGCGTGGATCCGTTCCCGGCCCTTTCGCTCGGACCGCACGATTCCCGCCCGATGCAGGACCGCCAGGTGGCGCGAAATGACGGAGCGGTCCTGCGGCAGGTGTCCGGCGAGCGTCTCGATGTTCGCGGGGCCGCGCACCAGCAACAGCTTGAGGATCTCCAGCCGCGCGGGCTCCGTCAGCGCCTTGAGAAAGGTGGAGTCGAGCGGCGAGATCAGGCCGCTCGGGGGCGGCGATGGCACTCTCCCCGAGGTCGTCGCCCGGACCGGAGTCCGCCGGCTCGCGGCCCTCGGCCGTGCGCTCACCACTAACCCGCCAGCCCGGGACGCCGCCCCCAGTAGAGGCCGTACCCGATCTTCCCAGCCTTGACGGCCCTGAAGAAGACCCGCTCGTTCGCCAGGACCTTGGCGACGCCCTTCAGCCCGTGGCGAGGAAGCAGCCGTCTCAGGGTCCGCAGCCGCTCGCCCGGCGTCAGCACCATCAGCGGGCAGCAGACCTCTCGCCCCTGGCGGACGTTCCAGAAGACCTGCGGGCGCGACCAGGGCTCCGCCTCGTCCTCCACCTGCTCGAGGCCGGCCGCGCGCATCATCCCCGTCCACTCCTCGCGTTCCAGCGGGGTGGTGCCGTACCGCTCCGCCAGTTCGCGCTTCTCGTCGTTGCCCAGCGGCCTCCGCCACGTGGACTCGTGGATGACGACCCGCCCCCCCGGCTTCACGACGCGCGCCATCTCGCTGAGGACCGCCTGGGAGTCGTCCGGGATGCCGACCGCGCACTCGTTGATGACGACGTCGAACGTGGCGTCGGGATAGGGGAGCTTCTGAGAATCTCCCAGGTCGAACCGGACCCGGCCGCTCACCGGCGTCTCCGAGGCGCGCTCCGTGGCCGTCCGGACCATCTCCTCCGAGAGGTCGAGGCCGGTCACGTCCACGCCGTACTCGGTCGCGTAGAAGACGGCCTGCGTCCCCCGGCCGCTCGAGACGTCGAGCACTCGAAGCCCCGGCTCGAGACCGGCCACCTCGGCCGTGCGGCGCGTCAGGGCGAAGCCTCCCGGGTGCAAGGTCTCGATTCCCGAGATCTCCACGGCGTCCTCGACCGTCGGCCTGTGAATCCCGCTGCGTTTCATCCCGCGTCCTCCTTCCCCTCTTCCATGCATGCGTGCACATTAATGCATGTATTGGGCGGAGTCAAGGAGAGGCCCGCCGGGCAGGGTTCCCTCACGTCCGGGAAGGGTCTCGCCGCGCGGAGCTTCGGGGCGTCGTCAGTGACGGGCGCCACCGTGCGAGCCACCGCCCGAGGTGTGGCCGCCGCCGGTGCTGGGCGCGCTTCCGCCGCCAGACCTGTATGAGCCGCCGCCTCCGGGGGCACTCCCCCCACCGTGGGGCGCGTACGCGAACGACCGGGGCGCAGACTGCGCCCGCGGCGCCGGCTGGTAGCGGGGCGTCGAGCCCGTGTAGCGCGGGACCGAGGGCGAATTCCGTCGCACGACCTGTTCGCGCGCTGCGCCCTGGGGGTTTCGCCACTGCTGCCTCTCGGTGGAGCGGGCCGCGCTGCGAGGGGCGGGACTTCGCGGTTCGGCGCTGCGGGAGCCCGGCGCCACGGATCGACTCCCGGGCTGCGGTGCCGGCCCCGCTCCACGCTCTCTCCAGCTTCCCGGACTCCCCGTCGAGTTCCGGGGTGTCGATACCGCCTGGTGACGGGGAGAGACCCCGCCGTTCTGGTAGGGGACTCCCTGACGGTGGCCCGAGTCGTGGCGCCAGGGCTGGACGCCGGCGACCTGGCCCCCGTGGGGGCCGCCGGGCGGGTGGCCGCCGCCGCCGTGGCCGCCGCCACCGTGGTGCCCGCGACCGTCATGGAAACCATAGTGGCGGAAGAACCCGTGGTTGACCCACACGGAGCCGCCCCACCAGGACGGGCCCCAGCCCCAGCCCCAGCCGGCCCAGGGGCCGAACCAGAAGCCGATGTCCATGGCCGGGCCGAACCCGTAGTTCGGCGCGTACTCGAGCGCCGGGTAGGCACCGTACGCCGGGGCGCCCCAGATCTCGGCCGGGTCGTATTCCGGCACGTAGATCAGCTGGGGGTCCGCCGGCGCGACCTCCACGACCGTCACACCGTCCTTCGTCTCGGTCGACACGTTCTGCTCGGGGGTGGAAACGAGCTTGGCGCTGGCCTGTGCCCGCCCGCGCATCCGCTGCACCGCGGCCATGACGTCCGACTGCTGGGCGAGGAAGGCGTTACCCAGCGCCGTCGTCCACCGGACGTCCTGGTTCAGCACCGCCAGGACTTCGGGAAAGGCCACCAGGCCCTCCACGCTGGCGTCCCAGTCCTGCTCCAGCGCCGCATCCGTCAGGAGCCGGCCCTGCAGCTCCCCGTTTCGCTTCAGCCACTGCTGGGCCTCCACGACCTCCAGCGGGTAGGTGCTCGCCACGAGGACCTGGCTGAGCAGCGAGTCGGGATAGAGGGCGATGGGGGCCACCAGGTCGGCCAGCTGATCCGGCGGCAGCCTCTCGGCCTGCACCTTGACCAGGTCCCCGGAATCCACGGCCGGCCGCACCTCTTGCGCCACGGCAAGGAGGGAAATTCCCGTCAGGACCGTCACGACGAGGAGTCGCCTGGCTACCTGGTACGACATGATTCACCTCCGAGGATACCGCCGGAGTCCAGAGGAGTGCTTTGCCTGGCGTCGGTCCTCGAGCGGACCCTACCGGATTGACGCAATTTACGTGCCGCCCGAACGTCCCTTTGGGGGTACGCCGGGCCCGGCAATCCCGCGCCCATGATCGATCGGAGAGAGAACGTGATGACCGAAAAAGAACCACAGACCTACGCGAACCACGCCCAGGTCGTTCCCGGATTCCACCGGGGCGTCCTGGGAATCCTGGCACTGAACCTCATCGTCTCGATCGCCGCCACAGTGAAGGCCCCTGGCTTCTTCACCGCGTGGTCGATCGTCCTGGCCCTCGGCCTCATCGGGATAGCCTGGTACGTCCGGGCCTTTCCGCTCCGGGCACAGGACCGGCTGATCCGCCTGGAGGAGCGGCTGCGGCTTTCTCAGGTGCTCCCCGAGCCCCTTCGCGCCCGCATCCCCGAGCTGACCCCCGCGCAGCTGGTCGCCCTCCGCTTCGCCCCGGACGCCGAGCTCCCCTCGCTGGTCGAACAGACACTTCAGTCGTCCCTCTCGAACGCCGAGATCAAGAAGCGGATCAAGGTCTGGAGGCCGGACACGTTCCGGGTCTAGGCAATACAGGCGCGCACGCCGAAGAAGGTCATCATCCCCACGTAGAGGATCGTGGCCCCGGAAGCTCGCGGGGGTGCGTGCTAGCCTTCCGGCCGAACCGGCGGGGAGACCGGGAAAACCATGCACAGCCTCCTCTTCGAACCGATGCGCCTCGGGCCCCTCGCGCTCCGGAACCGGATCTGCTGCCTCCCCCTCTACCTCGCCTATCCCGGCCCGGACAACGAGGTGAACGACCTCGTCCTCGACTACTACGCCGAGATGGCCGACTCGGGGGCGGGCCTCGTCGTCGTGGAGAACGCGACGGTCGAGCCCTGCGGACTCGGCAATCCGCGGACCCTCCTCGCCTCCGACGACCGTTTCGTCCCCGGCCTCGCCCGGCTCGCCGGGACCATCAAGGAGAGAGGCGCGCGGGCCGTGCTCCAGATCCACCACGCGGGACGCTATGCCCGCCGCCCCGACCGGATTGCGCCGTCTGCGGTCACGACCTGGGGCGTGACGCCGAAGGCCATGGACCAGGCCGACGTGGACCGCGTCGTCGCGGCGTTCGCCGCCGGCGCGCGGAGGGCGAAGGAGGCCGGGTTCGACGGCGTGGAGCTGCACGGGGGGACCGGGTACCTGCTCACCCAGTTCCTCTCGTCGCGGACGAATCTGCGGACGGATGCCTACGGCGGCAACCTGGCCCACCGGATGCGGTTCCCGATCGAGGTCCTGGCCGCGGTCAGGGGCGCCGCTGGCGCGGGCTTCCCCGTCGGCTACCGGTTCCTGGCCGACGAGTGCGTTCCGGGCGGCCTGACGCTCGCGGAGACGACGCCGTTCGCGGGAGAGCTGGCCCGCGCGGGCGTCGACTACCTCTCGGTCATGATCGGCTGCTACGACTCCTTCTCGCTTCCCGGCTACGTCGAGGCGGACCGGGAGGAAGGGTTCATGGCGCCGTTCGCGGGGACCATCCGGGCGGCCGTCCCGGGGGTCCCGGTCATCGCCGCTGGGCGGATCCAGCGCCCCGAGACGGCCGAGCGAATCTTGCGGGAGGGGATGGCCGACCTGGTCGGGCTGGCGCGCGTGATCTTCGCGGACCCGCTCTGGCCCAGGAAGGCGTCCGGCGAGATCCTGGAGCCGATCAACCCGTGCGCGCCCACCTGCAGCCTCTGCACGAAGCGCATCGTGGAGCAGAAGCCGGCGTTCTGCGCCCGCTGGCCGGAGGAGCGCCGCGAGCGGTTCCTCGAGCGAGTCGGGGGCTGACCGGAGCGAGGCGATTCCCCCCGGGCGAAGGGCCCCGGCGAAAACCACAGAGTAGAGACCTGACCCCAAAATCGGAAGGACCGGGAGGTTAGTCCCGGTCCCTTGCCACGGTCTGTTTCTGGCTGTGCCGTCTGGCCCTTGTGCGCCGTCGCGCCCTGGGTGCCTGGCTGTGCCAGTTGTCGTGGCCATTGTTAATGTGGGGCCGCGAGCTGCGGAATACAAGGCGCGGGGCGCAATTATCCTCGAACGCGGGCCAGGGGCCGCCGGGATAGACTACCGATGCCCGGCCCACTTCAGCCGCTACTGGAAGGAGGGGGCGCCCGGATGCCGATTCACATCGAGGTCCACTCGGCCCCTTCCTACGTCGAGGCTATCTATACCGGGTCTCTCGCCGACGGAGAGATGGGGGCTGCGGCCGGCGAAGTCACCTCTCTCGCCAGGAAGCACGGGACCTCTCTCAGTCTCGCGGACTGCACGGCTCTCGGGGACTCGCTCTCGCTGCTCGATCTGCTCGAGTTCGCATCGGGGCTGGCGAAAGACCCAGCTGACCGATCGATCCGCGATGCGGTTGTCTTGCCCCGGCTCCCCTTCTGGGACGAAGCCCTGCGCTTATGGGAGTCCGCGTGCCTCGACCAAGGTCTCGTCGTTTGTTCCTTCTACGACCGCAAGAGCGCCCTGGCGTGGCTGCTCGGGCCGCCTAAACCAACTCCGTAGCGAACCCCTCCCTCCGCGCTCCCCTGCACACGAAGCGGCCCGTGGCCTTTCGAGGGCCGGAGCGCCCCCGTTATTCGCTGAACCTCGGGCAGACAGTAGCGACGTCAGGTCCCGGCATAAGCTCGAGCCAGCGCCGCCACGTGCTCCTTCACGTCTGCGACCACCTCGTCCGGCGAGATCGCCCGGGCGTACTTTCCCATCGACAGGATGAAGCGCCGAGCCTCGAGCAGCGTGGCGGCAGGGAGTTCCAGCTCGATCGAGCCGTCCTTCAGCCGCTCGATCTTCTGCTTCTCGTGCCAGTGGACCTCCACCACCCAGTTCGCGATCTCGGCGTCGACCCGCACGCGAAAGCGGAATGGCTTCTTCCCGACGTAGGCCCCCATCGACTGACCCAGGTAGTTCTCCGGCCGAAAGTCCTTCGGCAGCACGAACCGTCGCGTCGTCACCTTCGGCTCCGAGATCCGCGTCAGGTAGAAGACCTTCACGGGCACGTCGTCCTCGTCGGGGTCGTGCGCCAGCAGGAACCAGTCGCTACTGGCGAGGACCAGGGTGTACGGTTCCACGGTCCGCTTCCGGTGCTCGCCGGTCGGCTTGGTGTATTCGAACTCGAGAGCGACCTTCTCCCGGAGCGCGGTCGCCACCGCATCCCAGACCGGTGCCGCCACCGGCCGTCCCGCCTGGTGCTGGACGTAGAGCTTCTCCACCAGCGAGGAGGGGCTGATCTTCACTTCCGGCGGCATGAATTCCGAGAGTCGCTTGAAGATCGCCTTCATGTCGGCCGCCGCCGGCGTCCCCTCGTACATCTGGAGGACCTTCATCGCGACGCCGATCGCGAACAGGTCGCTTCCCTCCACCGGCAGCCACGGGAGGTGATAGTTCGGGTCGGCATAGACGTACCGGCCCTCCTTCGCCTTCCACTCGATCGGCGCGTCGAACTGGTTGCGCATCTCGTCCACGAACCGCTGGACCGTCTTCGTGGAGGTCTCCCACTTCTTCGCCAGATCCGAGGCATTCACGGGTCTTCCCCTGCGCATCAGCTCGTCGAAGTCGAGCATCCGGCGGAAGAACGGGCGGTCTTTGAAAGCCATGAAGCGAGTTTACCGGCCAGCGACCCCACGGTCACCCCCTGTCCCACCCAGGGAGCGATCTTGTCGCCGACGACCTCGTCCTGGAGGAAGGTCGCGAACCGGCCTGTCCTGGCTCCTGGTCTCGTCGTCGACCGCCTTGCCGTCCGGCAAGAGGTCTATTCTCTCGAGACGGGCGCGAAATAGAAGGCGACCTGCGGAGGTGAACGTGAACGTCTCCATGCTCGGCCGGGCCGCTCTGCTGTCCCTCGTCCTCGCTTCCCTTTCCGGGTCCGCAGTTTCCGAGGAGCTCCCCGTCCTGGTTCCCAGCCTTCCCCCCAGGGTGGTCGCGGCACGCATCCCGTTCTCCTTCGACACCTTCCACTCCGCCACGGCGACGGCGGACGGAAAGGCGCTGCACCTGGACCTGGGGGACGAGACCCTCCAGGGAACGTACCATCTCGGCATCTACCCCTTCGGGGAGGGGGACGCCGATCTCGCCTACACCCGCTTTCGCTTCTCCGGCCCATTCAGCAACGGCAAGGTCGACCTGCCTGTGGCCGCCTTCCTCGGCAGTACCGTCAACGTGAACGGGTGGCCAGACGGTCTCGGCCTCTTCCCTCCCACGATGACCGTGACCGCCCGGCTCGACGTCTTGCGCCAGCTGAACGGGGGCGTGGTGTCGTTCGGCCCGGTGGACGGGCGCTTCTCGTTCCGGATGTCGGGAACCGCCGTGCTCCCAGCCGTGACGATCGTCGAGGGCCCGCTCCTGGGCCGCGTCGAGAGCGGCGACCCGACGCGGGTCTCCGTCTCGTGGCGTACCGACCGCACCGCGACGGGGCGCGTGCGCATCGTTCCCGCCGGAGGACCCCTGGCGCGGACAGCTGCCTCATCCGACACGCTGGTGGCCGGCGGGACGGAGTTCTCGGCCGCGCCGGAGCGCGGGCACAAGGTCTCGGTGACCGGTCTACGCCCTTCGACCCGCTACCGTTACCTCGTCGAATCGGCCGCAGAGGACGGCTCGGTCGCCCGTTCCCCGGTCTTCGAGTTCACCACCGCCCCCGCCGCGGGAAAGGGGGAGGTCAAGTTCCTCGCGGTCTCGGACGCGCCCGACGCCGCCGGCGGCGGGGAGCGGGCCGCGATGGGGATCAATCGGCAGGTGGCGGAGATGGTGGCCACGCGAGCCGCGAGGGAGGCCGTCGACCTCGTGCTCTTCGGTGGGGACCTCGTATACGGTTTCGCCGACGACGCGTCCGACTACAGGTTCCAGCTCCGCGCGTGGAAGGATGCCTGGGCCCCCTTCTGGCACTCCGCCCCCGTGTACGCCGTCCCCGGGAACCACGAGACATTGGCTCGCTACTTCCAGGACGGCACCCCCTACGGCCTGGGCCTGGACCGTTGGCCGTACTCCCAGGAGAGTGCGGAGGTCGTCTTCGCCGACGAGTTCGACATGCCCACGAACGGGCCGGTGCCGGATGATCCCCGGCGTCCCCCCTACACCGGGACCGCCTACTCTTTCCAGTACGGTCCCGTCCTCTTCGTCGGTCTCAACGACTTCTACTGGTGGAGTAGCGACGCGGCTTTTCCAAGATACGGGGGGGCTCCCGAGGGATACCTCATGGACGACCAGCTGCGCTGGTTCGAGAACGTGATGACCTGGGGCCAGAAATCACCGAAGGTGAAGTTCATCGTCGTCTTCCTGCACGAACCCCCCTTCCCGCCGGGCCCGTTCACCGGGGAGAGGGGACTCTGGTGGGACGGGAACAACGCCGTCCGCCCCTATGTCGTCCGAGGGAACGCCCTCGTCCCGGCCGGGGACGGAGTCATCGACGTGAGGAACCGATTCTGGAGAGTCCTGGCCCGCAACCCCAAGACGGCAGCCCTCGTGGCCGGTCACCAGCACGGGTATTCCCGCCTCCTCGTCGACTCGACGACGCCCGTCGGGATCCTGCCGCAGGACGACACGGACGGGGACGGGGTCCTCGACCGCTTCTCCCCCAACCCCGACTTCACGCTCCCCGTCTGGCAGATCGTCTCGGGGAACGGCGGGGCAAATTACTACGCCTACGCGAGGGAGGGAAAGCCCTGGACGGCGGAGACGGTCTCGAACCAGGAGGGGTACTGCATCTTCCGCACGCGGAACGACACCATCTCGATGACGTCCTACGCCCTCTCGGGCCAGGTGGTGGACCACGTGGACGACCTGATGGCCGTCAAGCGCCGGTAGAAACCCTGGGAAAGTCAGGGACCGGATCGGGGACGGCAAGATCGTCTTCGACCGCGAGGGCCGCGTCCTCGAGACCTCCACGGGCACTCCCGTCGTTTCCTCCTTGTCACGGTCAAACGCGGAGCAGATCATTCTGTTCGGGGGGGTTGAACATGTTCCGTCGAGCTGTTGTCCCGTTTGTTCTCGCCCTTGCTCTCGCGGAGCCGGCCCTGGCACTCAGGCCCTTCAGCGCGAAGGACCTCGTCTCGCTGGACCGGGTCTCGAACCCTCAGGTCTCCGCCGACGGCCGGTTCGTCGCGTTCGAGGTGAGCAGCCTCGACCAGGCGGGGACCGGGCGGGTCTCGACCGTCTGGCTGATGAAGGCGGACGGGAGCGGGCCACGGCTCCTGACACCACTCCCGGACGGGGGAACGAATCCCGTCTTCGGCCCGGACTCGGCCGAGGTCTATTTCGTCTCGTCCCGGTCGGGCTCTGACCAGGTCTGGCGCGCCGGCGTCGCCGGGGGAGATCCGGTACAGGTGACACGGTTCCCGCTGCCGGTCGCGAACATCAAGCTGTCGCCGGACGGTCACAGCCTCGCGTTCTCGACCGACGTCTTCGTCGACTGCGCGACGATGGAATGCACGGTGCAGCGGCTCGACGAGAAGAAGAAGGCCGTCTCGACCGGTGTCCTCTACGAGGGGATCTTCGTGAGGCATTGGAACGCCTGGGCCGACGGCCGGCGGAGTCACCTCTTCGTCACGTCCCTCCCGGCAGCGACCTCGGCGGTCGACGTCTCGAAGGGGATGGATTCCGACGTCCCGTCCAAGCCGTTTGGTGGCCCCGAGGAGTTCGTCTTCACCCCAGACAGCCTCGGGATCGTCTTCACGTCGCGCAACGTCGGGCCGAAAGAACCCTGGTCGACGAACTTCGATCTCTGGGTCGCTCCGATCGACGCTTCGCGCCAGGCGGTCAACATCACCGAGGAGAACAAGGCCTGGGACAGCATGCCGGCGTTCTCGCCGGACGGGCGAACGCTCGCCTACCAGGCGCAGAAGGAGCCGGGCTACGAGTCGGACCGGTTCCGGCTCGTCCTCAGGACGTGGGAAGGGCACTCGACGGGAGGCCGGTTCGACTTCGCGGTCGGACCCGCGCGATGGGTGAGCGAACGGTGGGACCGCTCGGTCGAGACCCTGGCCTGGGCGGATGCCAGGACGGTCACGATCCTCTCCCAGAACCTCGGCCAGCGCTCTCTTTTCGCGTTCGACGTCACGACCGGACAGGTGCGGACCCTCGTCTACGGCGGAAACGTCGACGCCCAGGCGGTGGCGGGCGGGAGAGTCTTCTTCGCATGGAACGACCTTTCGAATCCTCCCGACGTCTACTCCGTCGCGATCGGGGGTTCGAGCGTTGCGCGTCTCACCTCGGTGAACGCGGCCCGGCTCGCGGAAGTGGAGATGGGCACCGCCGAGCAATTCGCTTTCACGGGGGCGCGAGGGGAGACGGTGTTCGGCTACGCCGTCCGGCCGCCGGGGGCCGGGCCCGCGAGCCGCTTTCCGGTGGCACTCGTCGTCCACGGCGGGCCGGAGATCAGCCTGGCCAACTCGTTCAACAACCGATGGAACGCGCAGGTCTTTGCCGGTGCGGGGTTCGGCGTCGTCCTCATCGACTACCACGGCTCCCTGGGATACGGGGAGAAGTTCACCCGGTCGGTCTTGAACGACTGGGGGGGGAAACCGCTCAGGGACCTCCAGCTAGGGCTCGATGCGGCGCTCTCCCGTTATGGATGGCTCGACCGGGAACGGATGGCCGCCCTGGGCGCCTCGTTCGGCGGCTACATGATGTACTGGATCGCAGGCAACTGGCCGGAGCCATTCCGGGCGATCGTCGCGCACTGCGGGATCTTCAACACCGGCTCCTTCTGGGCAACCGAAGAGCTCTGGTATGCGGAAAAGGAGTTCGGTGGGACGCCCTGGAGGAATCCGGAAGGGTACCAGCGGTTCAACCCTGCGAACCACACCGACCGCTGGCGAGTCCCTCTCCTCGCCATCTCGGGAGGGTACGACTTCAGGGTCCCGGTCGAGAACAGTCTGGCGGCATTCAACACGCTCCAGCGCCGGGGAATTCCGAGCCAGTTCCTCTACTTCCCCGACGAGTCTCACTGGGTCGTCAAGCCGAACAACAGCCTCAAGTGGCACGACACGGTTCTCGCCTGGATCGGGCGCTGGACCTCGGGAGCACCGGCCGCGGCGCCAGACACGCGTGCCGAAGACGCGGAGTAGGACGCCTCGGGGCCCGGGACGAAGCCTGTAGGAACACCACGGCAGGTCGCGCCGGAAGAGCGCGGGCTCCCCGGGGAGGTCGAGGAGCCGGGCGAAGCACGAAGGGCCGCGTGGCCTTCACGCGGCTCATGAGGGCGGGAAGCCGCTATGACTTCTGCCGGTCGATCCAGTAGCCGGGCCGGCGCCTCTGGTGAGCCACGGCCAGCACCCGGAGACGGTCGGGCTCCACCACGTAGTAAAGCTCGTAGGGGAAGCGCATCAGAAGCTTGCACCGGACGCTGGCGCGCTCGGCGGGCGCGGCCTCGGGATGCGCCTCGATGAAGCCGACCGTCCGGATCAGCTCTTCCTGAAAGGCCTCCACGACGGCGGGCGCTTCGATCTCCAGGTAGGCGAGGATCTCATCGTATCCATCCTGGGCCTCCGGATGGAAGACGGCTCTACGAGGCTCGGCGCGCTCGTCCACGTGCGAAGACCTCTTCCGCCGGGATCTCCCTCACCTTGCCGTCGCGCATTTCCTGCAGGCGGCGCTCGGCCACGTCGAGCCAGAGCTCCTTGCGCTCGGCTTCAGGTGGCTCCTCCAGGCTCTTCAGGAGTTCGCCCGCAAGATCGGCGCGCTCCTTGAGCGGGAGCTTCATGGCCTCGAAGAGGAGGTCTTCTTTCGTCACGGCGCTCATTTTACAGCTCGCTCCTTTCGGCCTTCCCCACCGGCCCCAGCCTTGCCTTCTTTCGCATTCGTCACCGAGTCGGGCTCGGAGCGGATCCGGGGACTGATGGGGAAGAACCTCGACGCGCTCGGCTGACGGCTCGTCTATGCGCCGCTCGCGAACGCGCACCCCGGGGGAGGGCCGTCACGGAACTTTGATTTTCGGCGACAGAGGAACGGAGGGTTGGAGGGTTGGAGGTGGGCCCGCGTCAGCTCCGGGCCGAGGTCTCCAGGAGGAGGAAGGCCCGTGCCCGCTCGGCGACCTCGGCGACGGCCTTCTCGTCGAGCCCTCCCGTCAGCGGCGGCAGGTCGCGCCGGAAGAGCGCGGGCTCCCCGAGGAGGTCGAGGAGCCGGGCAAGGGCCCGGCGCTTGCGGAAGAGGTCCCGCGGCGTGGCGGCCTCAGTCTCGAGCCAGGCCCGGGCGAGGAGGGCATGCCCTTGCAGCAACTCCGCGGCCCAGATCAGCCCACGGTCGAGGTGTTCGATCGCACGGAGGGGCTCGCCGGCCGCGAGAGCGGAAACTCCGCTTCTCAGCAGCGTGAGAAGGCGTCCGGCCGGGGATCCGGAGGGCTCGTCGGCGACGAACTCCCGGAGAAAGCGAGCGAGAAGCCCGAGATCGCAATCGCCATCGCCGCTCGCGAGCTCCTGCTCGAGCACCCTCAGCGCCGCCTGGCAATGCCCAGCCCGCGCGAGGGCGATCGCGTGCAGGTGGCGGAGGTGCTGATGGCCCTCGGAAGCGGCGCCGGACAGGGCGCCCCCGGTGATTTCCTGGACCGCCTCCCAGTCTCCGGCCTCGGCGGCCCTTCTCGCGCGGAGGAGGACCGCGGCGGGATGCTCCGGGAAGCGCCTGAGGAGGCCTTCCTCCACCCGCTGCCGCAGGTGCCAGGTCCGGCCGAGACGATCGAGGGCGCCGGCCAAGGCCGTCAGATCGTCGCCGGTCCGCTCGGTCTGGATCAGCTTCCCAACTTCGTGGGCGAGCCGGCCTTCCGGGACGTCCACGAGCTGGGCGTAGACCGCCAGCGCATGAGCCTTCGACGCCCTTCCCGAGAAGCCGCACCCGTAGCTTTCCTGGAGGCCCGGGATGGAGCCATAGGGGAACCGTGCCTCGAGCGGCCCATTCCAGGCCGGCCAGAGCGTGGATCGCCCGAGAGGGACCACCGCGAAACGCTCGCCCCACCAGCAGCCAGCGACGGCGTGCCTCGAGGCGGCGTCGACGAAGAACACGGTCTCCCTCGGTACGACGGACGGCGGCACCGCGGCCGAGGCGACGAGGTCGGGCCCGAGGGTGAAGACGAGGGTTTCTTCCGCCGGGGTGTTCAGGACGAAGGACGCACCCTCCTCGCGCGCGGTCGCAAGGGCGGAAGGGGAGTCACCATAGGTCCCGGGTAACCTCACCCTGACCCCGACTTCCCAGCTCCCGTCGATCTTGAGCTCGAGGACGTTGAGCGCGCTGTCGCCCTCTTCGACATCGTCTTCGGAAAGGAAGGCGTCAGTCGTCGGACCTGCCACGAGGATGCCAGGTCCCACTGACGCCGGAGCAACGGCATGGACGTGGCTCGGGAGCAGCGGGACGGCGCCACTCGAGTTGAGTCCCGCCGGGGTCGAGATCTCGACGAGCCCGTCGTCTTCGAGAACGAGGACGGAGTCCGCTCCCCGGTAAACCACGTCCAGGCTCCGTCTGCCGTGGATTCTCCTCAGGAGTTTCGAGTGGGTGAGGTCCACCGCGAAGACGGCCTGCCCGCGTTCCTGGCCGAGGGTCGCATCGAGCCACACGGTGTCCGAGCCAGGGACGAGCTCGACCCCTTCGATCCGGGTCTGGTCGGGGAGCGAGCGGGCCAGCGAGCCAGACCGGATCAGGGCTCCGCTCTCGAGGTCGACACTCACGAAGCGGCCGTCGTCTCCCATCACGGTCACCTTGAGGCCTTCCACGAGGACCGAGGGGAAGTCGCCCAGCGGCCGGGGGGTGCGAAGTGACAGCCGGCGGACGACCTGAGAACTGGCCACGTCGACGACGCGCAAGAAGAGCCACTGGTCGAAGACGTCTGCGACCACCAGCTCCCGCCCGTCCGCGCTGAGGGACGGGCAGGCGTTCTCGACTCTGGCGGCGGAGCTGCTGTCGGCGAGCTCGTCGGCCGGGTACGGCTCGGAGGAGACCTGGAGCCTGCAGGCCCTCTGCTGCTCGGCACGAGCGTTCGCCTCGCGCCGGGCTTTCTCCCGCCCCTCTTCCTCGAGGAGCCGCCCCTTCAGCTGCGCGAGGCCCTCGCGCCCCTCCCCGTCTAGATCGCTCTTGGAAACCGCACGAAGCGCCTCGGCGGCTCCGTCCAGGTTTCCCGCGTCGAAAGCGGCGGCAGCGCGGTCCAGCGCATCCCTGGCCCTGGCGTTCCGCTGAGCAAAGAGACGCTGCTCGGCCTCCGCCAGGAGAGTGGACGCCCTCGGGACGCGTGAGAGGACCTTCTCGTGAGGGCCGAGGGCCTCGAGCGCCTCCACGGGTGCGCGGGCATCTCCCCGCGCGAGCGCCGCCTCGGCAGCCGCCACGGCGAACGCCGCTTCGGCCGACGGACGGGGCCGCGGGTCCAGCGCGGCGGCGAGGACCTCGTCGAGAATCGCGAGCAGGTGCTCGTTCGAACCGGCCCGCACCCGGGACCGGAGGGCCGGCGGTAGCTCCGCGTATCGCACGAGCGCTCCCAGACGATCGGTCCCGGCCAGCGCCTCGCTGGCCGTCTTCACCGAGGCGTCGGCAGCTCGCCTCTCCACTTCGGCCCGGGCGCGCTCGAGGAGCCCGCCCAGCGCCGGTGAGCCTGCTCCCTCGGCCAATGCCTGTGAGAAGAGCCGGGCTGCTCGCGCCGGATCACCCTGGTCGAGTGCCTCCCGTCCGTCCCGCTCCAGGGCCTCCGCCCGCTCGGTCCGGCGCGTCTCCTCGATCTCGCGCAGGACGCGCCTGCCGGTGCCGCTGTCGGGCCATCGGCGGACGATGTCGCGCGCGGCGGCCTCGGCCGCGTCCCGATCGCCCGCCCCGAGGAGCTCGAGGAGAGCCTCCTCCGCGGGGCTGCGCTCCTTCTGCCGTCGTGCGGCAAGCTCGCCCTCGAGCTCGCGGAGCGAAGGCTCGGCCGGGTCGCACCGCCTCGCCTCCTCGAGCCTGGCTGCCGCACCCTGCGGGTCGCCTGCGTCGAGCGCCTGCCGGGCCAGAGCGGCGTGGACGGCCGCGACCCGAGGCCCTTCCAGGCCGCGAACCAGCCTCGACGCGTGTTCCGCGGCGCCGCTCCGGGCGGCGGCCGTCCCCAGGAGAGCGCGCACCGAAAAGTCCGCCGCCTCGGGTCTGGTGAGCCGGGTCTCGAGCGCGAGCGCCCCCTCGTCGTCCGCCAGAAAATCGACCAGCAGCTCGAGCAGCTCGCGGGCGGCCGGGACGCCGGCCCCTCGCTCGAGAGCCGCCGTGAGGAGGCGCTGCGCCTCCTCGTAGTCGTAGGCCTCGACCGCCTCGCGCCCTCGGGCAAGGAGAGTCCCGGAGTCCGCTTCGTCGCCAGCGCCAGAGCCGATCCGGAGCGAAGGGCCGGCATCACGGGCGCCTTTCGTCATGTCCGCGCCTTCATCCGTTGCCCGCCCCGCCTCGGACCGCGCCTCGTCGAGTCTCCGGCGCAGGAGCGCCCGGGCCTCCACAGGCAGCTGGGAGAGGAGCGCGTGGCATGCGTCGCGGAGTCCGGACCGGTGCCGCAGGCTGACGAGGTCGGGATTCTCCCCATCCAGGGCGACCTCGATCTCGTCAGGGAACCGGGTCACGAGAAGACCCTGGAGGCGGGACTTCAGAGCGTATCGCTCGCGCTCGCGAGGGCTCTCCTCCCCTGTCGGGTTCACGTCGTGGACGAGCGCGAAGAGGTCTGCCGCACGGGCCTCGACCCGTCCCGCGAGGACGTCCTCAGGGCTCGGGAGAGATTCCCGCCGGCCGCGCTTTCCCATGCATTCCCCCTGGCGATGGTAACGCCCTCGCGACGTTTACGAGAGCCGGGTCGATGGCCCCGACCGCCACCACTACCGGCTCTCTTGCCTTCTGGAGAGGGCCGGTGCAGACCTCGGACTCGGCGGCCCCAGCCTCGTTCTGGTGGCCGGCCTGGACAAGCCATACCAGACCAAACTTTCGGGTCGTGACTACGACCAGGTCCTCGAACTCGTGCGCGAATTCCAGAAGCGGAATCCCCGAAGCGTTGCAGCTTGACGTCAGGCGTGCGCGACCGCTCGCCGTCTTCGGCTCGGCGAACGGGCCGGGCGGAGCTCCAGGCGAAGGCCGACCGCTCCCGCCAAGCGAACAACCGTTCCCAGAGTCGGGTTGCTCTTCTTCGCCGTAAGGAGCCGCCGAGTCGAGCTGTTGTTCCGTTTGTTTTCGCCCTTGATTTGATCTGACAGGCTTCGCCCGGATACGATTCCCTCCGTATGTCAGCCGTCCCAGATTTCAAGGCCGACTTCCTCGGGCTCGAGCGGCTCGTCGAGGCCCAGCCCGAGAACGTTCGAGCCGAGATTGCCTCTGGCGTCTTCTTGATGTCACCCCGTCCCTCCGTCCGCCATAGCCATACACAGGCCCAGCTCGTGCGAATTCTCGATGCCGCGGTCGGAAGCGGGGAGGGTTCGGAGATCCCGGACTGGCTCTTTCTCGTCGAGCCCGAGCTCCGCTCGCCCCGCGCCTTTTCGCGGCTCATACCCGACGTAGCGGGCTGGCGGCGCTCGACGACGGGTTGGCCCGGGCCGGACGAGGCGCTGATCGCCCGCATGCCCGAGTGGGTCCTCGAGGTGATCTCGCCCGGCACGAGAGAAGCCGATCGCGGCCCGAAATGCGAAGCCTACGGCGCCATGGGGATCGGCTGGCTGTGGCTCGCCGACCCGTACCAGAAGACCGTCGAGTCGTTCGTCAACGTGCGAGGCACGCTCGTTCCAGAGGTAACGTCTGGTCCCGACAGGATGTTTCTGGCGCCGCCGTTCGAGTCTGTCCGGATCGACCTCGGCCGGCTCTTCCTCGACTGACGTCTGTCACAAGGGCATGTCTTCAGGGGCCTGTTTGACCTCCACCGGTCTAGTGGCGTTCGCCGAGGGGACCGGTTGCGCCGCACGAAGGGCACAGGCCCCGGCCTTCGAGCTTGGAGGTTCACCTCCCCGTGACGCTGATGCCCCTCACGACAACCCCACGACGCTGATGGTGCTCCTGCCGACGCCCTTCGGGGTGACGACGACGCGGGTAGCGATCCGGTCGGTGAGGGCAGCGACGTGGGAGATGATGCCGACTCTCCGGCCGGAGGCCTGGAGCGCCTCGAGGGCCGAGAGGGCCTTGTCGAGCGTGTCGGCGTCGAGCGTCCCGAATCCCTCGTCGACGAACAGGGTCTCGACGCGGGTCTGCTGCGTGGCAAGCGACGAGAGGCCGAGGGCGAGACCGAGCGAGACGAGGAAGGTCTCGCCCCCCGAGAGGCTCTGGACGCTCCGCCGCTCGTCCCCCAGGATCGAATCGACGATCTGGAGATCCATGTCGGTCCCAGGGACGCGCTCCAGCCGGTAGCGGCGCGCCAGCTCCCGGAGGTGGTGATTCGCGGCCTGAACGAGCGCCTCCAGGGTGAGGCTCTGGACGAAGATCCGGAACTTCTTCCCGTCCTGGGAACCGACGAGGTCATCCATCTTGAGCCAGACGCGGCTCGTCCGGGCGTGCTCGTCGATCTCCTTTTCCAGCCCGGCGAGCTTCACCCGAGCCGCGTCGTCGCCCAGCTTCGCGGCCTGCCTGGCGTTCGCGGCCTCCTGGGCAGCGGCGAGCGCGCCCGCGGCCTTGGCGAGGGCGGCGTCGACCGCCACCTCGGCCGGGAGACCGGCCTTCGCCCTGTCGGCCTGCAGGCGCTCCATCGCCTCGGCTGCCTGCGTCTTCACCTCGACGGCCCGCACGTCGGCGATCTCGGCCTGGTATCCGTGTTCGGCCGCTTCGAACCGGAGGCGCACCTCGAGATAGGGGCGGAGGTCCTCGGCACCAGGCGGCAGGGGCAGCGCCGGGGGAAGCTTACAGTGCTCGGTGGCGACGAGCGCCTGGCCCTCCTTCCGCTTCTCCCGCGCGGCGCCGATCGCCTTCGCGTAGACCGCGCGGACCCCCTCCACGACGCTCCCGGGCTCGATCTCGCCGCCCGGGACGTCGCCCAGCCTCAGGAACGGGACGGCGGCTACCCAGGCACCGACCTCTCCCTCCTCGCCCTTCCCGGTCCGCTTCCGGAGCGGGACGACGAGGCGCTCGAGGTCCAGCCCTTCGGAGTTCCGCGGGAGGAGGCCGACGACGCGGACGGAGAGGGCGTCGACTTCCCTTTCCTCCAGGAGGCCGAGGAGCCAGTCGAGGAAGAAGCCGTGCTCCGTCTCGCGGTCCCGGTCGTACAGGGCGTGCCCCAGGTGCCAGTCGGCGGTGTGGACGATCCGCATCGGGACCTCCTCGTTCGTCTTCTTGCTCACGGTGACACGGCACTTCGTCACCTGGGACAGATGGCGTACACCCGTCCGGTTTGGTTTGCAGCAGCCTGGCGGTCCTACGCCCCGTACACGTTCGCCATCAGCCGCGGCCCACCTGGGTCACCTTCTGTCCTACCCCCGCGGGTACCTTGAGTTCAGGAGGAACGACCGATGACGAAAGCCGCCTCGCCCCCCGCCCCGCTCCCGAGCCAGGCGGCCTGCCTGGAGGGGTGGTTCGACGTCCTGGGGCCGATGAACGGCTCCTCGGGAAAGGAGTACCGCTCCGGGATCTTCCCGGTCGAGAGGCGCCTGGGAGAGATCCGCGGGCTCCTCGCCAGGAACGTAGCGACCCGCGCGTCCGGAGTCAAGCTCCCGTTCTTCGACGCCCTCGAGTCGTTCGGGCCGGACGGCACCAGCGGGCTCGACCTCCTCGACCGCCTCCTCCTCCTGGCCCTCGTCCGGGACTCGTTCGACGCCCGGTCCAACGGAGGCCTCGTCCTGGCGCAGCTCTGCGACGCGGCCGGCGCGGCGACCCACGTCCAGCAGGAGATGGCCCGGACGCGGCTGGAGGAGAGCGGCCGGCTCCGGGCGCACCTCCTCGTCCACAGCGACGCGGACCCCGATTCCCAGAAGCGCTACTACCGCGTCCCTGCCGCCGCCAGGGAGGCCCTTCTCCGGGGGGAGACGGCGTTCGAGCCGGCGGAGCCCCACATCCCCGAGGGCTACGCGGCGTTCACGTCCAGGGCGCTCTCCGTCGCCGCCTCGCTCCTCTCGGCGGTCGTGGCGGGGGAAAACGGACCGATCCGGTGGGCCGAGCCCTTCGTCGACGGCCCCGGGTGGGACCGGATCGCGCCGGTCCGCAGGGCCCTCCGTCGATTCGCCGCGGACGCCCTCGACCGGACGGGAGACCCCCTGGGCGAGGCCCTCGGCGGAGCCGGGATCCAGACGATCGGGGAGGCCTCGGCCTTTCTCCTCGTCGCCGAGCGCTCCGGCGCCAACGCCACGCTCGCCGGCTCGCTCCTCGACCTGGCGCTGGGGGCAGAGTCACCCGACGACGAGCCCTCCGTCTGGCTGCGTCCGGACTCGCGGCTCGTCACGGGCGGCCTGGTGGAGGTGCGATCCACCGGCCGGTCCGGCGCCACCACGGAAGCGCTGGTCCCCCGCCCCGTCTTCCGCCGCATCTTCCCCGTGATCAGCGTCTCCTCGCCCGAGGAGAGGCGCGCGGAGCCCGAGACGGAAGCCGAGGACAACGTCGAGAAGGTCGTCCCCCGCCTCCAGCTGGGCGGCATCGTCCTTCCTCCCGCGGTCAGGACCCGTCTCGAAGAGGCCCTCGGCGTTCCGTCGGCCGTCCAGCGCTTCGGGAGCGCGTGGGGCCTGGGGGAGGGGCTCTCG
>CAIMWE010000004.1 GCA_903845115.1 uncultured Acidobacteriota bacterium | reverse complement strand
GGCCTCCAGGGGGCGGTCCACCGCTCCTCCCGCCCTCTCGCCGCACGGAACGTCCCGGTCCCGGGAGAGCACCTCCCTCCCGGCATCGCGGTCCTCGACTTCGACGGCGACGGTCGCGAGGATTTCCTCGTCGTGGGCGGCGCCGGGAACCTCCTCTTCCGCAACCGGGGAGACGGGACGTTCGAGGAGGTGGCCGAGCGAGCGGGAGTCCGGGGTCCGGCGGGGAAAGAGGCGGTCGGAGTCCTCGCGTTCGACTACGACAACGACGGGCTCCAGGATCTCTACGTCACTTACTTCGACGGCCCGAACCTCCTCTTCCACAACCGGGGGGACGGGACGTTCGAGGAGGTGGGAGCGAAGGCCGGGGTGGCGCTGGCGGCCTGGTGTACCTCGGCGGCGGCTCTCGACTACGACCGGGACGGATTCCCCGATCTCTACGTCCTCGTGTACGGCCGTCCCGAGCGCGGCCCCAACACGAAGGCGGACAACGCCGCCCCGAATCACCTCTTCCACAACAACGGCGACGGGACGTTCACCGACGTGACCGCCGCTTCCGGGACCGGGCACACCGGGTGGGCCCTCGCGGTCACGGCGTTCGACGCGGACGAGGACGGGTGGCCCGACCTTTACGTCGCCAACGACTTCGGCGCCCACGTCCTCCTGCGCAACCAGCGGAACGGGACGTTCATGGACGTGGCGGCCTCCGCCGGGGTCCGGGACGACGGCTTCGGGATGGGGGTCGCGGTGGCCGACTTCGACGGGGACGGTCACCTCGACCTCTACGTCTCGAACTACTCCTACTGCGAGCGGTGGTTCCTGCGCGACCCGCGCTACCCGATGCCGCCGTTCCCCTTCTCGCTCGCGCGGCCGATCGTCTCGAGGAAGCTGATCGAGCTCTCGCGGGGGTCGTCGCTCTTCCGGTGGCAGGGACCCCTGAAGTTCGAGCGAGTCTCGGACGAGGCCGACGTCTGGGACACGTCGTGGTCGTGGGGGACCGTCTTCCTCGACGCATACCTCCGGGGGCGCCCCGACCTCTTCGTCGTGAACGGGATGGTCGCGGGCGAGAACCGGACCGAACACGAGACCGATTTCTGGAATGCGATGTCCCGGAGATGGATGGAGATGGAGAAGAACGGAACGCCTCCGGGGGACTGGGGCGACGACTCGCTCTGGGGGTACGTCCCGAAGCGGTTCTTCGCGAACCTCGACGGGCGCCGGTTCGCGGACGTGGCCGGCATCGTCGGACTGGACTCCGAAGGGAACCAGCGAGGGGCCGTCGTGCTGGACGTGAACGGCGACGGGGCACCGGACCTCCTGGCGGCCGGTTTCCTCCAGCCCCCCCAGCTCTGGGTCAACCAGAACCCAGACGAGCACCGTCCCCTCGTCGTCTCGCTCGAGGGGGACGCGCCGACCCCCGGCACGCGCCCCGCGGCCCCCGGCTTCCGGAGCACGCGCGACGGCCTCGGGGCAGTCGTCACCGTGGAAGCGCCGGGCCTCCCCCTCCAGACGCGGGTCCTGGCGGCGGGCGATTCTTTCCTCTCGTCCTCCTCCAAGCACCTCTTCTTCGGCCTCGCCTCGGAGGACCGGGCCACCCGGGTCACGGTCAGGTGGCCGAGCGGAAAGGTCTCGGAGCGCCGCGACGTCCCCGCCGGGGCGATCCTGATCCGCGAAAAGGACTGAACAGGCTCGCCGACGATGGCTCGCGGCGAGCCTACCGGAGCTGACTGCAGTCGAGAGGGAAACGCCTTCCGCGGTTTCCCTCGCCGCTACGCGGCCCACCCTTCCGGGACCACGACCTGGCGCGCGAAGCGCCTCCCCTCGCGCCTACTCGCTGGTCGGCTCTTTCTTCTTCTTGAAGAGCCACGCCATCAGAACCCCGAGAAGGTAGAGCGCGATCATCGGGAGCGCGAAGGCGCACTGGGTCGGGATGTCGGGCGTCGGCGTGATGAGCGCGGCGATGACGAAGATGATCAGGACCGCATAGCGGAACTTCAGGAGGAGCCACTTCTCCGTCACGACCCCCATCCGGGCCAGGAAGAAGATGACGATCGGCGTCTCGAAGCAGATCCCCATGCCGATCAGCGTCTTCGACAGGATGTCGAGATAGTCGTCGATCTTGAGAACCGGCTGGAAGTCCTCGCCGGTCGACACCAGGAACTTGGCGACCATCGGGAAGGCGATCTTGAGACCGAACACTCCACCGCCGACGAAGAACGCGCACGTGAGGACCACGAAGGGTCCGGCCCACTTCTTCTCGTGCCGGTAGAGGCCGGGAGCCACGAACAGCCAGATCTGGTACAGGATGACCGGACTCGCCACGAACACGCCCGCCAGGAGGGCGATGTTGACGTAGAGCATGAACGGCTCGGTCAGCTGCGTGTAGGCGAGCTTCGTCCCCTTGGGGAGGACCTCGAGGACCGGCGCCTGCAGGATCCGGAAGATCTCCGGCGCCTTCCACCAGCACAGGAGGAAACCGGCGGCGATCGCGAGCGCGCAGACGAACAGCCGCTTGCGAAGCTCCTCGAGATGCTCGAGGAACGTCATCCGCGGCAGGTCGCCGCTTCCGTTCTCGCTGGTCACGCCGGCTTGTTCGGGGCGCTGTCCTTCGGTTGGACGAAGGTCCCGCTCGCCGAAGCCGACGTCTCCGCCGCGGCCGCCTTCCGCTCGGCCAGCGGTGAGGCCGGCTCTTCCTTGGACACCTTCTCGATCTCCTCCTCGATCGACCGCTTCAGGTCGTTCGAGGCCCGCTTGAACTCGCCGAGGCCCTTCCCGAGCTGCTTGCCGATCTCGGGAAGCTTCTTAGGGCCGAACAGCAGAAGTGCCAGAACCAGGATGAGGAGCAGTTCCGGCATGCCCAGGTTACCCATCCTCTTCGAGTCCTCCGACCTCATCGTCATCGACAGGAGGGCCGAAGTCAAGGAGGGCCGGGCGGGCGGGACGGTCCGGCCGGGAGGGTCCAGGGGTCGATGCCGTTCCGGCCCTGGCGCGGAACGTGCTACTTTCTCCTTCGGAGGTCCCCGTGATACGGAATCCCGTGAACCCGAACCGCCAGATGAAGAGGAGGCTCCTCCTCGCCGTCGTGACGCTCGCAGGGACCACCCTGTTCGGCGGCCTCTTCGGCCCGCAGCTCTTCGCCCTTTCCGACGCCTCGAACCCGGCCCTCAAGGAATACGCCGACCTCCTGGCCACCACGAAGGCCTGGTACGCCGACGACCTCCCCTCGGACAAGCTCGTCTACGCGTCCGTCCACGGGATGCTCGGCTCCCTCGACCCGCACACGAACTTCCTCGAGCCCGAGGAGTACGGGGCGATGCAGGAGAAGCAGCGGGGCTCCTTCTTCGGCCTCGGGATCATCATCTCCAAGCGGAACGGCAAGGTCACCGTCATCACCCCGATCGAGGGGTCGCCCGCCGACCGCCTCGGGATCCGGGCCGGCGACATCATCGACCGGGTCGAGGGCGAGTCGATCGACGACCTGGCCGTGGATGCCGTCGTCAAACGGCTGAAGGGCCCCAAGGGGACGAAGGTCCGGATCACGATCGTCCGGCCCGGCCTCGGCGAGCCCCTCGAGATGACCGTGACGCGCGCCGAGATCCCGACCAACTCCGTCGCTTTCGCCTTCCTCCTGGACGACGAGACGGCCTACGTCCGCCTGAAGGACTTCACCCAGACGACCGTCCCAGAGATGCTGGAGACGTGGAGCAAGCTGGAGAAGCAGGGGATGAAGAGGCTGGTCCTGGACCTCCGGGGAAACCCCGGCGGGCTTCTCGACCAGGCGATCGGCCTCTCCGACGTCTTCCTCCGCAAGGGAGAGAAGGTCGTTTTCACCAGGGGACGCAACGCGTCCTCCGAGCAGATCTTCAATGCCCCCGGGAGAAACACCAGGCCGCGGATCCCTGTCGTCGTCCTGATCAACAAAGGGTCGGCGTCGGCCGCCGAAATCGTGGCCGGAGCGCTACAGGACCACGACCGCGGCCTGATCGTGGGACAGACGAGCTGGGGGAAAGGCCTCGTCCAGTCTGTCTACACGCTCACGGACGGCGCCGGGCTCGCCCTGACCACGGCCAAGTACTACACGCCCGCGGGACGTTGCATCCAGCGCGACTACCGGGAGGTCATCGAGTACCTGATCCCGGGCGAGGAGGACCTCGATTCAGACGAGCCGGAGACGGCGCCGGACCGACGGACGGTCTTCCGCACCGACTCCGGGCGGACCGTCTACGGGGGCGGCGGGATCACCCCGGACGTCACCGTGAAGGTGGAGCCCCTGTCCCGCTTCGCGGCCGGGCTCTTCGCGCGCGGGGTCCTCTTCGAGTTCGCCGTGGACTTCCGGACCCGCCACGCCAGCGTGCCCCGGAACTTCCAGGTGTCGGACGAGGTCCGGTCGGACTTCTTCAAGTTCGTGGACTCCCGGCCCAACCCGTTCGAGAAGCCGGCGAAGGAGCTGTACGCGGCGGAGAAGGACCCCGG
>CAIMWE010000003.1 GCA_903845115.1 uncultured Acidobacteriota bacterium | reverse complement strand
TCGGGCGAGGCGTTGACGGTGAAGGACAGGGTCATCCACGAGCAGGGGCTCGTATCCATCCTGAAGCAGCTCCACGACGACCTCGATGCGGCCGTCTTTGACGCCTACGGTTGGCCGATCACGCTCACCGACGAGGAGATCCTCGAGCGCCTCGTCGCCCTCAACGCGGAACGCGCCGAGGAGGAGCGAAACGGGCTGGTCCGTTGGCTCCGTCCGGACTTCCAGAATCCTGGCGGTAAGACACCTGAAGCGCAGTCGGCGTTCTCTTCCGGCGAAACAACCGCACCATCCGTGACCCCGGGTACGGCTCCTCGCCCCTGGCCGAAGGCGCTCCCCGAGCGGATCGCCTCGGTTCGAGACCTCCTCCAGCCCGGCGGCGAGTGGACGCTTGCCCGGGTGAAGGCGGCGTTCTCCGGCGCGAAGCCGAAGGAGCTGACCGCCGTTCTCGAGAGCCTCGCGACGCTCGGGCTCCTGAGGCAGGTCGAGTCGGCCGACGGAACACTCTGGGCGGCGGCAGGGCGACCCAGCTAGGACTCGCAAGGGAGCGCATGAACTTCGATCCTCCCCGAGACGCCCCGCCGACGGAAGGTGGGATCGGAAATCACCAACGGTCGGCGGCAGACGTCCTCGTCTTCGTCGATACGAATGTGCTTCTTCACGGAAAGCCGCTCGACGACCTTCCCCTCCGGGAAATCATCGGTGGTCAGGAACCGATCAGGGTGGTCGTCACGATCACCGTGCTTCGAGAGGTCGACGCCCAGAAGACGAAGAACTCGAACAAGGGACTTCGGCGTCGAGCGGGCCACATCCTGACCGACTTCCGGAACCGGGAGCCTGTCGGACGACTGGAGCTACGGAACGGTGCGAGGCTCCTCTTCGAGATGCGCCGGCACGGTCTCGACCTTGTGGAGCTCGGTCTCGATCCGGCCTTCGCCGACGATCACATCCTTGCGGAGGTGCTTCGCGCGCAGCGGGAAAACCCGCTCAGACGGTGCGTGCTTCTCTCCCGCGACGCGGGCCCACTCCTCCACGGACGGTCGCTCGGAATCGAGACGGTCCACCTCGACGACGCGTACTGCCTTGAGGTGCCTGACGAGCAGGACCGAAAGATCCGGGAGCTTCAGGACGAGGTCTCACGGCTGAAGACGCGACGGCCAAAGCTCGGCCTGGAGCTTGAAGACGGACGGACCTTTCGAGAAGTTGCCGTGGTGCGGCCTCGTCCGCTGCGCGACGACGAGATCGAGGAACGCATTCGCGTGGCAGGTGATGCGTGCCCTTGCCTCGACCGGCAGGCCGCATCGAGGACGACGGCGGGCGCTCCACTCGATCAGGCGCTCCTCGAAGCGCTCCAGGTGCAGGAACGCTTCTTCGGGGTATCAGAGGCTGCGGTTGACCGGTACAACCGGGAACGGGAAGAGTGGCTGGCTGCCCTGCGTGAGCATTTCAAGACAACCTGGCTTCAAGACGAGGCGCTCGGGGCGCGGTCATTCTCGCTCGAGCTCCATCTCCGAAACAGCGGATCTGCCGCCGCGACCGACGTACAGGTCGCCCTTACGTTCCCGCACGGCGTGACGCCTTCACGAGAGGACCCACGAAGATATCGATCGCCGTCGCCCCCGGAGAAGCCTCAGCGGCTCCTCGACCCGGCGTTGAGAGGATTGACGCCCTCGGTGTTTGATCGGATCCACTCTCGGTCTGGAACAGAGCCGAATGTGCAGGGTCCTTGGATCACGGAGGATGGTCATAGCCATGTCGTTACGTTTGCAGTCACGAAGGCTCGGCACCAGTACGACTACACTCTTCCGACCGTCTTCGTGACGTTACCAGGCTTCGACGAGATCGACTCCTTCCGGATAGAAGCATCGATCTTCGCGGCGGAACTTCCGGAGCTCGTGGTTTCACCCATCGATCTCAGGATCACGATGGCAGGCTGAGAGATTGCTCGGGAGAGTCGCCAGGATTCCGGGTAGGCAAGTCAACGAGCCGAGCCCTTCAGGCGTTATCTTGTCACGTCGATTCAGTTCCCGACTGCTCTCTTCACCCGAGCAGGTCGAGGATCGCGCGGGTACGGCCCGTCGCCCCGTGGAGCTCTAGGTTCGGGCGGGTGATCTCTGGGTCGGGTGGTTGATCCGCCGTGAACCAGACGGGCCCATCGGGCGCAGCATTGACCCACCCGGCGAGGGCGAGGGCGTATGTGGAATGGCCGCCGCGCCTACGGACTTGCGCGGCGAGGGCGGCGAGGCGGTCCATCGGACGCCGGTGGACCGGATCCGCGACGGTAACGAGGACGCGGAACTCCGAGAACCCAGTCAATTTCCGAAGGAGCGCCGGCCGGACGACGAGCTTCTCGTACGCGTCGACCTTCCGCCGTCCGAAGCGGGCCACGGGCTCCGTCCCACGGTCGTGCTCCCCGAAGACGAGCACGGGGTCACGACCGAACGGGGCGGCGACGAGGATGAAGTCCGGCTGCGGGAGGTTGACCCCGTTCGCCTCGAGCGGGAACGGTCGGGCGAAGGCGCAGGTGAATCCCACGCCGAGGCTGTAGCACCGGCGGAGAGCGAGCACGAGGCTCCCGATCTCCCGCTGGTGTGGGAGAAACGGAGGGGTGCCGGGCGATCGGAGCGTGAGCCCGTTTTGGGACTGGTGGCGGAGGATCTCCCGGGCGAGCGTCTCGGATGCGGAGCCAACCGCCTCAGCAGTGATCACCTCGAAGGCCCAGCGGAGCGTCCGGGTGGTCGGTAGGGCGTATCGCGGGTGACCACCCCGGAGCGCGCGCTCCTCGAAGATCGTCACCCACCCGGCAAGGGCGAGTCGCCGCATCCGTCGCCGGGCTGTGGCGAGGCGCCCTGGGAAATGGAGCCGGGCGATCTGCTCGTAGGACAGAATCCGGTAGAGGGCGAGCGAGCGGAGCACGTCACCGTCGCGCTCCTCAAGGCCGGCGGGGGGTGGCAGTGGCGCCGCGGACGCCGGTGCCCGGTAGTCCTCTGGGATGCTCAGATCCCTGGTTCGAACCGTGGTCGGCGTAGGCGAATCAGGGGGACGCGATTCGGGCGGCGTCTGTTGGCCTTCGTCCACGCCGCCTTCATCACGCGTCCTACGGACCGATCGGTCCTCCGTCGATCGGTCGCTACCTGCGTGCTCCTCCACCGTTGCGGCAAGATCGAGCTGGGCGACAGCCGGGCGGCGAACGAGGTTCGCCGTCGACTCCGACTCCTCCGTCCCGTCGCCCTCTCCTTCGTCGTCGGACTCCTCCTCCTCGCTCGGCAGGAGGTTCCGCTCCTCGAGGTACGCCAGGAGATCCTGCGCGCTCGGGTTCAGCGCGTTCCTCTAGGGAGTGAGGCAGGGGGTGGCAAGGGAAGAGCATGCAGGGGCGGGGTCAAGGGCCTTGACCGTGGCATGAAGCTGCGGCCACTGCGAGACGGGTAAGGCGAAATGTGCGCTGGGCGCACAGGTAGTGCAGGAGTCTTGGCGTCTGGATCACACGGGGGTGTGCCGCTCTGTCCCAATCTGCGTACGAACCCTCGCGCTCCGGTAGTGCGAGGGGCACGATGGCGGCGCCTCTCACCCGAGCCTGTCCTGAGTTTTGTGTAAGCGGAAGAAGAGGAAGATGGGTCCGTCTGGAAAGGACGGGAGTACATGGCGATCCGGGACGAGGTTCTGAAGGAGCTGCTGGCGGGGTATAAGAAGCCCGAGGACTTGCTTGGGTCGGAGGGGCTCCTGAAACAGCTGACGGCGGCTTTGGTGAGCAAGGCGCTGTCGGCGGAGATGACCGAG
>CAIMWE010000002.1 GCA_903845115.1 uncultured Acidobacteriota bacterium | reverse complement strand
CTTCAGCCGGGCGTCGATCCGGAAGCGGACCGCCCGCTCGGGCCCCGTGGCGGGCTCGAGGGTCACGACGACCCCCTCGAGGCGCGGCTCGAACGTCTCGACGGCCACCTCCACCAGGCGCCGGAGCCGGTTCTGGTCGACCGGGTTGGAGGCGCTGTACGTCGTCAGGTCCGGCAGTCCGTAGGCCAGGAGCGACCTCTCCAGCTCCGGGAGGTCAGGGGGAACCGAGAACGTCAGGCGGGTGTTCAGGAGCCATTCCAGGTCCCGGCGCAACGACAGCTTGATGAGCCGGAGGCTCTTCGCCCGTGTCGCCGGGGGCTCCCGGGCCACCTTCGGCTCGTGGTCGATCAGCCGGTCCAGGACCGACGGCGTGACGAGGAGCTCGTTGTCGAAACGCGACATCGCGGGCAACTGGCGCCGGACGGGGCGATCTCCCCCCGCCCGGCGCGACTGTCGACGCTCCGGCTACTTCCGGGCCGACTGCGGGAGGTCCGCGACCAGCCGGAGGGAAACCTGGAGCTCGTCCAGCTGGAAGTGGGGCCGCAGGAAGGCGACGGCGCGGTAGGCGCCCGGCTTGCCGGGGATCTCGGTCACCTCGATCTTCGCTTCCCGGAGCGGGTACCGGGCCTTCGTCTCGGGGGACGCCGTGTCGTCCGGCGAGCAGTAGTTCGCGATCCAGGTATTGAGGAACATCTCGCAGTCCTTGCGGGACATGAAGCTGCCGATCTTGTCGCGCATCATCGCCTTCAGGAAGTGCGCGAAGCGGGAGACCGCGAAGATGTGCGGGAGCATGGTCGACAGGCGGGCGTTGGAGTTGGCCGAGTCGAGGTCGTACTTCTTCGGCCTCTGGCACGACTGGGCTCCGAAGAAGGCCGCGTAGTCCGTGTTCTTGCAGTGGACGAGCGGGATGAACCCGAGGTCGGAGAGCTCCTTCTCGCGGCGGTCCGTGATGGCGATCTCGGTCGGGCACTTGAGCGCGACGTCGCCCTCGTCGGTCTTGAAGGTGTGGACGGGCAGGCCCTGCACCAGACCGCCCCCCTCGACGCCGCGGATGGCGACGCACCAGCCGTGCAGCGCGAAGGCCTCGGTGAGCCGCGTCCCGAAGGAGTAGGCCGCGTTGCCCCAGAGGTACTTGGTGTGCTCCTTGCCGTCGACGTCCTCCTCGAAACGGAAGGTCTCCGTCGGGACGGTGTCCGCCCCGTAGGGGAGCCGCATCAGGGTGCGGGGCAGCGTGAGCCCGACGTAGCGGGAGTCCTCCGACTCGCGGAAGGAGCGCCACTTGGCGTACTCGGTCCGCTCGAAGATCTTCGCGAGGTCGCGCACCTCGGTCATGTCGTTGTAGTTCTCCCAGCCGAGGAGCTGCGGCGCCGCCGCCGAGATGAAGGGCGCGTTGGCCGCTGCGGCCACCTGCGCCATCTTCTCTAGAAGCATCATGTCCTGGGGATGGTTCGAGAACTCGTAGTCCCCGATGAGAGCCCCGAACGGAGCCCCGCCGAACGTGCCGTACTCCTCCTCGTAGACCTTCTTGAAGACCGCGGACTGGTCGAACTCCGCCGCCCTCTCGAGGTCCTTGAGGAGGTCCTTCTTCGAGACGTTGAGGACGCGGATCTTCAGCATCGTCGACGTCTCGGACTCGTACACGAGGTGGAAGAGCCCCCGCCAGGAGCCCTCCAGCTTCTGAAGGGCCGGCTGGTGCATGATCTCGTTCAGCTGCGCGGAGAGCATCTGGTCGATCGCGGCGATCCGCGCCATGATCGAGGTCTCCAGGTCCTTGCTCACCACCATCTGGCCCTGCATCGCCGCCTGGACGAACTCGGCGATCATGTCCTTGGACTGCTGGACCTGCCCCTCGTGCTGCGCCAGGCGACCCTCGTCGAGGATCTTGGAGAGGAGATCGGGCTCTCCTGTCTCCTCCCGTTCGACGGCTTTTCCCTTGGACTTGTCGAGTCGGCTACTCATGGGGCTCCTCGTTCTTCGGCGCGGGCTCGTTTGTCAGTCCCAGCGACTCGGCCAGCTTCTGCTGCTGCCCCGCGTTTTTCAGGACGTCCTGAAGGATCTGCTCGAGCTTGTCGTTGCCGTCCGCCTTGGACATCAGGTCCGACAGCCTCTGGCGCGCCTCGACGAGCTTCTTGAGCGGCTCCACCTGCAGGACGAGCCGGTCGGGCTCGAAATCCTCGAGGCTCTTGAACTTCAGCTCGACCCCCATCTTGCTGCCGTCGCCCGCGAGCTTGTTCTCGACTCGCATCTGCAGGCGGGGCGCCATCCCCGCGAGCACCTGGTCGAAATTGTCGCGGTCGATCTCGATGATCTTCCGGTCCTTCAGCCGGGGAAGCGGCTGGTCGGGCATGCCCGAGAAGTCCCCGAGGACGCCGACCACGAACGGGAGCTCCTTGAGCTCGATCGCCCCTCCGATCTCCACGTCGTAGGTGATCTGGACCCGCGGCGGCCGGACCCGCTTCAGTTTCTGCTGGATGCTTTCTTTCTTGACCATGCTGCCTCCTGACTGACGCCGTCACACCCGGCGGACCGGCCGTTCACGGGAGCTTCTCGCCATGCTGTAATGCTATCGGATCTCAACGCTTCGCGGCGTCCTCATTTGATCATTGCTTCTTGATCCCGAGGGTCTCCCTGAGGTTGTCCAGGACGCCCCCGTCCTTGATCACTTCGGCCAGCCAGGTATCGAGGGGCATGTGGCCCCAGGAGACGGCGCGCTGGACCAGGTAGGAGACGGGGCTGTGCGGTTCCGTCCGGCGGAAGTAGTCTGCCACCTCGGCGAGACGGACGAGGGCCTCCTGCCGGGAACTGACCGGCCCCGTCGAGGCCGTTGGCGAGGCCGCCGGCGACGGATCCCCCGCCTCCGGAGGCGCCATTGCCTCCGCCGGGTCGGGCTCGAGGATCCGCTTCTCCTTCAGGATCTTCTCGACGACCGGCCGGATCTCCTCGAGGGACTTCTTGACGAGGCCGAGCCCGGGGGTCTGCCTCCCGAATCTCTCGTCCATCTGCCGGTCGAGCTTCACGAAAGCCTCCCAGGCTTCAGCGAGGAGAGCGTGAGTCTCCTCGTAGAACGGGCGCCGGGTTCCCCCCTTCGCCTTCCGGAACTCCTCCCCGCTCGTCTTGCCTTCTTCCAGGGCCTTCGCCCGGAGGTCGGCCAGGCGCCCCTGGGTCTCCGCGTCGACCCCCACCCCCGGCCCGTCGGGAACGTCGAACGGACGGGACTCCTCCCATTGAATGTACGAGAAATTGAGACCGGGGGACAGGGTCAGTGGCACCTTCTTGAGGGCGTCGGCCACCTGGCGGTCCATGAACGAGAGGACGTTCGCTCGTGCCTCGAGGTCGCCCTCGTCGATCTCCGGGTAGAAGGTGTCCCAGTACTTCTCGTGAAGGCCGCAGACCAGCCGGAGGCCGTCGCGGCACCCCGCAAACCCCCGTTCGACCGTCACCGCCTCCACCAGCCACGCGGCCACCTGGAGGTCCTTGGTCTTGGCCCTCAGGGCCTCCCCGGCCAGCTGGATGACCCGGTCGAAGTCCGCGGTTTTCAGCTCCCGCTTCCATTCCCCCTGGTTGAGGTCGTCGTCCGCCCGCCGGGCCTCCCGGATCTCGTCGTGAAGACCCTGGTACTGGAAGCTCTCGCCGGAGGGGTTTTCCCCCCCGATCGGCTCCAGCAAGACCTCCAGATCTAGAACCGCAACCTGCGAAGCCATTTATGATCCTCCAGCGGGCCGCAATTGACCACTGACTTTATTTCATCCTATCGTTGGTGTCACTTGGAATTTTCGGGACTCGCGGGCCGGCCACCGGTACCGCGGTATCCGGGCCCCGCGGAGGAGGTCGCACCATGCCGACGACGAAAGAGCTGCTGGACGCCGGAAACCTGACGGCAGCGATCCAGGAGCTGACCAGGGAAGTCAAGGCCGCGCCCGCGGACCCCCGCTTGCGCACGGCCCTCTTCGAGCTCCTCGCCTTCGCCGGCGAGTGGAGCCGGGCGGAGAAGCAGATCGCGGCCGCCGCCGCCGCCGACCCGGCCTCGCAGCTGGCCGCTCAGATGTACCGTTCGGTGCTGGCAGCGGAGGGCGAACGCGCCCGGGTCTTCGCGGCCGAGGCGCGCCCGGCCTTCCTGAGGCCGCCCCCGGCCTACGTCGAGGCTCACCTGGCCGCCCTGCAGGCGGTCCGGCAGGGGAGGCTCGCCGAGGCCCGCGGGCTGCTCGACAGCGCCGAGGACGAGCGCCCCGCCATGCCGGGGCGGGCCGGGGACCGGACCTTCGCCGACCTCCGCGACTTCGACGACTTCTGCGGCCCGTTCCTCGAGATGGTCTTCAAGGGCCGGTACACCTGGTTCCCGCTGGAGCAGGCCCGGCGCATCCAGATCAGCCCCCCCAGGAAGCTCCGGGACCTGCTCTGGCCGGGCGCCCAGATCGAGGCCGACGACGGGACCCGGGGCGACGTCTTCCTCTTCGCCCTGTACAGCGGCTCGCCCTCCAGCGCCGACGACCTGATCCGGCTGGGCCGGATGACCGACTGGAAGAGCCTGGCGGACGACCTCACGGTGGGAGCCGGCCAGAGATCCTTCCTCGTCGACGACGACGCCGTCGGCCTCTTCGAGCTTTCGGACATCACCTTCGACCCGCGCGGCAACCCGAAGTAGGAGACTCCGGGCGCCGCGGCCTCCCCGGGTCCGCGGCGCCGTCCGTCCCCTTGCGTGACCGACCCCGCCCCCGGCAAACCGGGAGTGCGGGGAGTGGTTCACGCCTTCTTGTTCGTCTTGAGGTCCCAGCCCGCCCGGACCGCGCCGCCCGTCGAGCCGCCCTTCTCCTGGGCCTGGTACTCGTACTCGATCTTGGAGTAGTTCAGGCTGATCTGGTCGACCGGAACCACGTCACCCGATCCGGATCCTCCCGTCTGGAACGACGACACCAGCGTGTCCGTGAACTTGATCTGGAGGTACTTCTTCTGCCCGTCTCCCGCCTTGCGGGCCACCAGCGTGGCCGACCCGAAATGCTGTCCCGATGCGCAGGCCTCGAGGAGCTTCGGGCTCGCCTTGCAGACGTGCATCACGAAATGGAAGTCCTGCATGGAGACCTTCCCGGATCCACCGCCGCCGCCGTACGCCATCGATCCGCTCTGGGTCTCGCCCCAGGACCAGGAGAGGACGTCGATCTCCCCCTGGTGCTCGCTGTCCGCGCTCTCGCCCTGGACACCATCGATCTTCAGGAAATAGTCAACAGCTGCCATGTCTTTCCTCCTCGTTCTGTTTCCGTTTGCTGGAAGCTAATCTAGGGACGCGGAGCCAGGAAGTCACGACCCCTGGCCCCAGGAACGACAGATTCGTGATCTCGAGCACGATGGGCACGGTCAAATGCCTCGACCGCCGGCCAAGAGCGCCGGGAGGGGATCGTCCCACCCGGGTGGCGGCTCACCTTCGGCCTCCTGGCCGGCTCCTCCGGCGGGGGCCTCGCCGCCGACCTCCTCCACCCAGTCGTAGTCCGAACGGCCGGGATGGAGCAGGAGGAAGTCGTCGGCCTTCAGGTCGCGGAAGAAGAGGACGGCCCGGCCCCTCTCCCCGGAACGTTCCACGAGGACGCCGCGAAGAGCCCCAACGGGGAGAGCCTCGCGCCGGCGGAGCCAGGAGAGCCAGACCTGGACCTGCATCTCCCGCGGGAGAAGCGCCCCGAGCGGGATCCGGACGGCGCCTCCGCCCACGTTCTGCCGGACGGCCTTCTCCAGGGCCTCGAGGTGCCCGGGCCAGCGGACCGCCGCGGCTTCTCCCAGGATGGCGGTGGCGAATTCCTGGACCGCGACGTTCTGGAGGTCCTCGCCCAGCCCCTTGGCCAGGGCCTCCGGGCCGACGATCGGCAGCTCGACCCTCGCGCCCCGGAAGGAGTCGTAGAAGGAGGCCACGGTCCGACCACCCTGGAAATTGCGGCGAATGGAGGCGCCGCATTCGTAGAAAACCTCGAGGTAGGAGAGCGCCGTCGTCGGGTCCGAGACCTTCCGCCCGGACGGGAGCACCGCGAAGGCCGCGAAGGGAAAGGGCCTGAGGCCCCCCTCGTCGTGGCTGCCCCAGAGGCAGCCGACCACGGCGCGCCGGGAGGCCGGCAAGGGGAGGACGAAGGTGTAAGGGGGGATCTCGGTCCCGCGGCACCCCTCGCGGGTCGCCCACTTCTTGCTGTACCCGTTCCCGATCCACTCGCGGAACTCGATGGCCCCCTCGTCGCCCAGGCCGGAGGAGATGAAGTCCTTGTAGATGGGGAGCTTACCGTACAGCTGGAGCGGGCACTGCTCGCTCCGGGGCCCTCCCGACGAGGAGAGCCTGTCGACGAAGCGCGAGAACATGTTCGAGGCCACGCCGCTCCCCTACCCCGGGAGGACCCCTGGGAGCGGCTCGTCGAGGACCAGCTCGAAGAGACCCTCCAGCGGTTCGTCGCGCTTCTCCGCATCCGGGATCACGACGCGGATCGTCCAGGTCTTGTCGCGGTCCCTCTCCTTCTCCGGGTCGTCCATCTCGCGCCGATCCCGGTCCTCGCTCGCGAGACGGACGAAGTAGAAGAACCGCAGCGGGCCGCCGTAGAGATCGAGGCTCGAGCTCCAGCCGCCGACGGACTCCTCCTTGCGGCCGGTCACGGAGAGCGGCGCGTCCTGGGGGCCGAGCCGCCAGACGAAGGGGCTGGGCTGCCTGCCGGTCTTGAAGTCGGTGGACGGCCGGATGTAGACGCTCCGGTCGAAGAGGAAGAGCGCGTTGACGCGGTCGCCCATGAACCTCCTGCCCGGGCTCGGCGTGAACGTCACCGGCCGGACTTCCACCTTGTGCTCCTTGATCACCGAGGAGCCCCGGGTCCCTCCCGAAAGGAAGATCTGCCAGCCGCGGGCCACCGCGAGGAGGCTCCGGGGCGGCTCCCCGATGAAGTCGAAGTCGACCTCGCCCCAGAAGAGGATGGGGTTGATGGCGTACTCGTCGGCCAGCACCCCGACGTCGGTCAGGACGCCGGAGAAGTGCCCCTGCGGGATCGTCGCGAGGTCGAGGCGGTAGGCGGGGGTCGCCCCGACTCCGCTCTGCTTCATGAGGGAGCCCGTCGTGTAGCTCACCCGCTCCTGCCGGAGCTGGCTCTCCCGGATGAACGGGAATTGCCCGACGCAGGTGGTCTGGATCTTCTTGACGACCGGCTCCTGCGCCTGCTGGAAGGACGGCCGGATCGCGTCCCGGATCAGGTTCGCCCCGCGCCTCTCCACCATCTGGAGGGAGGCCCCCCAGGTCGGATGGCGCCTGACGGCGGGATTCCTCGTGAACGCGTGGTAACCCCGCAGGGAGACGCCGTCGACTCCCGCGACCAGGTTTCGCCACGCTTTCAGCTCGACGTCGGGGAGCGGGAGCACGTTGTTCTTGAACTGGGTGACGGCGGCCACGAGCTCGGGCGAGGCCTTCTCGCCCCCTCCGGCCCTCGCCGCTCTGAGCGGGGCCTGCTTGTTCCGGTAGTAGTCGAGGAGCTTCGTGAGGTAGCCGCTCCTGGCTGCGTAGTCCTCGACGTCGGCCTGCTGAAGGGCCCCCGCGGGATCGCCGCCCTGCGCCGGCCCCCCCTCGCCGCCTCCGTCCCCCTGCGGATTCCACTTCTGGACCACGCCCTGGAACTCGCGCCAGCTCGAGGCCTTCTGGACGGCCGCGACCGGCACGTAGAACCCACCGCCCCCCCCCCGCGGGGAGCGGGCGGAGAAGTGGTCGATGTAGCGGACGAGGTAGTCGTACATCAGCCTGCCCACGGCGCCCGCCATCTCCTTGACGTCGGCGCGCGAGCTGACCTTCTCGGCCTCCGAGATGGAGGCGATGCCGAGGTCGACCATCATCTTGGCGAACGCCCGCTGGTAGCAGACCGAGTCGCACCCGGGTCCGATCTCCCGCTCGAGGAACGTCTGGGCGTACGGGAGCGTCCGGAAGAGGAAAGCCACCGAGGCGGTCCGGTCGACGAACGCCTCGAGCTGCGACTTCTTGAATCCCGTCTCTCCCTGGTGTTCCGCAGGGATCGCCGGGAGCGCCTTCAGGTTCTCCACCGCCTTGTCCTTGAGCGCCCGCTGCTTCGCCGAGAAGTCCTCGATCGTCTTCTTCCGCTCGGCTGGCGAGGACTTGCCCTTCGCCTCCTCGACGACGGCCTGGGGCTTGTCCGCCGTCACGAACGCTTCGAGGTCCGAGTAGTCGGAGACGGCCACGAGCATCGGCGACACCGCTGCCGCCGAGGGCGTCCAGGCCTTCTTCGCCTTGTTCTGCGGGTCCTCGGCGACGAGGTAGACGTACTGCGCGCTCGTGGAGTTCAGGGTCGCGTGGTCGGCCTTGAGCTGGCCGATCATCGTCTCGAGCCGGTTGTCGCTCACGGCCGGGATCACCGCCTTGAACTCCAGGAGCCGCACGTAGTCCGCCCTGAGGTTTCGCTCCCAGACGTCCGGCGTCACGCCCGGGAAGTCGAGCGAGGCGACGCGAGGCGTCGCCAGGTGCTTGCCGACCTCTTCGTAGACCTTCCGGAACTCCTTGCCGGTGAGGGCGGAGCGGGAGAGGAGGCTCCGCGAGGCGGGGTCGTCCGCCGTCGCGATCAGCTCCCGGTACTTGCCCGCGTACAGGCCGAGCAGCGTGTTGAGCCTGTAGTCCCACCTCAGGAGGCTCGCCACCGTCCAGTAGCTCTCGAAGGTCTTGATGGGGCGCTCGGGGGAGGGGATCTTGAGGGCGTCCACCTCGGCCTTGTCGGTGAGGACTCCGGCCAGGATCACGTCGGGCGCGTTGCTGGCCGCCACGGCGGCCCACTCGTCGACCTCCGCGGACCGCTGGCTCCAGGGGACGCCCTTGGTGCTCTGGATGAACGGGACCGCCGCGGCGAGGCGGAGGTCCTCGGGCCGGACGATCGGCTTGTCGCCGGGCGAGGGCTTCTGGATCGCGGCCCACCGGAGCTGGGATTCGAGCGCGTTGAGGAAGGCCTTGTAGTCGTAGGCCTTCTCCCAGTCGAGGCTCCCCATCCGGGCCTCGACGTCCGCCAGGACCGGCACCACGACCTTCTCCAGGTACACCTTCCGGTTGATGCTCGCGAGGAGCGTCGACAGCTCGTTCGTCCTGGCGCCCCGGAAGAACATCAGGAAGAGCCAGGACTTCTTCTGGATCTCCAGCCTGTGCTGGTGCAGGCGGACCGAGATGTCATAGGCCTCCGCCACCCGGCACGGCCCCTTCCCCGCGCACTCCTCCGCCTTCTTCACGGTCGCCTGGATCGGCCGCACGTAGGCCTGGAGCGAGTAGTACGGGACGGCGATGCCGCCGATGACCATCAGGACGATGAGCGCGCCCAGCCCCCACGTGGCCCACCGGACGTGCTTCTCCCGCTCGTCGGCCGCCTTGGTCCGGGAGATCAGCCCCTGCTCGGGGAAGACCTTCTTCTCGTAGAAGTCCTTGATGAAGAACGGGCGGGAACGCTTGAAGATCTGCTCGAGGTTGTCGAGGACTCCCTCGGCCGACGCGCCGAGGAGCTCCCGGGTGGCGCGGGCGATCGGCTTGCCCTGCTGGACGCCGCTCGAGAAGTAGAAGCCGCGGAAGACGAAGGGCTCGTCGTACCGGGTCTCGACGAAGATGCCCTGGAAGTAGCGCTTGATCGGGTCCTTGATGGCGCGGAGCTCGTCCGGGAAGACGAAGATCCGGTCGACGTTCTGGACGATCTCCTCGTTCGCCGTGAACTTCAGCCGGAGCTTGTGGATCCGGGTCAGGAGGTTCTCGAAGACCTCGTCGAACGTGCGGATGTCGTAGGGCTTCTCGGGTCCCACCTGATTCGACCAGCCGACGAGCTGCTTCTGGTCCACCGGGTCGAGCTTCGAGAAGAACTCCGAGAAGCCCAGGATCCGGTCGGCCTTCGTGATCATGACGAAGACCGGGAAGCGAATCTCGAGGACGCGCTGCAGGTTGATGAGCTTGCCGCGGATGTTCGCGGCCTTGCGGTCCAGCTCCTCCGGGGAGTCCTCGAGGAGGGACGTGCAGGGAACGACCACCAGGACCCCGTTGATCGGGCAATAGCGGCGGTACCTCTTCAGGAGCTTCAGGAACGTCGACCACTCCGAGGCATCCGGGGCGGCGTCCTCCTGGAACGTGAAGCGCCCGGCCGTGTCCAGGATCACCGCCTCGTTGGCGAACCACCAGTCGCAGTTCCGCGTCCCGCCCGAGCCCGAAAGGCCGTCCCCGCCGACGGGGAACTCCAGGCCGGAGTTCTTGAGCGTCGTCGACTTGCCCGACTGCGGCTCGCCGATCAGCAGATACCACGGGAGCGAGTAGATCGAGAGCCCCGTCTTCTGGAGCTGCAGGGAGGCGTCCGCCCACTTGGCCGAGAGCTCCTTGAGCGCCTCCCTCACCTCCTGCTTGGAGGCGCCGACCTTCTCGGCGTCGCGGCGGAGCTCCCCCTCGAAGGCCTGGCCGCGCTTCGAGTCGCCCTTCTTGACGAACTCCCCGAACGCCCAGACGGCGACGGCGATGACGATCATGCCGAGCACGACGACCCACCAGTACTTCTCGATGCCGAGCCCGCGCGTCAGGAGGTAGGAGACCGGGATGAGGAGGAAGACGATGCCGAGGGCCTTGATGGGCTTCGGGAGACGCTGGAGGAGCTCGAGCAGCTCGTACATGGCTCAGGCCACTCCCATCGCCTGCGCCACGGCCCGGATGTCCCCGACGAGGCGGCCCCAGAGGAGGAACGTGATCAGGACGTAGAGGAAGAAGAACCCGAACCCGACGATCGCCACGCGCCCGAGCGTCAGGACGGGGTTCAGGCGCTTCTGCTGCTGCGCCACGACGTGGTAGGCCTCGGGGGTCACCTTGTCGGCCTGCGTGGCGAGGTACTCCGACAGTAGCCGGTAGACGTTCTTGCGCACCTCGGCCAGCTTCTCGGGACGTTCGCGGTACTTCCCGCGGAATCCCAGGGCGAGGCCCGCGAAGACGATGGCGGCGAGCTCCACGTCGTCGGGCTGGAGCTCCTTGGCGATGGCGAAGTACTGGTCGCCGCCGATGTTCGTCCGGAAGTACTTCTCCTCCAGGATGCGGTTCTGCCACTCCTCCGCCGAATCCCAGCCGGAGTGGATGAGGATCTCGTCCGCGAGGACCACGAGGACGTACCGCGCCTTGAGGTCGTTCGGACCGGGCCCCCACAGCGCCTCCAGGCGGGGGTCCTCGCGGACCGCCACGGCCTGCTCCCGGAAGATGGCTTCCAGGTCGGCGGCCACGTCGTCCGCCGCGATTCGGACCCCCTTGCGGACCTTCTGGCGGAAGGCCGAGAAGAACATGAATTCCTTCGAGGCCACCCGGAAAAGCTCGGTCACGTAGTCCATCTCAGCTCCCCGGCTTGTTGGTGACGTAGAGGGCGAACTTCAATTGCGGGTCGAGCGCGTCCGACAGGGCGACCACGTGGTCCCGGACGACGTTCGACCAGTAGGGCCCTTCCTTCTCCAGCTTGAAGTAGAAGGAGTCCTCCCGCTGCGGAAGGCCGGCCGGCGTCCGCTTGAGCATCTCGAGGTCGAGTCCGAAGAGCCGTCGCTGGCGCAGGATGGGGATGTCCGTGACCGACCCCATTTTCATCGTGACGATCCGGCCCTTGAGGACCTTCTCCTCGACGTTGGTCTCGATGGCGAGGAAGAGCTCGACCGGCCCCTCCACGTGCTCGGGCAGGAGGTCGGCCACGAGCAGGTCGTCGCGCAGGACGAACTCGATCCTGTTGAAGCGCGAGGCGACGATCTTCTCGAGCAGCGCCTCCACGACGCGGCAGGTCTCGTGGAAGCAGGGCCCCAGCCGCTCGTGGTCGTAAAGCGGCACCGAGACCGGCTTCTTGCCGTCGTCGAAGACCGAGAGCTGGCCGGCCAGCCGGCAGAACTCGGCGTAGACGGTGAACGGGTGGATCCTCGGGATCCGCGTCAGCTGCTGGAGGAGGAAGAGCGAGTTCGCGAGGACCTGGAGCTTCAGGAAGGTCTGCCAGCCCGCGGGCCCCTCGGCCGAGAGCGAGAGGCGCCCCTGGGCCGTGTCCGTCAGGAGCAGGCGGTGCTTGGCTTCGACGCGGTTCGTCACGCCGTCGCAGAGCGTCTGCAGGGTCGCCGACGCTCCCACCTCGGTGACCGAAGGGATGAACTCCCGCGAGAGGACCGGGAGGTTCCTCCCCTGCCCGGAACGCTCCACGACGCCGATCTCGAGGCACTCGAACCCCTCGTGGCTCTCGTTCCCGAAGATGAGGCGCCCGTTGCAGCGTCTCACGGCGACGGGCTGCGCGTTGACTCCGGTGTTCTCGTCCAGGACCTCGACCGTCTCGGCCGCCCACCGGCGGTCCTGCCCGCCCGGGGACTCGCCGGGGGCGAAGACGTTGGCCCCCGCCTCGCGCGCGACCGGGACGCCGAGGAAGACCCTCATCCGCCCGCTCGCCTTGTCGAGCTCGGCCTTGAAGCTGCGGGGGGAAAGGAGGAGCGTCGTCCCGAGCTCCAGGGCCGTGCCGTCCTTGAGCTTGAGCGCCGCCGAGCGGACCTCGAAGACGAAGTTCTCGAGCTGGTCCGGCGCCACCTCGAGGAGGCCGACGCCCCAGGAGAAGGGCTGAATGCGCTGGATCTCCCGGTGCAGCGCCTCGTCGCGGTAGCGTTCGGCCGCCTGGAGGTGGTGGGGCCTCAGGAACATCCCCTCGGCCCAGAGGACCTGCGGGCTCTTCTTCATCTGCCGGCCTTCACCAGCGCGTCTCCACGGCCAGCTCCCTCTCGAGGACCGAGACGAGCACCTTCTGGCCGACCCACTTCTCGCGGGGAAGGGCGATCACGTACCTGGCGGGATCGGTCGCCTGGAACTTGTAGTCCGCGATCAGGACCAGGAACATCTCGCCCTTGTTGACCTTCACGGTCACCTCGCGGTCGCAGCGGCCCGAGACCTCGCCGGCGGTGAACGTCAGCGTCTGGATCCGGTTCTGCCCCTGGAAGCTCAGCCGGCTCTGGTCGTAGAACCACTTCTCACCCATCGTCTGGATGTTGCGGGCCTCCTGCTCGGTGGCCCGGACGACGTCCACGGCGAGAGCGAGCCCCCCGTTGATCTGCGGGCCGCACCGGAAGGCGACCGTCCCGGTCGAGGAGCCGCATCCCGAAAGGGCCAAGCTGCCGGCCGCCGCCAGGATCGCCAGAGCCAGCCGGACCGAACGTCCCTTTGTTCCCACCTGTCTCATCACGGGCCTCCTATTGGCTTTTCTTGAGCTTCTCGAACTCTGCACGGGCGATCCGCGCCACGGCCTGGAGCACCTGGTCGTGGACGACGTCGGGCCCGAGGTCTTTGACTCCCTGCCGGTAGAGCTCCCACCAGTCCGCCGCCTCGCCGCGCAGCTTCCAGCCCGCCGAACGGGGGGCGGACTCGATCGTGGTGGGGTTGATGCGCTTCCAGAGCCTGTCGAACCAGTCCGCCGGGGCCTGGTGGAAGGCGGCGAGGAGAGCGATCTGCCACCTCTTGAGCTCCTCGAGGTAGTCCTGGGTGCGCTGCGAGTTGACGCCCTTTCCCTCGGCGATCGAATGGAGGACGGACTGGATCGTCTCGCGGAACTGCGGGAGCCGGAACTGCATCGTCTCGTTCCCCGGCATCGTCAGCGACTGGACGAGCCCGAGGACCATCCCCTCCATGCTGATCGCGAACTCCAGCACCTGCCGGAGGACCATCGCCTCCCGATCGGCCGCCGAGAGGTCCTCGCCCGAGGCCAGCTGCCGGAGGAGAAGCGGGAGGGCCGTCGCCTTCTGCGGGCCGGCGGCGCTCCTGGCCGGGACTTCCTCGGCCTTCTGCCGTTCGAGCTCATCTATCCGGCGCTTCAGCCGCGTGATCTCCTCGTCCACCTTCGGCCCCTCGGAGACGAGAGGGAGCTGGCGCCCGAGCGCATGCAGGAGCTTCTCCCGGTCCTCCCTGGACAGCGCGGCGAGATCCCTTCCGACACGGGCGCTGAGCACCTTTCTCCTGTCGTCGGCCGAGTCGAAGCGATGCGCCCCGTAGAGCTCGAAGAGCTCGCCGGCGAGGTCCCGTGCCCGTGCGGTCAGCGCCCGGTCGCCGGGGCTCGAGGGATCGGGGAGCTTCTCCTTCTCCCGCGGAGGGGGCTCGACGGCGGCGGGAGGGGCGGGCGGCTTCACCGGGCCGGGAGGAGGAGGCACCGCCGGAGGGCTGACGGCCGCCGGGGGGGCGCTGGGCTCCGCGGGCGGCACGGCCGGCGGAGGGGCCGGGAGCTCCTTGCGCACCGGCTTCTCCCCGCCGCGGAAGGCCTCGACGACCGTGGCCTCCGAAAGCGGCCTCACCGAGCGCGCCACGAGCCACTTTCCGACCGGACCCTGCGAGTCCGAGAGGATCGCCGTGAAGATCGCGCCCATCGCGGCGGCGGTTCTCTCGGTGCCGCCGAGCCCCGCGCCCCGCGCCCGGACGGCATCGAAAAGCCGCGCGACCTTCGGCGAGACGACGACGTCGGCGAACTTCGCCGTCAGCACGACGGGCTTGATCAGGTCCTCGGCCAGCCAGGCAAACCTCTCCTCGAAGAGATCCTTCGTGAAGAGGAGCTCGAGGGCGGAGCGCCTCGACCAGCCGGCCAAGGCGAAGGGCTCCTCGAACCGGGCGTCGCTCGAGCGGAGCAGGGCCTCGAGGAGGTGCCGGGTGTCGATGTACCGCTCGCCGCATCGGGTCGCCGCCTCGGTCGCGGAGGCGATGATGGGAGAGAGGGCCGGGTCCTGCCAGTCCGCGGCCGCCACGGGCTCGAACGGCGGAAGGACCGCCTCCGGGCTCGCGAGGAACGCCTGCACCGGCGTGAGCGAGACGAGGAAGACCTCCCACGGCTTGAGCTCCACCTCGGAGGTCACGGCCTTTCCCACCGAGAAGGTCCCGTTGGCGCTGCCGAGATCCTTCAGGAAACAGCGAGCCCCCGCGAGGCGGACCTCGGCGTGGCTTCCCGAGACTCCAGCCACGGCCGAGAGGAGGAGGTGGTTCTTCTCCTTCGACCGGCGGTCGAACGGCAGGCGGCCGATGCGGATGGCCTGGTTGAAGCCCGGCGTCTCCACGACGTATCGCAGGCCCTCCATCGGCCCCAGCCACACCTCCGCGGCGAGCGAACGCGGGCTAGACGTCACGATCCCTCCCGCGCCGCCGGAGAGAGGGCCCGGCCCGTCAAGGCCGGCCCCCCGATTCTTCGGCCATCATCTCGGCCAGGATCTGGTGAACCTCCCAGTGGAACGGCTGGCGGTGGAAGAGAAGGGCACGCAGCTCCCCTACGATCTCCTCGCAGGCGTGAAGGGCCTCCTGGATCCTCCCGGCCGGGTCGTCGGGTTCGAAGTCGCCCGGCCCCGAGCAGATGGAGAAACCCGGAATCCGGGTGGCGAGCCGGAGGGACAGGAGAATCGCCTTCTCCCAGAGCAGGGGGGGAATGGCGTTCGGCCGGCCGGGAGCGCGGTCCTCGCGCCGATGGAAGACGGAGGCCCTGTCGAAGAGACCTGCCGCCGCAGGCTCCGAGAAGAGGGCCTTCCGCAGCCTCCCGGCCGGGCTCCCCTCCGAGCCGGCCGAAGCGACGCCCGCGGCGCGCCAGGCGGCCTGCACGACGGGCAGGAGCTCGCTCCCCTCTCCCACGGCCAAGACGCGCAGGAGAAGGACCCCGAGCGAGTGAAGGTCCGAAGGCGCCCCGAACCGGGGGAAGACCTTGTAGCGGGCTCCCGGAATCCTCACCCCGAAGCTCTTCCGGAGCCTCTTCAGCGAGGCGTCGTCGAACGTCGCCGGCTCGCTCAGGAAGACCAGCTCCTCGTGCGTCGCGGGCACCCCGCGCTGCGGCCGCAGGACCAGCGACGTGAGGCCGATCCCGAGCGTGTCGTCCGGGAACGTGACGTGGACCGAGTCCGTCCCCTCCGGCCGGGGGAAGAGGCCGCTCGAATCGCGCAGACGGCCCTCCAGCACGTAGGTCCCCTCCTCCGCCGCCCTCACGTCGCCGATGGAGACCTCCGCCGGGCGGGGGCTCGCCAGGCGGAACTCGAGGATCTCCGGGGCCGCGTACGGGAAGAGCGGCTCCGGCGGCGGAAGGACGATCTCGATCCCGAACAGCTTCGTCTTCTCGGCGGAAGCCAGGCCGTGGAGACGCGCCTCGAAGGTCCAGAAGGCCGGCAGTCCCTCACCCGCGCCGTAGGTGTCGAGGAGGACGTGCCAGGGATGCAGGTCGAGGTGGGGCTGCCCGGCGTGCCGGTAGAAGTGAAGGACTCCCGCGACGAGCTGCCGGAAGGTCAGCATCTTCAGGAAGAAGACCTCGACCGCGTCGAGCCCGGTCCCGTCGTGTCCGTAGAGGAGCCGGCCCGAGGGGGGGAGAGAGGCGTCGAGCCACTCGAGGCGGAATCGCGCCGAGTCCACGGCGACCGACCCTGGCGCGCCGGCCGGCACGAGGTCGCGCGCGTCGCGCCCTCCGAGGACGTCGGTCCACTCGTCGATGCGAACCGGGGAAAGGCCAGTGAGGATGTACGGCGAGCCGGTCAGGCAGAAGACCGACCAGCGCCGAGAAAACTCGGCAACCGAGCCGCCCCCGTCCCTGCGGATTCCCGTCGCTGCCGCGGCGCAGGACGGCGAGGGGAACCGCCCGACGGCGGCCTCGTCCCACTCCCCGAGAAGCCCGCGGGCGAGCCCCTCGAGGAGGTCGCCGGGCGTCCCGACCGAGATCGAGGCCTTCTCCGGACCGGGCGAAGCCGACCAGACCCCGAGCCTCGCGTCCGAGCGGGCGCAGCGAGGGCACCAGAGAAAACGGCGGCACGAGTCGGCGAAGGACGGCAGGCCGGCTTCCCGCAGGAAGCCCTCGTCGCGGCAGGTCTCGAGCTCTCCGCTGCAGTTCGGGCAGGGGGGCTCGAAGAAGGATCTCGACGGCCGGCAAAGGAGGAGGGGAGGGATCTCGGCGGCCGGGCGGCCGGCTTCGCCATCCGGCTGCAGGAGGCGCGGGAAGAGAGGGCTGGCCTCGCGCAGGGCCCGCAGCCTCTTCCTCTCGCGCTCCCAGCGCTCGGCGAGCCACTCGTTCCCCTGGCAGTAGGGAGCCGCCGCGAGGGTCTCGGGAAGGTCGGGCGCCAGGAGCTTGATCGCCGCCAGCTCCACCACGCTCCCCTCGTCGCCCCGGAGGGCCGCGAGGTAGACGCGCGCGAAGCTCTCGTCGCTCGAGAGGAGGACGGGGCCGGGCTCTTCCCCGGCTGCGCCGCTCAGCACGAGGTGGAGCCCGAACGGCGCGGGAATGTCGCCCGGCGGAAGGAGACGGGCCGTCTCTAGCTCCTTCAAGGGGAGCCTCCGCCCCACCTCGGTGAAGCGCCTGCAGAGACTGGGATCGGTTCTCTCGAGTGCACCTGGACTCCAGGGCACAGTCTAGTACAGCGGGGCATCCTCCGAGCAGCCGCCCCGGTCCTCCCGGTGGAGGAGCCGGGCGCCCGGGAGACCGGCGGACGGAAGCGCGAACGCTCAGCCGGGGGAATCCTCCCGGGGACATCCTGGCCGGGTGGGTTGGAGAAGATTGCGGGCCGCCTTAGAATCGATCCCGTGATCGTCCCGATGATCGCGGAAAGTGGAGTGTCCTTCGGAGGCGCCGCCAGCTGCCGCCGGACCGGCCGGTAGGGACGAGCATGGAGACGAAGAGCGGCGTCCTGAATTTCACCAAGGGGCAGACCATCATCCGGGAGGGAGACCCCGGCTCGGAGATGTATGTCGTCGAGGAGGGCGAGGTCGAGATCCTGAAGGGGTCGGGGGCTTCCGAGTGGCGCCTCGGGGTCCTCTCCTCCGGCGACTTCTTCGGCGAGATGTCGATCATCGACGACCTCCCGCGCGGTGCGACGGCCCGCGCCCTGACGCCGTGCCGGATCCTGGCCATCGACCATGCCACGTTCGACGAGATGATCCGGCACTACCCAGAGGTCGCGATCCGGATGCTCCGGCGAATGTCGGCCCGGATGCGTGAGGCCGAGGCCATTGCCGAAACCGCGCGCGCCGCGGTGTCTCCGGCCGCCACGGGAAGCGCCCCCGCGCCGGCCTCGCCCTCCTCTCCTCTTCCGTACGAGGCCCCGTCCCATGCCAGCTTTCCTCTCCCGGAGCCGCCTCCGGCCTCGGCGCCTCCTGCCCCGGGCGGCCCCTCCTGGAAACTCGTCTTCTTCGAGACGGGGTCCGAGTCCGTTCTCCCCGACCGGCCGGAGGCGCACGTCGGGAGGCGCGATTCAGTCACCGGCGCTCGACCCGACGTCGACCTCACCGAGCTGGACCCGCACAAGACCACCTCCCGGCGCCACGCCAGGATCCTCCGGGACGCCGACCGGCTCTTCGTCTTCGAGGAGATCGCCACCGCGAACGGGACCTTCGTGAACGGGACCCGGGTCGGCAACGGGATCCGCGTCGAAGTGAAGGACGGCGACTGGATCCAGTTCGGCGACGTGAAGACCATCCTGAAGGTCGCCTGATGGAGCTCTCCTCGAGCCGTTCGGGCGGCTTCTCGATCGTCGCGGTCGAGGGTGAGATCGACCCGAAGGCCTCCGTCGACCTGGAGAGAGCCCTCTCGGACATGGTGACGGCGGGCGAACGGCGGTTCGTCGTCGACCTGGCCGGCGTGAAGCACCTCTCGGGCGCAGGGGTCCGGATCCTGCTGATGTTCGCCCGGAAGCTCTCCGGGCTGGGCGGACACCTGGCCCTCTGCTCCCTGGCAAGTCCGGTGCAGGCGATCTTCGAGGTCGCGGGTTTCCTGGATGCCTTCACGATCTGCGGCACGCGGGCGGAGGCGATCGCCCAGGCTCCCTCCGGCGTCTGGCGGTTCGCGGCCCTCGAGAAGGCGGCCGTGGTCCTCGGCGTCTCCCGCAGCGGAGTCGTCACGGCTTCCCGCCCGCAGCCGGGGACTGCAGAGCTGGCCGCCCGGGCCGCCCACCTCCTCTGTCGGGCGCCCGAAGGCCCCCGGTAGGCCTACGAAACCGGGACGCCCCTCCCCCACTCCCGCCAGCGTAATATTCCCGTCCTGGACATTTCGAAGAACCTGTCCGGCCGTGACGCCAGGTCACGGCCCAGGAGGGAAAGTATGAAAGACGGACCGAAAACGATCGATGTCTCGTCCCTTTCGGAGCTCGTGCGCATCCGGCGCGAGGAAGACGTCTTCCGGGAGCGTCTCCAGAAAATGGAGACCGCGAAGGAGAAGGTCTCCGAGGTCGTCTACCGGAGGGTCCGGGGCGACTACGAGAAGAGGAAGGTCGCCCTGGAAGCCGAGGCGAGGGGCCCGAGACGGCAGGCGGCCCAGGAGTACAGACGGCTGCGGGAGCTCACGCTCGAAGCCGAAAAATCGCTCCAGGAGACGAAGTTCGAGCTCGAGGAGGTCGAGCTTCGGCACGACCTGGGCGAGTTCCCCGACGACGACTACCGGACGCGGTCGGCGGACTGCCAGCGCAGCGTCGCGGAAAGGCAGCGCGCCCTCGACGAGCTCGGCGCGATGAAGGCCGACTTCGTGAAGGCCTTCCCGTCCGAGGAGGAGCTGGAGCGGGCCGCGTCCTCCGGCGCCGCGTCCACCGGTGTCGCGCCCTCCGGCGCCGCGTCCACCGGCGTCGCGCCCACCGGTGTCGCGCCCGCGGCGCCTCCCCCGGAGGCTCCCACGACGGTCACCGCACAGATGGACGTCCACGCGAGCGTTCCCGGCGCTTCTCTCCCGCCGGACATCAATCCCGATGCCACCCTCGTGGGTGTTCTGCCCCCGGCCCGGCGGCCCGTGCACAAGAACCCGGGTCTGCCGCCCGCTCCCCAGGGCCCTCGCCTGGTCCTCTTCACGGACGACCAGCCGGAGCGGGAGTACGCCCTGAAGAGGTCCCCCATGTCGATCGGTCGATCGTCGGAGAACGAGATCTACGTTCCGTTCCCAGACGTCTCCCGGGCCCACGCCTCCGTCGTTCCGGAAGGGGACGCGCAGTTCAAGGTCATCGACCGGGGGTCCCCGAACGGCGTCATCGTCAACGGCGCGCTCGTCAAGGAGCACGTCCTCTCCGAGGGGGACGTCATCCAGATCGGGCGCCGGAAGCTCGTCTTCAGGGCCTGAAGCGGGGCCCGAGACCCTGGCCGGCCAGCTCCTCGCCGGCGAGCTCCTCCAGCCCGAGGCTCGCCAGCCCGAGCACGAGACGGGAAAGGGCGTCGGAGCCCCGTCCGCCCCGGTCAGGGAACGCTCGTGGTCCCCGGGGGCAACCCCAACTTCTTCAAGGACGTGCTGAGGCCGGATGGAGCGGCCACGGGCAGCGAGAACGAGAACGTCGCCCCCTTCCCGACTTCACCTTCCGCCCAGACCTTTCCTCCGTGCCGGGTCACGATCCGCCGGACGAGCGCGAGGCCGACCCCGGTCCCCTCGAACTCGCGTTGCCCGTGGAGCCGGTGGAACACTCCGAACAGCTTGTCCACGTACTCCATGTCGAACCCGACCCCGTTGTCCCTGACCCGGTAGACCGCCTCCCCGCCCAGGATGTCGCCCTCGACCTGGATCTCGGGCTTCTCCCGTCCAGCGGAGAACTTGACCGCATTCGAGAGGAGGTTCTCCCAGACTCGACCGAGGAGCCTGGCATCCCCGTGGGCATCGGGGAGGTCGTCCACCGAGAGCGAGATCCTTGAGCGGGACGCCTCTTCCGGCACGGCAAGAGCGAACGCGGCCCTCGCGGCTCCGGTCATGTTCACCGAACCGAGGGAGAGATCAACGTCGCGAGCTCTGGAAAAAGCGAGCAGGTCGTCGATCAGCCGCCCCATCCGCTGCGCGTTCCACCGGACCTCTGCGAAGAGACGGCGTCCCTCGTCGTCGAGAAGACCCGCATGGGAGTCGGAAACGCGAGCTGAGAAGCCGTCGATCGCCCGGAGGGGTGACCGCAGCTCGTGAGAGATGGAGTACGAGAAGGCTCCCAGCTCCCGATTGGCCTCCTCCAGCTCCGCCGTCCTCTCCCGGACTCTTCGCTCCAGCTCATCGCTGAGTCTCCGGTATCGCTCCTCGCTTTCGCGGAGCGCCTCCTCGTCCCGCTTGCGCTCGGTGATGTCGTCGTAGACGCCCAGGACGCCCCTCACTTCCCCTCGGGCGTCGAGCAGCGGCACCTTGGTGGTATCGATCCACAGATCCGTGCCATCCGCCTTTCGCTGTCGTTCCACGATGTGTCGTTTCGGGAATCCGCTGCCCATGACCTGCGCGTCATCCGCTCGGTAAGCCTCGGCTTCTTCCGTACGCCACGGCAGGTCGAAATCTGTCTTCCGGACAATCTTCTCCGGGTCAAAGAGCCCAGCTGCACGGGCGAAGGTTCGGTTACCCCCGAGGTAGACGCTGTTCCTGTCCTTCCAGAAGATCGCCTGGGGAACCGAGTCCAGAACGTTCTGGAGAACTTCCTTGCCCGCCCGGACGTCCTCCTCGGCCCGCTTCAGATCGGTGACGTCCGTCAATGTGACGCGACAGGACCTCGATCCGGAGGAGTCGTCGTCGTGGACGACGGCGTCCAGTCGGCCCCGAAACGAGGTGCCGTCCTTCGTCACCATGTCCACATCGAACGACGACGGCTCCCCGGTCTCGAAGAGCCGCTGAAGGTGCAGGAGGTAGGAGTCCTGGCTCGCGGGGTCGACGAAGCGGCGGAGGGGACGCCCCACGAATGCCGTCCGGGGGCCCCCCAGGCGGCTCGTGAGCGTGAGGTTCGCCTCCTGGATCAGTCCCTTGTCATCCAGAACGGCGTAGCCGACCGGGGCCACGTCGTAGAGGTCGAGGTACCTCTCGCGTGAGCGCTCCAGCTCGTTCTGCGTCCGTCGCAGCTCTTCGTTCTGAAGCTCGAGCTCGATCTGGTGGACTTCCAGCTCATGCAGGAGGGAGGGGATGTTCTCGGGTTTCCGCCAGTGCCCTGAAGCTTTCCTGGCGGCAAGCCGCCGCTCCGCCTCCTCGCGCACGGTCTGAGGGGCAGTCGTCACAAGGGGGGGCCTGTTCTCTCCCGGGGGGGGGGGGGCTGCGACCCTGCTCATGTTCCCCTCAGGCGCGCATATCGCCCTGGCGGGACCAGGGCCAGGGAACCGACGGGAACAACGCGAGACTAGTGTAGACCGAAAAGACCGCCATGCTGGCTACCTCTGCGGGGAGGATCATGTCACCTCCCGACCTCTGGGCGCGAAAACACGCGAAATCACGGACTTCGGCGGACCCGACGATTTCGCTCCGGAACTCGATCACGGCTTCGCTCTTGTCACCCCGGAACGGGCCGACGAGAGCCCGTCGTCCACCCAGGCGAGAAGCCCGGTCCGGTCATTCGGTTTCGTCGGAGAGAGGAAGCGAGCGCCGCGTTCGCGCCACCAGCTCTCCGCTTCGACCTCGCCGAACGAATCGAAATCCTTCAGCCCCCGCAAGCGTGCACGGAGAATCGCTGCCGACTGTGGCCGAACGTTCGGGTCCTTTTCGAGGCAATCCTCGATCAGCTCCTCGAAGTCGGCGGCGAATGGCTTGCCCAGCCGTTCCGAAACCGTTTCCGGATCCTGGTGAACGTGCCGTTCGCAGACTTCGAAGACTTGTCGTCCGGTGAACACGTGCGTCCCGGTCACCAGAAAGAACGCCACGGCACCGAGGGAGTAGAGGTCACTTCTCCCATCGACCTGCTCTGGCTGCAGGATCGCTTCGGGTGACATGTAGTAGGGGGTGCCGAGCATCACGTCGGGCTCGGTGTTGAGCGGTTTGGCGGCGGCTATGCGGATCGATTTCACGAGTCCGAAGTCGACGAGCTTCGGGACGTCGAACTCCCCTCCGTGACGGCAGAGCATGATGTTGGCAGGCTTGATGTCGCGGTGGATCAAGCCGAGGCCGTGCGCCTCGTGCAGCGCTCCTGCGACTCCGTAGAGGATTCGCGCCGCCCGGCCCGGATGCAACGGGCCCTCGAAGTCGACGAGGCGCGCAAGAGAGGCCCCTTCGAGAAGCTCCATCGCGTAATAGAAGACCCCCGCCCGCGTCCGGCCGTAATCGAAGATCGTGATCGTGTTCGGATGACAGAGACGCGCGGAGAGCTGGACCTCCCTTTCGAAACGCCGGATGTCCTCGTCACTTGCCTTGGTCGGAAGCAGCAATTTGAGGGCCGTCCGGCGGCGAAGCATGGCGTGCTGCGCCTCGTGGACCTCTCCCATCCCTCCCTCGCCGATCTTCCTCACGAGCTTGTAGGGCCCGAACTCCTGCGCTTGACCGATCTTCCGCCTCAGTCCGTAGATCACGTTCGAGGCGGCCGTCGCGAGGGAGATGACGAAGAGCCACCCGACCGTCATCGTGAGGAGCTCGAAGACGCGCTCCGCGCCGGGATGGAGAGCCCCCCCTGAACCGGACCAGTGAAACGGCCTCTTGGGATAGGAACAGAGGGCAAGAAGGATGTGGGTGAGGGCGATCGTGGAACTCAAGGCGAACGTTCTTCGGCCACGGCTCGGAACGTAGATCGACCGTGCCATGACCGTGAAGAAGAGGACCGTCCCGACCACCTCTTCCGGTCTGGAGTCGGGCTGGAAGAAGGCTCCGGCCGATGCGAAGCAGGTACAGGCGAGGAAAAGGCCGCCCGACTCCAGCTTCTGAACGTACGAAAGGGATGGAGCCACCCGGTTGGTTGCCAGCGCCACCCCGAAGAAAACGCAGCTGCCCGCGACGAGCAGAAGGTAGCCGGTCCCCGAGAGATTCCGGATCGAGTGGTCGAAGACCAGGACGGCAGAGATCCAGATGGCCGCCAGGACGAGTCCCGCGAGCCCGCATGTCCTCGCGAATCGCGCGATTCGCGACTGGAGGAAGCGAACTGCCTCGCTTTCGGCTACGGGGAACTCGTCTTCCATCGCTTTCGCACGTTCTCGGAGCTGGTGCGATTCTATGCGGGCCGTCGCAACTCTCCTGAGACGGGCCCGGGGGGGGGAAGCGCGGAGGCCGCTGAAGGGTCCTACCCGCCGGTTCCCTTCGAGCTCAGCGCCGTTTCAGGCTCTTGACCAGGTCGTCGCAATTCACGATTCCCGGCGAGCTCCTCCAGCCCGAGGCTCGCCAGCTCGAGCACGAGACGGGAGAGGGCGGGGCCCCCGGGCGGCGAGGAGCGGAGCGCCTCGTCGAGGCGGGCCAGGTTCCGGACCGCGTCATGGACGAGGCGGCGCGCGAGGGAGAAAGCCTCGTCGGAGAGGGGCGGCTTGCCGCGGTAGATCTCGAGGCGCGATCCGGCACGGCAAGCGGGGTACGCCTCCAGCCCGAAGAAGCGGAGGGCGAGGTCGGCCCGGTAGGTCCCGAACGTCAGGACCAGGCCCACGTAGTCGGCGATCAGCTCGTCGACCAGGTTGTTCCGGGCGCTTCCGACCACGCGGAGCGTGAAGTAGTGGGTCATCTCGTGCTCTCTCCTCACCGAGAGAGACGCCGCCAGCCACTCCTCCTCGGCGAGCCCGGTCTCCGCGGCGGGGAGGCCGCTGTAGGGTCCGGTGGAGAGCAGGATGAAGCGGTCCTGGTAGAGCTCCTTCCTCGGGACGAGCTCCCGGAAGCCATCGTCCCAGCTTCTCCCCGGGTTCTCGGCCTCCCAGCGGACGCGGAACCGCCGGACCCGATCCCAGTTGTTGAGGCCCCGGACCAGGCACGCTCCCATCGACGGGGGCACCGCCACCGGCTCGTTCCTGGAGCTCAGCGCTCTCACCAGCGACTCGAAATCCCCCCGATCGGGCGCGACGAGGATCGGCACGCTCCCGACCAGCGTCGGGTGGACCCGAAGCGTCACCTCCTCCGGCCGGCGGAGCGGGAGGCCGGTCGCCTCCGCGTCCAGCTCGGGGGCCTGGCCCCGCAGGGTCGTCGCCCGATAGCCCTCGGTTCCGCTGATGCCCGCCCTGATCGGATAGCTCAGCTGCGGCAGCACCCGCCGGAGGACCGGGATCGCCCCGTCCCTCTCGGCCGCCTCGGCATAGCCGCTCCAGACCTCCGTCTGCGGTTCGTCGGGAAACGACATCTCCGCGAGGAGGGCCGCCCGCCCCGCCGGGATGAGCGGCGTTCCATAGGCCAGCAGCTCCTCCAGCACCTCCCCGCAGGCGCCGGCAGCCCGGAGGGCCCGGCGGCGCCCGTCGTTCCCTGGCGGAGAGCCGTCGCGAGGCATGGGCTTCAGGCCTGCTGCCGGCTGGCCATCTCGTGGAAGAGGCCCCGGCGTGCCATCAGCTCCTCGAAGGTCCCCGACTCCTGGATCGCCCCTCCCTCGAGGTAGTGGATCCGGTCGGCCTTGATGATCGTCGAGAGACGGTGCGCGATGCAGATCCGGGTGGCCCGCATCCGGTTCATGCTCTCCGTCACGATCGCCTGCGTCCGGTTGTCGAGCGCGCTCGTCGCCTCGTCGAGGAAGAGGATCCGCGGCTTGTCGACGATGGCCCGCGCGATCATCAGGCGCTGCCTCTGCCCGCCGGACAGCCCGCCGCCGCCTTCGGAGAGGAACGTGTGCATCCCCATCGGCATCTCGCGGACGTCGTCGGCGAAGCCGCAGGCCTCGGCGGCCTCCCAGGCTTCGTCGATGGTTCGCGAGCTCGTGCCGGCGATGTTCCGGTAGATGTCTGCCGGGAGCAGGCTGCTGTCCTGGAGGACGACCCCCAGCTGCTTCCGGACGAGGCGGACGTCCAGGGCGGAGAGGTCCTGCCCGTCGTAGTAGAGGGAGCCCTTCTCCGGCTTCTCGAACCCGAGCATCAGCCGCAACAGCGTCGACTTCCCGCAGCCCGAGGGGCCGACGAAGGCGACGAACTCCCCGGGCTGGATCTTCAGCGAAAGGTCCCGGAGGACGTACGGCCCGTCCTCGGTGTACCGGAACCAGAGGTGCGAGATCTCGATCTCCCCGCGCAGCCGGCTGGGCGAGGCCTTCGCGTCGTCCACCTCGGGCGGCGTCTCCAGGATCGGCGTCAGCCGCTCCCAGATCGGGACGACGGCGAGGAGGTTGAGCGACGCCTCCGCCAGCGACTGCACGGCCCCGAGGAAGGCCCCGAAGGAGGCCGCGAACGTGATGAACGAACCGGTGGTCAGGCCGCCGTGGCCGCCGCCGGCCGCGGCGCTCTGGGAAGCGGTCAGCACCGCGAAGATCGCCATCGAAGCGAAGATCGAGTACCCGGATCCGAAGACCGACACCAGGTTCTGGATCCTTCCGATCCGGAAGCCGGTCCGCCGCTGCTCCGCGAAATCCCGGGCCCAGACCCGGAACCCATGGTGCTCCGCTCCGCTGACCCGGAGCTTTCCGACCCCTTCGATGAGCTGCAGGACGAGGCCCGCCAGCTTCCCCCGGATGGCCAGCTGCTCCCGTTGCACGCGGAGCTGGAGAAAGTTCGCCCCGGTCGTGACCCCCACGTAGAGGACCGTCAGGAGGAGACCGACCAGCGCGAGCGGGACGCTGATGGCCAGCATCATGCCGACGTAGAACACCGAGGAGAGCGCCCCGAGGATCGCGCCGATGCCGGCTCCGGAGAGGAGCTGCCAGATGGCGTCGATCCCCCCGGCGCGGTCGGCGAGGTCGCCCGCCGAGTACTTCCGGAAGAAGCTCGACGGCAGGTCGAGCAGCCGGTCCCACAGGGCCGCCTGGACCGAGTAGTCCATCCTCCCCTGCAGGCGAAGCGTCGCGATCGACTCCGTCACCTTGAACGCCGCCCCGGCGACCGCGAAGGCCAGCAGCGCGAGCGCGTACTGGAGGAGAAGGCTGTCCTCGGCCCTCAGGATCGCCCGGTCGAACATCTGGCCCGTGAAATAGGGCGTCGCGGCCCCGACCAGCCCGAGGGCAATCCCCATCGCCAGGAGTCCGTACAGGTCGCCCTTCACGCCGCGCGCGCCGAAGAGGGCGATGTCCTTGGCGGTCAAGGTGCCGTCCTTGAAGCGCCGGTAGAGGACCCAGCCGAAGGGGTCCAGCGCCTCCGCCACCTCGGCGGTCACCCTCGTGCGGCTCCCAGTCCGCGGGTCGACCTGGTCGTAGGCGTTCGACGCGACCTGGAGGAGGGCCACGGGCTCCTTCGTCTCCTCGATTCTTCCGAGGATCGGTCCGTGCTCCTCCCGCCACCAGCGACCCTTCAGCGCGACCTTCCGTGTCCTGCAACGGGACGCGAGCGCGACCCCCTCGAGCCTCTCCTCGAAGTCGAGCTCCGCCTTCGGCTCGGGCGGCCGTCTCGCCTCCATCCCCAGGTCGCGGCAGACGGCCCGGCAAGCCAGGAAGACGGGGTCGGCGTCCGCGGCGTCCGCCTCGACTCCCGCTGCCTCGCCCGGCCCCGCCAGGACGCCTCCGATCTCGCGAAGGGCCTCCTCGCGGGCCGACTCGGCCCGCTCGGTCTTGCTCCGGAGCCTGTTGAACTCGTCGACGGTCGCGAGCCTCTTGTTGATGAACTCGCACTCGCACAGGGCGCGGTGGAAGACCCGCAGGCCCTGCCAGACGTCGGGCCGCGTGACCGCCTCGACCGCCGGGAACGTCGACAGGACCAGCCCGTCGCGCGTCGACTCGATCCAGCCGTCGTGCGTGAGCGGGAACAGGACCCTCCCCGGCGCCGCGCCGATTTCCGTCAGGCTGATGAAGAGGCCCGCCCCTCCTTCGAGCTCGATCCACCCGGACCCCTTGTGGCACCGCGCCCGCTTCTGGAAACCGACCTCCGCCTCCCCCCGCTCCTCCAGCTCCACGTACGTCGACGGTCCGAGGGGGACGTCCCGGACGAGCGCCCGGGTCAGGGACGACGTCCAGCCCTCCAGCAGGGACGCGATCCGTTCCACGTGCTGCCCGGCGGAGGCCATCTCCGCTAGCCGCGCGACGGGGATCTTCCGGAGACGGGTTCCCGGCTTTCCCGAGGCCAGGAACCCCGAGCCGATCCCGAGCGACTCGAAGTCCATCCCGAAGAAGGCGCCGGACGCCTCGATGCTGACGAAGTGAGACCGGCTTCCGGCCGGCGCCCCGTCCTTCACGCCGACGGCGAAGAGGTCGACCCTCCCGGCCTCGACGATCCAGGAGAGTCCCGGGTCGCTCAGGAGGAACGGGCTGTTCCCGGCGACCACGACCTCCGTCCCCTCGTCCTCGAGCCGGCCTCCGGCCCCGGGCTGCTCCAGCGCCACGCGGATCCCCTCGAGGATCTCCCTCACCGGGACCGAGGTGGTCCGGGCCAGCCCGAGCGCGTCGCCCGCCAGGTCGTCGGCGCTCAGCACCTCGAACACCACCGTGCCGACCCGGAAGCGGTCGAGGTGGTCGATGCGCGCCTCCTCCACACGGCGGTCGCCGACCCACGTGCCGTTGGCGCTCCCGAGGTCCCGGAGGAGGAACCCCCCGGGCACCGGCCCCAGCTCCGCGTGGCGGCGGGAGACCTGGTTGTCCAGGACGACGAAGTCGCAGTCGTCGGCGCGGCCGATCACGCAGCGGCCCTTGCCCTCGTGGCTCCGTCCGACCAGCTCGGCGTCCCGCGCCTCCACGACGCGGAGCCGGTACGCCGAGGGGACCGGCCCCGTCCCGACGACCATCGTCGCCGTGACCTCGCGCCGGGGGCCGGGAGGGGGGGCGCTCACGTCAGTGCTCCGCGATCAGGGCCGAGTACGGCCCCGGCTCGTCCTTCATCTTCTCGTGGGTCCCCCGCTGCACGATCTTCCCCCGCTCCATCACGAGGATCTCGTCGGCGTCGCGGATCGTGCTGAGGCGGTGGGCCACGATCAGGCAGGTGCAGCCCCGTCGCCGGAGCGCATCGTCGATCAGCGCCTCGGTCGAGGGGTCCAGGGCGCTCGTCGCCTCGTCGAGCACGAGGATCGCCGGTTCCAGCGCGAGGGCGCGGGCGATCTCGAACCGCTGGCGCTGCCCGCCGCTCCAGTTCCCCCCTCCTTCCTCCACCGCGGCGTCGTAGGTCCTCTCCCGGGTCTCGATCGCCTCCGCGATCTCGGCGTCCCGGCAGGCCTGCGTCACTCCCGTCATCGGGATGGTGGAGTCCCACATCGTCAAGTTGTCGCGGAGCGTCCCGCTGAACAGGAAGATGTCCTGGTCGACGAAGCCGACCGAATTCGCGATCAGGCTCTGGGGGAGCCGGGTGCGCGGGATGCCGTCGAACAGCACCTCCCCTTCCCACGGCTCGTAGAGGCCCGCCACCAGCTTCGAGACCGTCGACTTTCCGCTGCCGCTCGTGCCCACCAGGGCGACCCGTTGCCCGGGCTGCACCGAGAGGCTGAAGTTTTCGATCAGGGGCGCTTCCAGCGGGCTGTACCCGAACGTCACGTTCCTGAGCTCGACCTGGCCGGCGAGCTTGACGCGCCCGGCGGCCGGCGGCTCCCCGCCCGGCTCCCTCCGGTAGAGCGCGTCGATCGGGTACTGCAGCACGTCGTCCAGCCTACCCATGTCGGCCTCCAGCTCCTGCACGGATGCGCCGAACGCGACGAACGCCCCCAGGGGACGGGTGAAGCTGGCCACGAGGGACTGGTAGGCCACCAGCATCCCGACGGTCAGCTGGCCGCTCATCACCTTCATCCCTCCCACGAGCAGGACCACGGTGGTCGTCAGGGCGTTGACCAGGGGCGGGACCGCCGACACCAGCTCCCCGACGAGGCCGAGCGACTGCTTCGTCTTCAGGGCCTTCGCCTGGTACCCCGCCCACCTTCCGAAGAACTCCGCCTCCCTCCCCGTCGCCTTGAGCGTCTCGATCATCTGGAGGCCGCCCATGGCCGTTCCCATCAGCTTCCCGTAGTCCATCGCGAGCCGGCGGCTCCCGTCGACCCGCGACCGCGAGGCGAGCTTGACCGCCACGATGTTCAGCAGCGCGATCCCGATCACGAGGAGCGTCATCCAGAAGTCGTAGAGGGCCATGAGGACCGCGTAGAAGACGATCAGCAGGCAGTCCAGGGCCGTGGCGGCGAGCTTCCCCGAGACCAGGTGCGCCACCTTGTCGTTGACCATCACGCGGGAGCCGATCTCGCCGCTGTAGCGCTGTGAAAAGTAGGAGATTGGCAGCCGGAGGATGTGGCCGAAGAATCCGCTCGAGGTCGTCAGCGCGAGCTTCGTCTCCAGCCTGAGGAGGCAGCTCTCCTGCAGCCACGTCAGGGCCATCCGGACGGCCGCCGTCACCCCCATGCCGATCAGGAGGGGCTGGAGAAGCGCCGTCCGCTGGGCGATCAGGACCTCGTCGAGATAGACGCGGGTGAAGGTCGGCACGACGAGGCCGGGAAGCACCAGGGCCAGGCCGGTGAGCAGGACGAAGAGAAGGGCGGTCTCCGACCCGGCGACGCGCCGCCGGAGGGCGGCGGCCATGCTCGGCTTCTGGCCGCCCTCCTTGAATTCCGGGCCGGGCTGGAAGGTCAGGACGATTCCCGAGAAGGAGTCGTCCAGCTCCTCCATCGTGACGGTCCTCGGCCCCTCGGCCGGATCCTTCAGGAAGACCTTTCCGCCCTTCCCGAACCCGTCCAGGACGACGAAGTGGTTCATGTTCCAGAACAGGATCACCGGGAACTGCAGGTCGAACAGGGCTTCGACCTCGTGCTTGAATCCCTTCGCGACCAGACCGTACTTCCTCGCCGCCTTCAGGACGTTGCTCGCCTTGCTTCCGTCGCGGGAGACGCCGCACTCCGCTCGGAGCTCCTCGAGCGGGACGATGCGCCCGTGATACCCGAGCACCATCGCCAGCGCCGCGGCCCCGCACTCGACCGCCTCCATCTGCAGGACCGTCGGGGAGTCGACCCTCCGAGCGGGGGAAGCCTTCGCCGGGCTCGGGGGTTCCGGCGCGAGGGGCACGGCCTGACCCCTCCCTCAGCTCACGCCGAGGGAACGCTTGACCGCAGGAAGGACGTACGAGATCGGCGACTTCCTCTCGACGACGACCGAGGCGGCCGCCAGCGTTCCGCTCAGGATCTGCGTCGGCGGTCCCTTCGAGGACGACCACCGGTAGCCGCTCTTCGTGGCGGCGTCCGGCGTCAGGCTCGCCACCACCTCGATCGGCGGGCTCGCCGCCATCCACTGCTCGGCGAGCCGGTCGTTCCGGAGGACGCGGCGCAGCCCCTCCGGCGTCACCGGGAACTCCGAGACCGACTGGACGGTGCCCACCAGGAATCCGTATTCCTCCACCTTCACCGTCGACGGCGAGACCCGCACCTGCATGCCGGGCCGCACCTTCTTCCCTTCGACGGCCGGGACGTACACGACGGTCTGGAGGGGAGCGTCGAGCGGTTCGAGGGTCAGGATCCGGCTCCCTGGACCGATCAGACTCCCGACCGCCGTGACCACCTCCAGGACCCGGCCGTCGAACGGGCTCTTCACCTCGACCGAGGCCGCGAGCCTGGCCTCCGCCTCCTGGATCTGGCCGCGGAGGTCGTCCACGCGGATCTGCTCTCCCGAGGTCATCTGACGGGTCGAGGAGATGCTCTGCTCGATCTGGGCCAGCTCCTGCTTCGTCCGGAGGAGCGTCGCCCGGGTGAGAAGCCCCCGCGCGACCAGATTCTCCTGGGTGACCACCCGTTGCCTCAGCTCGGCGATCTGCGACTCGTACTGGGCGACGAGCGACCGGCCGGTGGTCCCGACCTCCGTCTTCTGCACCTCCATCTGGCCGAGCCGTTCCTTCATGTTCGCGAGCCGCATCTCGAGCTCCGTCTGCTCCAGACGGGCCACGATTTGCCCCGTCTTGATCCGGTCGCCCGGCCGGACCCTGACCTCCTTCACGCGCCCCTGCGCCGCGGAGGTGATGTCGAGGACCTCGGCCCCTCGGATCAGGATCCCCTGTCCCTCGACCCGGATTCCGATCGACCCCACGACGCTCCAGACGACGGCGAACAGAAGGATGACCCCGAGGCCGGCCAGCGCGATCCAGCCTCCCGGAGAGGTCACCTGCATCATCGTGTCGAGCTGCTCGGGCGACGAGAGCTTGTCGATCGCCTTCTTCCGGAAGAGGTCAGCCATCTCGTCCCTTCAACCCGTCAACGCCCACGAACCGGACCTCGGCGGGAATACGGCCGGCTCGCGTCCACGGTTCACTCCGAGAACGAGAGCCCGACGGCCGACGGCTCTCCGAACGCCACGTCGTCCCCCTTCACCACGTAGGGCACGAGCGATCCCGTCTCGAACCTGAGCTGCGCCACTCGCGCGGCCAGGGTCTGCCGCGACGCGATGAGGTCGAGGCCGGCCTGCGTCTGGTTCCTCTCCGTGACGATCGCGTCGACGAGGCTCAGCTCGCCCGCCCGGTACTGCTCGAAGGCCGCGCTCACCGTCCGGTCGTTCTCCTGGGCGGAGACGTCCCGCGCGGAGACCTCTTCCACGCTCCGCCGGACGGAGTCGGCGAGCTTCACCGTCTGGCTCCCGGCCGTCCTGGAGAGGTTCAGGGCCGTGAGGTCGGCCTGCTCCAGGGCCGAGCCAGCCTGGACCCACTGGCCCCTGTAGGCGTTGTTGCCGAAGGGGAGCTGGAAGCGGAGGCTGAGGGCGAAATTCGGTCCCGCCCACCTGCCGCCGAACGAGTCCCAGATGCCGGCAGGGCTCGCGGCCCCCCTCGTCGGATCCTCGCTCACCCCCCCGTATCCCGCCCGGAGCGACAGGTCGACGCGGGGGCGGAGATCGATCCGGGCAGCGGTCAGCAGGACGTCTGCGGCCTCCCGCCTCTTCCGGGCGGCCTGGAGGTCCGCCCGCCGGCTGGCAGCGAGCGCCGAGAGCCGGCTGGCCGGGGACTTCTCCATCTCGCCGGTCGCCGGCAAGGGGGGAAGCGGGTCGGAGGCGAGCGGGGCGTCGTCCAGGTCGGCGACCACGGTTCCCATCGACCGCGCGAGGCCGACCCGCGCCGCCACCAGCGACTGCCGGCCCTGGGCCGCCGCCGCCTCCGCGTCCGCGACCCTCGCGCGGATGCGGTCCAGCTCGGAGCGGGAGATCTCGTCGGCCTGGACGAGAGCCTGGGACAGCCGCTCGATCTTCCTCTGCTGGTCGCAGGAGCGCTCGAGCAGGGCGAGACGCTCCTCGGCCGCCACGAGCGCCCAGTACGCGAGGACGGTGTTCAGGACGCTGTCGGAGGCGGTGAAGGCGACCTGGTGGAGGGAGGCGTCGGCTTCCAGCCGCGCGGCGTGCTCCGCGGCCCCCGCGGAGGCGGTCCCGCCTCCCTTCCCGAGCGGCCAGTCGATCCGGAGCCCGGCATCCGACTGGTAGCGGGTCGGGATCCAGCTGTCGGTCCTGTCCTGGTACGACTGGGTCGAGAGAAACGGGGAGACGACCATCCCGTTCCGGAAGCGGAACGGAAGCGCCAGATCGATCGTGAACGTGTCCACCTCGTCCGTGAGGGGGAGCAGCTCGGTCCCGGAAACGGCCCGGCTAGAAGCCGGGGCCGATTGCAGGACCGCGTTCAGGCCCCGCTGGAACGCCGGGACGATCGTCACCGAGGGGTCGAACTGGCCGGCCGCCTGCTGGAGGCTGCCTCGGCTCGCCCGGGAGTCCTCGCGAGCCAGACGGAGCTGCGTGGAGACCGCCAGCGTTCGCCGGATCGCCTCGGCCAGCGAGAGCCTTGGCCCGATTGCTGCCGGAGAAGGAGCCCGCGCGGTCTCGGCGCCGGCCGCCGCCACCGTCTCCCCCGCCTCTTCCGACAGGACGATCGAGAGGCCGGCCGCGTCGCGCCGGATGTCGAACGCCGCGGGCGCCCAGAGGGAGAGCACGACCTGCACGCCATCCCTCCCGCCTCGCGGGGCCCGCCCCACGGCGACCTTCTTGGCGAACGGCCCGCCCAGCGTCGAGATCCCGGCCGGTACCGCGTTGCGAAGCCCGGGGAGCGAGACGACGAGGCGCAGAGGGGCCGCCCGCTTCTCGACCGTTCCTCCCGGCCGCCCGTCGGTCTCGAGCCGCACGACCTGGTTCTTCCCCTCCCTTTCCGAGCGGATCGCCACGATCTTCGTCGCCGTCGAGGCGGCCGCCGTCGTCGCCGCCGGTGCGGCTGCCAGGACGGCGGGTCCCGGCACCAGGAGGGCGAACGCCGCCGCGAGCCCGGCGGCCCCCGCTAGCCGCCGGACCTCCCTCGAACCACATGGCGCGATCACGTGGGGCCTCACTTCACCGCGTCCGCGCGAGGAAGGGTCTGGAGCGTCTCCTTGCGAACGACGTTCTTCCCGCCGTTCTCGTCCACCAGGGTCCCGGTCTCGAACCGGAGCTGTGCCAGGAGCGTCGCCAGCTCCTGGCGGGAGACCGCGTACGCGAGGTCCGCGCTCGTCCCGAGCTGCCTCGTCGTGATCGTGTCGATGAGCGTGGACTGCCCGCTCCGGAACTTCTCGTTCTCGTCCGAGACGGTCTTGTCGTAGAGCACGGTGGCTTCCTGGGCCCTGGCGACCTGGTCCGCCGCTTCCCCGAGCGACCGGCAGAGCTGCACGACGTTCGCCTTGATCTGCCGCTCCAGGTCCTCCAGGTTGATGGTCTGCTGGCTCAGGGCCGCCTCCTTCTGGACGACGAGGCCCCGCGCCGCGTTGTTCCCGAACGGTGCCTCGAACGCGAGGTTGCCCGCGTAGAGCGGGAACTTCCACCCGGAGCCGGCGCGCGACAGGCTCGACTCCGCCACCGTTCCCGTCGTGACCTGTCCGTGAAAGTCGAGCTTCGGTCTGAGCCCGGTCCTGGCCGACGTCAGCAGGACCCCGCCGGACTCCTTCAGCTTCGCAGCGGCCTTCCGGTCGAGCCGGCGTCCCAGGGCGACCCCGGACAGGTCCGCCGGCCGCAAGGCCTCCAGCGCCGGCTTCTCGGGCGGCGGCGGGAAGGCGTCGGCGGCCAGCGGGGCGTTCGCTTCCGCTCCCACCGACAGCCCGATGGCGAGGGCCAGGGCGACCCGCGCCTCGAACAGCGCCCGCTCCGCCGCCGCGACCTGGCTCTGATCCGTCGCCTGGCTCGCCAGGACCCGCGAGAGCTCGGCCCTCGGGATCTCGTCCGCCGAGATCAGGGCCCGGGAGACCTCCACCGTCTTCGTGGAGAGCCCCAGGGCCTTCCGCGCGATCTCGAGCTGCTCCTGCGCGGCGACGAGGCCCCAGTAAGCCGAGATCGTGGTCAGGACGCTTCCGGAGGCCGCGTGCCGGTACGAGAGCTCGCTCGCCTCCCAGTTGATCCGGGCCGAACGTTCGGCGGCCCCGGTCGCGTCGGAGCCGCGCCCCCGGAGGAGCGCCGCATCGAGCGTGAACCCGACCGAGGCGTTGTACATGTCCGGGCCGCTGATCGCCGCGGCGATCTCGGGATCCCCGCCGGACAGGACGTTGCTCGACCAACCGCCGTTTCCGACCGCCCCGACCGTCACGCCGTCCCGAAACGGGAACGCGAGGGAGAGACCGAGCGCGGAGCTCTTCGCGTCGGACTCGTTCGGGTAGCCGGGCACGGGGGGCTGGGGAACCTGGGAAGCCGTCAGCGCCGTCTTGTTCTGCGAGTACGACGCGTTCGCGTCCAGCAGTGGGTCGAACTGGCCCGATGCCGACTGGGCCGTCCCCTTCGCCGCGACCGCCTGCTGCTCCGAGATCTTCAGGTTCGGGTCGTGCAGGAGCGTCAGCCGGATCGCCTCGATCAGGGAGATCCGGCCGTCGGGGAAGGTCATCGCGGGGAAAGACGCGGCCGGCGCGCCCGGCTGAGCCGCCGGATCGGCAGCGGGAGCCGCGGGCGCCAGGAGCAGCCCGAGGCCGGCGAGGAGGACCCGCTGCAGCGCGGGCGGGACGGCGCGAACACTCATCTGATCCTCCAATGGAGAGAGATGCTGACGGGCCGAGCGCCCCGTCCGGTCTCGATATCTACAACACGTTGTCGAACTGTCGGAAACGTAGCATCCGGGCCGGGAGGAGTCAACCAACCCTGGCCCGAAAAAGTTACGCCGTATCCGATCATCCCGATTGCGCCACAATCGGCGGGATGCGAAGACTCCTCCCGCCGGTCCTCTTCCTCGGCTTCTCGCTCCTCCCCTCCGCGGCCGCCGCCCAGCAGGGCCCGCCCGACGCCCGGCTGCTTCGCTATCCCTCGATCCACCGCGACTTCGTCGTCTTCGTCCACGCCGGCGACCTCTGGCGGGCCGCGGTCTCGGGGGGGCCGGCCCTCCGCCTCACCTCGCACCCCGGCCTCGAGCTCTTCCCGAAGATCTCGCCCGACGGGAAGTGGATCGCTTTCAGCGCCGAGTACAGCGGCTCCCGGCAGATCTGGGTGATGCCCTCGTGGGGGGGAGCCCCCCGGCAGCTCACCTTCTACAACGACGTCGGGGCGATGCCGCCGCGGGGCGGCTGGGACTACTGGGTGCTGGGCTGGACTCCCGACGGGAAAGTCCTCTTCCGAGGAAACCGGACCCCTCACGGCGAGCGGATGGGGCGCTACTACACGGTCGACCCCATGGGGGGCCTCGAGACGCCGCTCCCCCTTCCGGAGGGGGGCAGCGCCTCGCTCTCGCCCGACGGGACGAAGCTCGCGTATTGCCCCGTCGACCGCGAGTTCCGGACCTGGAAGCGGACCGTGGGCGGCCGGGCCCAGGACGTCTGGATCTACGACTTCACCGCCAAGAAGTCCGAGCGGATCACCGACTGGAAGGGGACTGACAACTTCCCGATGTGGTACGGGGAGACGATCTACTTCACCTCGGACCGCGACCGGACCCTGAACGTCTTCGCGTACGACACCAGGACCCGGAAGACGCGGCAGGTCACCCACTTCTCCGAGTTCGACGTCCTCTGGCCCTCGCTCGGCGGCGACGCCATCGTCTTCATGAACGGCGGGTCGCTCTACCGCCTCGACCTCGCCACCGAGAGGGCCACCCGGATCCCGATCACGCTCGGCACCGACCTCGCCGCCGCCGTCCCGCACTTCGTGGACGTCCGGGACCGGATTGCCCGTGCGACCCTCTCCCCCTCGGGCGCCCGGGCCCTCTTCGAGGCACGCGGGGACCTCTACTCGGTCCCCGCGAAGGAAGGCCCCACCCGGAACCTGACCCGGACCCCTGGCATCCGCGAGCACTCGGCCTCCTGGTCTCCCGACGGGAAGAGCGTCGTCTACCTCTCCGACGCGACCGGCGAATACGAGATCTGGATCCGGCAGCAGGACGGCGGCGGCACGCCGCGCCGCCTGACCACCGGCGGGGACGTCTGGAAGTTCGCCCCGGTCTTCAGCCCCGACGGAAAGAGCCTCGCCTTCGCGGACAAGAAGCGGCGCCTCCTGGTCGTCGACGTGGCGACCGGCGCTGTCACCGAGGCCGACCGCGACGGCCAGGGCGACCTGACGGGTTACAGCTTCTCACCCGACGGGCGCTGGATCGCGTACGAAAAGGCCCATCCGAACCGGGTCCCCGGCCTCGCGCTCTACTCCCTCGATCGGAAGCAGAGCGTTCTCCTCGGCGACGGCCTCGCCCCTGATTCCGAGCCGGTCTTCGGCAAGGACGGGAAGCACCTCTTCTTCCTCTCCAGCCGCGACTACAACCTCACCTTCAGCGCCTTCGAGTTCAACTACCTCTACGCGCGGGCCACCCGCGTCTTCGCGGCCGCGCTCGATCCGGCGGCCTCCCCCCTCTTCCCGCCGAAGAGCGACGAGGAGCCCGGAGAGAAGAAGGACGAGCCGAAGGGGGCCAGGGCCGACGACAAGCCGTCGGACAAGGGCGAGAAGAAGGCCCCCGAGCCGACCGTCGTCGAGGCGGCCGGCTTCACCGCCCGGACCGTCGCCCTCCCGGGTGTGAAGGCGGGCGACCTCGACGGCCTCTCGGCCACCGCCGACGGGGTCTTCTACGTCCGCGCCGAGGGGGCCGAGCGCGCCCTCTTCCGGTACGACCTGAAGGAGCGGAAGGAGGAGAAGGTCCTCGACGGCGTCGAAGGCTACGACCTCTCGCTCGACGGCAAGAAGCTCCTTCTGAAGACCGGGAAGGAGTGGGCCATCGCCGACGCGAAGGCCGGGCTGAAGACGGGCGACGGAAAGCTCGACCTCTCCGGCCTGAAGACGAAGGTCGAGCCCCGGGCCGAGTGGGCCCAGATGTTCGAGGACGGCTGGCGGATCACCCGGGACTGGTTCTACGACCCGAAGATGCACGGTGTCGACTGGCCGGCGATGAAGAGCCGCTACGGAGCCCTCGTCCCGTTCCTCTCCCACCGGAGCGACCTCGACTTCCTCTTCGGCGAGATGGTCGGCGAGCTGGAGTCGGGCCACACCTACGTCGAGGCCGGCGACGAGCCGAAGGTCGACCGCGTCGCGGGAGGCCTTCTCGGCTGCGCCCTGTCGGCCGACTCCTCCGGCCGCTACCGGATCACGAAGATCTACGAGGGCGAGAACTGGGACGACGCGTGGCGCTCCCCGCTCACGGAGCCGGGCGTCAACGTGAAGGAGGGAGATCTCCTCCTGGCCGTCGACGGGATCGACCTGAAGACCGAGGACAACCCCTACCGGCTCCTCGAGAACCGCGCGGGGCAGCAGGTCTCGCTCCTCGTGGGCAGCGACGCCTCGGGGAAGGGCGCCCGCGCCGTGACCGTCCGCCCCGTCGCCAGCGAGCTGAACCTCTTCTACCTCGACTGGGTGAAGTCCCGGATGGCGCTGGCCGACGGGCTCTCGGGCGGCAAGGTCGGCTACATCCACCTCCCCGACACCGAGCGGGCCGGCAACCGGATGCTCCAGAAGCTCTTCTACTCGCAGGCCTCGAAGCCGGCGCTCATCGTGGACGACCGCTACAACGGCGGCGGCTTCATCCCCGACCGGATGATCGAGTACTTCTCCCGGACGACCCTCGCCAGGTGGGCGCGGCGCGGCGTCTCCAGCATGCGCACGCCCGGCTTCGCGCACGACGGGCCCAAGGCGATGCTGACGAACGGCCACTCGTCGTCCGGCGGCGACGCCCTCCCCTACTTCTTCCGGAAGAACGGCCTCGGCAAGCTGATCGGCACGCGCACCTGGGGCGGGCTGATCGGCCTCTCGGGGAACCCCTCCCTCGTCGACGGCGGGGCGATCCTCGTCCCGACCTTCCGGATCTACGACGGGGACGGGAAGTGGGTCATCGAGAACGAGGGGGTGACCCCCGACATCGAGGTGGTCGACCTCCCGGAGGCGATCATGGCCGGCCAGGACCCCTGCCTGGAAAAGGGGGTCGAGGTCCTGATGAAGGAGCTGGCCGAGCGGGTCAGCCGGGAGCCCGCGGTCCCCGTCCCGCCCGACATGGGGAAGAAGAAGGGCGACTGACGTGACGTTCTCTCATCCCGGGCTCTTCCGGACGGTCTCCGTCCTCGCGCTCGCCCTGTCGGCGTCGGCCGCCGGCGGGGCTCCCCCGCCCGCCGCCGCTCCCGCCGCAGCGCCGGCCCCGGTCGCGGAGCACGTCCCTACCGCCGCGGAACGGGCCGCGGCCGCGCGGATCCTGCCCGACGCGATCCGCGCGCACGTGAAGTTCCTCGCCAGCGACCTCCTCGAGGGGCGCGCCCCGGCGAGCCGCGGCGACAGGCTGGCCCAGGCCTACATCGCCGCCCAGATGGAGGCCGCCGGTCTCCTGCCGGGCGCCCCGGGCGGCTCGTACTTCCAGCCGGTCGAGATCATCGGCGTCCGCAGCCGCGTCGAGAGCCCGCTCACCTTCTCGGGAGCCGGGGGGACCGTCGCCTTCCGGCAGCTGGACGAATCGATGGCCTTCGCCGGCCTGCCGCTGCCCGAAGTGAAGCTGAAGGACGTGCCGGTCGTCTTCGTCGGCTACGGGATCGTCGCGCCCGAGTACGCCTGGGACGACTTCAAAGGGGTCGACGTGAAGGGGAAGGTCCTCCTCGTCATGAACAACGACCCGGACGACGACCCGGCCCTCTTCGCCGGCAAGACCCGCCTCTACTACGGACGCTGGACCTACAAGTACGAGCAGGCGGCCCGGATGGGAGCGATCGGCGCGGTGATCATCCACACGCCCGAGTCGGCCGGGTACGGCTGGTCCGTCGTCCGCAACTCGTGGGACGGCGAGCGCTTTACGCTGGTGGAGGAGCCGGAGGGCGCCCTCCCGCTGAAGGCCTGGACGACCGAGGAGGCCTCGAAGCGTCTCGCGAAGCTCGGCGGCTTCGACCTCGACGAACTCCTCCGAAAGGCGAAACAGCGCGACTTCCGCCCCGTCCCGCTGGGCGTCACCGTCTCGGTCGCGATCCGGAGCGAGGTCAGGAAGACCCGCACCGCGAACGTCATCGGGAAGGTCGCGGGTGGCGACCCGGCCCACGCCGGCGAGGCGGTCGTCTTCACCTCCCACCACGACCACCTGGGGATGAAGGCGGACGCCGGGCCCGGGGAGGACGCCATCTACAACGGCGCGGTCGACAACGCCTCGGGCGTCGCGGAGCTCCTCGAGGTGGCCCGCGCGACGGCCTCGCTCCGGGCGCCTCCGGCTCGCTCGGTCTACTTCGCCGCCGTGGCCGCCGAGGAGCAGGGGATGCTCGGTTCGCTCGCGCTGGCGGCCCGCCCTCCCGTCCCCGTCGCGAAGCTCGCAGCCTGCGTCAACGTCGACTCCATCAACGTCTTCGGGAAGACGACCGACCTCTCCGTCAGCGGCTTCGGCCGGACGACCATCGACGCCGACATCCTGGCCGTCGCCGCGATGCAGGGACGTTCTGTCGCCGCCGACCGGCACCCCGAGTCGGGGGGGTACTACCGCTCCGACCAGTTCAGCTTCGCGAAGGTTGGCGTCCCGGCCGTCTACCTCGGCGGCGGCTCCGACTTCGTCGTCAACCCCGAGGAGACGAAGAAAGCCGCCCGGGAGTTCGGCCGGAAGAACTACCACCAGCCGTCCGACGAGTACCACGACAGCTGGGACCTCTCGGGCGCCATCGACGACGCCCGCCTCGCCTTCCACGTGACGCTCCGAATCGCCAGCTCGGCCGCCACGCCCGAATGGAAGCCCGCCGACGAGTTCGCGGCGGTGAGGAAGGCGTCGCTGGAGGCGGCGGCGGGGTCGAAGTAGGAAGCGGGGACCGCTCGTGGCAGAACACTTCCGATCGCATCGCCCCCCGGCAACGGCGAGGGCGCGCTACGATTCCCCGATGCTCGAACACCTGCGAACCCTCTTCGTCCGGGACATCGACGCGCTCCGGGTGGAGGTCGGCCTCTACCCCGACGACGGCCTTCTCTGGCGAGAGGTCCCCGGGTGCCCGAATTCCGGCGGCAACCTCGCCCTCCACCTCGTCGGCAACCTCAGGCACTTCATCGGCGCGCAGCTCGGCGGGACCGGCTACGTCAGGGACCGCGACGCCGAGTTCGCCGCCAGGGGGATCTCGCGGGCGCAGCTCCAGGCCGGCATCGAGCAGGCTTCCGCGGAAGTCGCGCGAACGCTCCTGGCCCTGGATCCCGCGAGGCTGAAGGAGCCGTTCTTCCTCCCGCCCAACGTCAAGCCGATCGAGACGGGTCTCTGGCTCCTCCAGACGAGCTGCCACCTGGCGTATCACCTGGGACAGATCGACTACCACCGCAGGACCGTGACGGGCGACCGGACGCCCTCCGGCGCCCTCTCCGCCAAGCCCCTGTTCGGCACCTGATCGGCGTCCCGGGAGGAAGCGCTACGGCAGGAACCCGGCGAGTGCCTCCGAGTAGGCCGAAAACGCCTCCACCTGCGGCAGGTGTCCCACCCCCGGGATCTCGACCAGCCTCGCGCCGGGGATCGCGGCCGCCGCCTTCCTTCCGAGTACCGGGTAATCGCCGAGGGCGGCGGCGGCCGCCTTCGGCGCCCACGCGCGGCCGAGCGCGGTCCGGTCCCGCTGGCCGATGACGAGCAGCGTCGGGACCTTCAGGAGCGGGAACTCGTACACCACCGGCTGGGTGAAGATCATGTCGTAGGTGAGCGCCGAGCACCAGGCGGCCTTCGGGTAGTCGGGGTGTCGCGTCACCCCCGCGGAGGCCTCGATCAGCCGCTCGTATTCCGGTTTCCACTGCCCGTCGTAGTAGCTGACCTTCTGGTACTCCCGCACCGTGTCGGCCGTCGCCTTCAGCTCCTGGGCGTACCACGCGTCGATCGACCGGTACGGCACCACCGTCTTCCAGTCCTCGAGCCCGATGGGGTTCACCAGCACGAGCTTCTCCACGCGCGACGGGTGGAGGAGCGCGAAGCGCGCCGCGAGCATTCCCCCCATCGAGTGGCCGACCACGCTCACCGGCCCCACTCCGGCGAAGTCGAGGAGGGCGTTCGTGTTCTCGGCCAGGGCCTGGAAGCTGAACTGGTAGGCGCCCGGCTTGCTCGACTTGCCGAACCCGACCTGGTCGGGGGCGATGACCCGGTACCCGCGAGCGGTGAGGAGCCGGATCGTCGGCTCCCAGTAGGACGCCGCGAAGTTCTTCCCGTGCAGGAGGATGACCGTGTGGCCGTTCGGCTTTTCCGCCGCGACGTCCATGTAGGCCATCTTCAGCGCCTGGTTCTGGGAGCTGAACTCGAAGAAGCGGACGGCGAACGGGTACGCGTATCCGGTCAGCTCGGCGTCGAAGCGGGGGTCGGCGGGCGCAGCCGCCGGGGGCGGAGCGGCGGTCGCTCCACCTCCCGGAGCGATCGCGGAGAGGGCGATGCCGGCGAGAAGGGCCAGGAAATTCCGGAGCGCGGAGGGGACGGAGAGGCTCGAACGGGCGGTCATCATGCCCGAGCGTAGCCTCGACAGTTCCGATACCGCAATCGCCCTCCCGGCCTCCACGTCACTCCCGCCACTCGAAGCGCTGCTCGTTCACCGCCGATCCCCACTGCGTGCCGGCCCGCTGCTCGACCAGGCGGAAGCCCGCCTTCTCGTACAGGTGCCTCGCCACATCCAGGCCCTCGAAGGTCCAGAGATACACCCGTTCGTACCGGCGGGACCGGCAGAAGGTCATCGCCGCGCCGAGCAGCTCCGTCCCCGCGCCCGTCCCCCGCACCGCGTCCGAGGCAATGAACCAACGCAGGTGGGCGCCGTCGCTCCCGGCATGGGAACCGTCTACTGCGATCGACCCTTCAACTCCCCCGCTCTCCACCGCGAGCCAGAGTCCGTCGCGGTCCTCCGCGTACAGCTCGCAGAACTCCGAGAGCTCGCGGGCGACCTTGCTCTCGAAGAAGAGGCCGAACCCGACGAGGGAGTGGTAGTACCTCGCATGAAGTTCGGCGATCCGGCCGATGCAGCCGGGCCGATAACCCCTGTGAATCGTGTCCCTTCGGCAAGCGTGCATGAAAACGACTGCCTCGGCGAGCTAGCCTCCTGAGCGGCGGCAGTATGCCGAGGAGGACGGCTCATGGGACGGAAGACAGGCGAGGTGCAGGCGGTCCGGGTGAGAGAGGTTCGGG
>CAIMWE010000001.1 GCA_903845115.1 uncultured Acidobacteriota bacterium | reverse complement strand
GAACCGCACCCGGCGGATGAAGAGGTTGTCGATGTACCCGGCCGACGCCGTGTCCTGGTTGAAGTCCGCCCAGGCCTGGATCTGCATCCCGAACTTGATGTTGACCGTGTCACTCACCTTGATGATCGCCTGCGCCTGGGCAACGGCCGGGACGAGTAGCACCGCCACGGTCGCCAGGGCCATCAACGCGAGAGTCCGCTTCTTCATACGAGTAGCCATCCTTCCTACCTCCGTTCTCCTTCAGGATCTCAGTAATGATATCGGCGTCACGTTCTCGTTCCTTCTCCGAGGCCGCAGCGCTCTTGATGAATCAAGCTCCAATTTCTGGGAATTCTCTTCCCGCCCGGGATCGAATTCAAGGGAAATCCGGAAGCCCAACCCGGCTCTTCGGACCCTCTGGACCCTCCCGGAAGGGCCAGGACTCGGGCACGAGGAGACGCAGTCGCGAAAACGGGAGGTCGACGGATGAAGCCGGTCCCGGAATCCGAGGGGCCCGAGGCGGTCACCGTCTTCCACGAGAACTGCCTCGCCGACGTGTCCTACCCGGAGGCAGGGCTCGCCGGGATCCGGCTCATCCGGCGGGAAGGGGTCGAGATCGTCTACCGGCAGGGGACGACGTGCCGGGGACAGCCGGCCTTCGATGGCCCGAGGAGGACCGCCGACATCGAGCAAACGCTCGCCAGCGGCATCCATGGGTCCAGTGAGGCTCGTCTTCGGCCTGATCGGCTGATTCGTTTGAATCAGGCAAAGGGGATCAGATGAGCCTGATCCTCCCGGGCGAGGTGCTGCGAAACTGCCGACGGCATCGTTGCTCCGGGAGGCGTGCATGTTCGAGAGTTTCAAGTCTCGGGCCGAGGCGGTGAGCGCCGAGGTTCATCGCTTCGCGAACGGATCCGAGGCGTCCCGTTTTCTCTCCGATTTCCTCGTTCGCGAGGGGGTCGCCGACCAGCCCGGGAAGCGGGCGGTGTGGTCGGCGGCGCCGGAGTTCCCGGGCATCGACCCGGGGTCGTTCGCCGGGAAGATCCCGGGACTGACCGTTGACGTGACGAAGGAGAAGGCGGCGGAGGCGAAGGTCGGGATCAGCGCCGTCGAGTGGGGGCTGGCGGACACCGGGACGCTGGTGCAGGACGCTTCCGACGTGAAGCTCCGGCTCGCGTCGACGCTGCCGGAGATCCACGTGGCGCTTCTCCGGACCGGCCGGATTGTCCCGGACCTCCAGGCACTCCTTCCGAGCCTCACCCCGGAGAGCTCCCGGTACATCGCCTTCATCACCGGGCCCAGCAGGACGGCGGACATCGAGCGGGTCCTGACGATCGGCGTCCACGGCCCGGTCCGGCTCGTCGTCCTGGCGGTCGACGGCGATCCCGCGGAGAAGCCCGCGGAGAGGAGGCCGTCATGACCGACACCTTCCACCAGGAGATCACGCAGGCCCTCGAGAACTCGAACCTGGGCGGGGCCCTGACCCGCTTCTCCGAGGCGTACCGGACGAGCCGCGCGAAGGCGTACGAGGGGGTCGACTTCGAGGCGGTGCGGGCGCAGATCGCCGAGGTGAAGGGCGGCGCGGCCGGGAGGTTCCCCGAGCTCACCGCCCGGTTCAAGGAAGAGGCCGAGAAGCGCGGCGCCAAGGTCTTCGTCGCCGACAGCCCCGAGAAGGTCCGGAACTACATCCTCGACCTCGCGAAGGCGAAGGGCGTGACGAAGGTCGTCAAGTCGAAGTCGATGGCCTCCGAGGAGATCCACCTCAACAAGGCGCTCGAGGCCGCGGGGATCCAGACGAAGGAGACCGACCTCGGCGAATGGATCATCCAGCTCGCGGGACAGAAGCCGTCGCACATGGTGATGCCCGCGATCCACCTCACCAAGGAGCAGGTGGCCGAGATCTTCAGCAAGGAGGTCAACGAGCGGCTGGAGAACGACATCCCCAAGCTCGTGAAGGTGGCCCGCCGCGAGCTCCGGGAGCGGTTCCTGGAGGCCGACATGGGGATCTCGGGGGCGAACATCGCCGTCGCGGAGACGGGGAGCCTCGTCATCATCACGAACGAGGGGAACGCCAGGCTGGTGACGACCCTGCCGAGGATCCACGTGGCGATCGTCGGCCTCGAGAAGCTGGTCCCCCTGTTCAAGGACATCGCCCCGATCCTGAAGGCCCTTCCCCGGAGCGCCACGAGCCAGCTGCTGACGAGCTACGTCTCGATCATCACGGGCGCCGCGCCGAACGTGGACGGCTCGCCGAAGGAGCTCCACATCGTCCTGATGGACCACCGCCGGACGGAGATGGCCAGGGACCCGGTCTTCAAGGAAGCGCTCCAGTGCATCCGCTGTGCCTCCTGCCTCAACGTCTGCCCGGTCTACCGTCTCGTCGGCGGCCACGTTTTCGGGGACGTCTACACCGGCGGAATCGGGACGATCCTGACCGCCTGGACGGGTGCGATGGAGCGGTCGAAGGAGATCCAGGGGCTCTGCATCCAGTGCGGGAGCTGCGTCGAGGTCTGTCCGGGGAAGATCGACATCCCCGGGCTGATCGTCGAGGTGCGCCGCCGGCAGGTGAAGGAGCAGGGACAGTCGTTCGTCCAGAAGTCCATCTTCAGGGTAGTCAACGACCGGCGCCTCTTCCACTCGGTCCTCCGGGCCGCCTCGCTCGCCCAGAAACCGTTCGAGAAGGACGGCTTCATCCGGCACCTCCCGATGTTCCTTTCCGGCCTCGCCGACTTCCGGAGCTTGCCGGCGATCGCCGACAAGCCATTCCGCGACGAGATCAGGGCGATCCAGCAGCCGAAGGGGGACCGGAAGGTCGCCTTCTACGCCGGCTGCCTCATCGACTTCGCCTATCCGGGAACCGGGCGCTCGGTCGTCGAGGTGTTGAACCGGGCCGGGGTCGAGGTCGTCTTCCCCGAGAAGCAGACCTGCTGCGGCGCCCCGGCGCGCTACTCGGGGGCGTATGACGTCGCCGCCCAGAACGCCATCGACAACATCCAGGCGTTCGAGGGGGTCGACGCGGAGGCGATCCTCTCTGCCTGCCCGACCTGCACGGCGGCGCTGAGGCACGAGTTCACGGCGGCGCTGAAGAGCGAGGGGCTGGCCGAGTGGCTTCCCGCGGCCCAGAAGCTGGCGGACAAGGTGGTCGACTTCTCGTCCTACGTGACGAAGCTGGTGGCGGAGGGCCGTCTGACGGTCGAAGCGGGGAAGTCGCTCTCCGGGCTGACGTACCACGACTCGTGCCACCTGAAGCGGACGCTCCACGTCTCGCGCGAGCCGCGCGAGCTGCTCGCGAAGGCGGGCTACACGGTCACGGAGATGGCCGAGTCGGACACCTGTTGCGGCATGGGTGGGTCGTACTCCGTGAAGTTCCCCGAGATCTCGGCCCCGATCCTCGAGCGGAAGCTCTCGAACATCCAGAAGACCGGAGCCGGGACCGTCGCGATGGACTGCCCCGGCTGCGTGATGCAGATCCGAGGCGGCCTCGACAAGAAGGGGAGCCCGGTCGCGACCCGTCACGTCGCCGACCTGCTCGTGGACAAGGTGAGGCGGGGGTACTGAGGGGCGCTGGACCTGCTCCTTCAGTGACGGCGGTTCCGGCCTGCATCGCTTCCTTTCCGGGGTTCGATCACTTTGTGATCGAGACCCAGGTTGGATTTCTGGGGATTGTTTCTCCAGGCCGGACGGATGGCGCTATCCTTTCCGGCCGGGAGGGACAGGAATGGTCAAGTCGAAGAAGCCCGTGAAAGCGGCTGCCGGAAAGCCCCGCCAGAGCGCCAAGAAGAAGCCCGCGGCCAGGGCCGCGGCGCGTCCGGCCCCGAAGGCGAAGCCCGTTGCGAAGAAGGCGGCTCCGGGGAAGCCGGCGCCGGCGACACCCACCGCGGACCCGTTCGGCGAGCGGGCCCTGACGGCCGTCTTCACGGAGCTGTTCCGCCGCGCCGCCACCGCGATTCCGCCCGACGTCCTGGCCGCGCTCGAGAAGGCGCGCGAGAGGGAGGAGTCCGGGTCGGTGGCTCGCGACACCTTCGACGTCCTGATCGAGAACACGCGCCTCGCCCGGGAGGACTCGCGCCCGATCTGCCAGGACACGGGGATGCCGTTCTTCGAGGTGGCCGTTCCGCGTGGAGCCTCCCTCGGAGCGATCGAGCGGGCGGCCGTCGCCGCGACCCGCGCGGCCACGAAGGCGGGCTACCTCCGGCCAAACTCTGTCGACTCCCTCACGAACAAGAACCCCGGCGACGGGGCGGGGCGCGGGATGCCGATCGTGCACGTCCACGAGGGGAAGGGGAAGACTCTCTCGGCCCACCTGATCCTCAAGGGCGGAGGCTGCGAGAACGTCGGCTCGCAGTCGGCGCTGCCGAACGTCGACCTCGGCGCGGACCGCGACCTGGAGGGAGTGAAGAAAGTCGTCCTGGAGGCGATCTTCAACGCCCAGGGAAAGGGGTGCGCCCCGGGAGTCATCGGGTTCTGCTTCGGCGGCGACCGGGCGAACGGCTACAACGAGGCCAAGCGGCAGCTCTTCCGGAAGCTGGACGACGCGAACGCCGAACCGGCGATCGCGGCGATGGAAGCCGAGCTCCTGGAGAAGGGGAACCTCCTCGGGATCGGCCCGATGGGATACGGCGGGAAGACGACGCTTCTGGGGGTCAAGGGCTCCTACCTGGCGCGCCTTCCGGCGAGCTATTTCGTCTCCGTGAGCTACATGTGCTGGGCGACCCGGCGGGCCGGCGTCGACGTCCTCCCGTCCGGGAAGGCCGTCTACTCGCAGTAGAAGGAAAGGGTGAAGAGATGAGTGCCGTGACGAAGCTGACGACGCCCCTCACGCCCGAGTCCGTGCGCGCCCTCCACAAGGGGGACGCGGTCGAGATCAGCGGGACGATCGTGACCGGCCGCGACGCCCTCCACAAGCTGTGGGTGAAAGGATGGCCCGAATATCCCGACCTCTCGCTGAAGGGCGGCTGCCTCTATCACTGCGGCCCGGTCGTGAGGAAGGAGAAGGACGGGTGGTCGATCCTGGCAGCCGGCCCGACGACCTCCATCCGCGAGGAGCCCTACGAGGCCAGCGTCATCGCCCACTACGGGTTCGGCGCGATCATCGGGAAAGGAGGGATGGGGGCGAAGACCCTCGCCGCGCTGAGGAAGCACGGGGCCGTCTACCTCCACGCCGTCGGAGGGGCCGCCCAGGTGCTGGCCCGGAAGATCGTGCGGGTCCAGGGGGTCCGCCACCTCGAGGAGATCGGCGTTCCGGAGGCGATGTGGATCCTGGAGGTGAAGGACTTCCCTTGCCTGGTGACGATGGACTCTCACGGCCAGTCGCTCCACGACGAGCTGAAGGAGTCGTCCAGGGCGATCTTCGACGAGCTGATCGGGAAGAAGAAGCCGGGCGCCGCGGCCTAGGAACCTGTCCGATGAAAGTCCGGCCGGCCGGGATCTTCGTCTTCGGAGTCCTGTCCGGCCTTTCCCTTTTCGGGGCGGCCCGTTCCGCCTTTGCCGCGGACGAGCGCTATCTCGTCGTCGGCGCCGACGGGTCGGTGACGACGCTGTCGGCCCCTCCCGACCGGAAGGGGGACCGGCTCGTCGGGCGGCTCCTGGTGGGGGGGCAGCTCGTGTCGTTCCGGGTGGCCGAGGTGGACGAGACGAAGACCGCTGAGGCGAATGCCCCGCCCCGGACTCCCTCGGTCGAGCCCAGCACCGCGGTCCTGAAGAAGGCGCCGCCGCCGGCCGAGGAGTCCCGGAAGCTGAAGATCACGAGGCAGGAGGCCGAGCGGACTCTCGCCTCCTCGTCGGGGACCGGAACGGCCGCGGCCGGGCCCGCCCCCGCCGGGGAGCGGCCGAAGGACGCGGGGCCGGCCGGCGCCGTCGACCGCAACGGCCACGGAGAGGCCTGGTGGAGAAAGCGCGCGGCGCCTCTGCTCGCACGAGCCTCCCGCGCCGAGTCGGACCTGGCCGGGGCGGTGTCGGCCCGGGACTCGTGGGAGCGGTCGCCCGGGACGGGAAGGCCAGCCTGGCAGGTCCGTCTGCACCGCCTCAACGAGGCGGTCGCGAAATCCCAGTCCAAGCTCGACGAGGTGGGGCGGCAGCAGGGCCGCCTGGCCGAGGAAGCGCGGAAAGCGGCCGCCTACCCGGGCTGGATCCGGTAGGCCGCCGCCTTCCGTCCGGGGGTCAGCCCCGGCGGCGCAGGAGGTCGAGGAACTCCTCGCGGACGGCCTTCTGCATGAAGATCCCCCGGATCGCCGAGGTGACGGTGATCGCCCCGGGCTTCTTGACGCCGCGCATCTCGACGCAGAGGTGCCTGGCCTCGATGACGACCATGACTCCGAGGGGCTTCAGCTCCTCCTCCAGGACCCGGGCCACCTGCTCGGTGAGGCGCTCCTGGAGCTGCGGCCGCCGGGCGAAGAACTCCAGGAGCCGGGGGAGCTTGGAGAGCCCCACGATCTTCTCGTTGGGGATGTACGCGATGTGACCGTGGCCGTAAAAGGGGACGAAGTGATGGGAGCACATCGAGTAGAAGGGGATCTCCTTCTCCATCACCATCGCCGTGTACCGTTCATCGTTCGGAAAGGTCGTCAGCTTCGGGCGGTTTCCGTCGTCCAGGCCCGAGAAGATGTCGAGGTACATCTTGGCGACCCGCCGGTCGGTGTCGACGAGGTTGGGGTCGGACGCGGGGTCGAGACCGAGGATCTCGATCATCGCGCGGACGTGGTGGGCGAGCGCGTCGATGCGCGGGTCGTGGGTCTCGGTGTTGGCGAGGTTCTTGAGGTCCTCGGTCGGGGAGTTCATGGACGGATCTTACGACCCGGCGAAGCCTCCGGGTGCTCGATGGAGAGGTCGGTGCCGTCCATGTCCTCCGGATCGAACGGAACCCCGAGATAGCGGAGGATCGTCGGCGCCACGTCGACGGTACGGGCAGCCTCGAGATTGCCGCGAGGAACCCCGGGTCCGGCGAAGACGAGGGGGACGACCAGCTCCCGGCGCGCCAGCGACCCGTGGCCCGCGCTCCGATCGAACTTGAACCCGTATCCGGGCGCGGGCGTGATGTAGACGTCCGGCGACCGGGGCGAGTCGAAGAACTCCGAGAGCTGGACGACGAGGTCGGGAGCTCCGCTCCGGGCGGTCGCATGGAGCCACCAGTCGCCGTCCTGCGGGGTCTCGAGCCTCTGCCGGATCTCGGAGATCTCCGTGTAGCCCAGGGGGTCCGTGCCGTCCACGACCCTGTACGAGTAGAGGTCCGGACCCGAGATCTGCGCCTCGGTGACGATGAGCGACTCGCCGGCCGGCCCGTAGACGTGGACGTCGCCCGCCCGCTCCCCCCTGGTGACGACGAGCCGGATCTCCTGGCGGCGCGCCAGGGCCGCGGCGAAGCCGTAGCGGTTCGGCATCGGAGGGCGGGGTCTCGGCGGACCGGCCTGGGGAGGCCTCTTCTTCCGGGTGGTCCGGAAGACGGTGGGGAGATCCTCGGGCGGGCGGCCTCCCGGAAGCCAGATCATGGCGCCGCGGTAGGCGCCCACGGCGATCTCGGCGTCGCCGATGTCGTAGGAGCCTTCCTTCCCCTTCGCGACGGGGACGACGACGCAGCCGTCCTCGCGGCAGTCGGACTCGGCCGGATGCGAGAAGAGCGCCCGGTGGACGAGCTCCTCGATCTCGACGGGGGTCTGGTAGGCGGAATTGCCGTGGTCGCCGACCACGACGAACAGGATGCGGTCGTCGGCCTTCCGGCGGGCGAGCCGCCGCATCAGCCGGCCGAAGGCCCGGTCGACCGACTCCATCGTCTCCCGGAACTCCTGGCTGTCCGGTCCGTAGTCGTGGGCGACCTCGTCGGTCCCGATGAGGTGCCCGAAGACGACGGAGGGAAGGCGCCCGGCGTCCAGGGCGCCCGCGTAGGCGTCCCCGACGTCGTCGAGGGTCTTCCGGTCGAGGAACGCCCAGTCGTTCCTGAGGTACGACGCCAGGATCGCGGGGACGTTCTTGGCGGTGACGGCGGCCCCGCGTGAGATCGGCGTGGAGAGGGCGACGGTGTCGGGCGGAAGCCGCTCGTAGATGGTCCTGGCCTCGGGCGCCAGGAAATCGGCCGCCGCGTAGCTCCGGAAGATGTTTGTGTGGGCCTCCCGGCGGCGGAGGCGGCGGTCCAGCCAGACGTTGGCCGGGATCCCGTGGTGTCCCGGCAGGAGGCCCGTCAGGATCGCGGCGAGGTTCGGGTAGGTCTCGCTCGGGACCGAGGCGACGGCGGTCTGGACGCGGAGCCCGGGGTCGACCACGAACTTCCGGAGGTTCGGGAGGGAGCCGCCGGCGAGGAGGGTCGAGAAGACGTCGTCGGGGAGCCCGTCGAAGAAGAGGATGCAGACGGACCTCGGCTCGGTCCTCCCGGCCGCCTCGACGGCGGTGCGCGTGCGCTGGTGGATGGAGCAGCCCCACGAGGCCAGGCCCAGGAGGGCGCAGGCCATCCACGAGGTCGTCCTTCTCACGGGAGGTAGGATATCCGGACGATGTTCGGCGGAGCGGACCTGCACAGCCACTCGACCTGGAGCGACGGGCGCGACACGCCCGCGCAGCTCGCCGGGAAGGCGGTCTCGGCCGGCCTCTCGGTCCTGGCTCTCTCCGACCACGACACGCTCCAGGGAATCGCCGGTTTCGAGGAGGCGTGCGCGCGGGCGGGGCTGGTCGCGGTGCCCGCGGTGGAGCTCTCGGCCCGCCACCGCGGCGAGGATGCGCACGTCCTCGGCCTGTTCGTGGATCCGGCCCACGAGGGGTTCCGGGAGCGCCTGTCGGGTTTCCGGCGGGAGCGGGCCCGGCGCGGCGAGGGAATGGTGGCTCGACTCTCGGCCCTGGGCTATCCCGTCGACCTGGAGGCGATCCTGCGGGCGGTCGGGTCGGGGTCGTTCGGGCGGCCGCACGTGGCGAGGGCGCTCGTCGAGGCGAAGCACGTGGCCGGCGAGGACGAGGCGTTCACCCGGTTCCTCGAGCGCGGCGGGCCGGCCTGGCTGCCGAAGCCGAAATGGGAGATGGTCGAGGCCATCTCCTCGATCCGGGCGGCCGGCGGCCTGGCCGTCCTGGCGCACCCTTTCTGGCACCACGATCCCGAGGGCGTGATCCGCCAGGGACGCGAGGCCGGGCTGGACGGCCTCGAGGTGAGCCACAGCGACCACACCGGCGCGGACGAGGCCCGCTTCCGGGGCCTCGCCCGGAGCCTCGGCCTCCTGCCGACGGCGGGCTCGGACCACCATGGCGCGCCGGACGGGCGGCGGCCGGTAGGGTGCCGCCGCCTCGGGAAGGACGAGTGGGGCGCCCTGGCCGAGGCCGCGGCGGCCCGCCGGGCCGCCGCCTACCGGCCGGCCCTCGATCTCGGGCCGCGCTGAACGGCCGGTCGGGCGCAAAGGACGTTTTTGCTGTAAGAATGGCCTCCCCGATGTCGACGCTGGCGCCCGTTTCCGACGAGACCCTACCGGCCCGCCCCGAGGCCGAGCGAAGCCTGCTGGGCTCGATCCTGGTCGACGGGAGCCTCCTGTCGCGCGTGATCGAGTTCCTCGTCCCGGAGGACTTCTCGTCGGAGGCTCACCGGCTGGTCTACCAGGCCTGTCTCGACCTCGGGACGAAGGGCGAGGGGATCGACCTCGTGACGATCCGGCACGAGCTGGAGCGCCGGGGGAAGCTGGAGAGGGCGGGCGGGCCCGGGTTCCTGTCGGGGCTGGTGGACCTCGTCCCGGACGTCGAGAACGTCGAGTCCTACGCGAAGCTGGTGCGGGAGGCGGCGCTCCGGCGAGCGGTGATCCACCAGTCGAGGCGGGCGATCCGGGACGCCATCGAGGCCCCGGACGCCGAGACCGTCCTCGAGAACGCGCAGCACGAGCTGGTGGAGATCGCGAAGGGGTCGATCCGGGGCGGGTTCGTCCAGCTGGGGAAGGTGGCGGAGAGGAACGAGGCGGAGATCCAGAAGATCCACGGGCGGGGGACGATGCTGACCGGCCTCCCGACGGGCTTCGCCCAGATGAACACGTTCACCCAGGGGCTGCAGCGGAGCGACCTGATCGTGGTGGCGGCGAGGCCGGGCATGGGGAAGACCGCGTTCGCCCTGAACATCGCGTCCTACCTGACCATTCACAACAAGCACGTGGTCGGCTTCTTCTCCGTCGAGATGTCGGCCGCCCAGCTCGGGTTCCGGATCCAGTGCGCGGAGGCGAGGGTCAACCTCCAGCGGCTGCGCGAGGGCCGGCTGTCCAAGGAAGAGAAGAAGAACCTGTTCCTCACGACGGACCAGCTGCGGGCCGCCAAGCTCTTCATCGACGACACCTCGTCGATCACCCTCCTGGAGATGAGGGCCCGTGCGCTGCAGCTGAAGCAGCGCCACGGCCTCGACGCGATCTTCGTCGACTACATCCAGATCCTCGGGACCCGGGGGAAGGTGGAGAACCGGACCCAGGAGGTCAGCGCCTTCTCCCGCGGCCTGAAGGCGATCGCCAAGGAGCTCGACGTCCCGGTCATCGCCCTGTCGCAGCTCTCGCGCCGGACGGAGCAGAGGGGGGCCGACAAGGAGCCCCAGCTCTCCGACCTCCGCGAGTCAGGCGCCATCGAGCAGGACGCCGACGTCGTCGTGTTCCTCTCGCGCCCCGACTACTACGACAAGGACACGGCGGACCGGAACATCTGCGAGGTGATCATCGCCAAGCAGCGGAACGGCCCCACGGGGCGCTTCCGCCTCGGGTGGTCGGGGGAGTACACGAGGTTCTCGGACCTCGCCCTCGCGTCGGAAGAGGCCGGGTACTGAGAAACCTCCGTCCCACCCGTGCCGTCGTCGACCTCGACGCCCTGGCCCGGAACTTCTCGGCGATCGGCCGACGCCTTCCCGCCGGTTGCACGGTCATGCCGGTCGTGAAGGCCGACGGCTACGGGCACGGGGCCGAGGCGGTGTCGCGGCGCCTGGAAAGGGAAGGGGCGCAGAGCTTCGCGGTCGCCGTCGTGGAGGAGGGGGTGGAGCTGCGGCGCGCGGGGATCGCTTCCGAGATCCTCGTGATGGGGTGGATCGGAGCCGGGCAGCTCCCGGACCTCGTCCGGTTCGGCCTCACGGGGAACCTCCACTCGTTCGAGACGCTGGCCTCCCTCGGGGCCTTCTCCCGGGCCTGGCGAAAGGTCCTTCCCGTCCACCTGAAGCTGGACACCGGAATGACCCGTCTCGGCTTCCGGCCCGAGGACGTGGAAGAGCTCGCCCGGAGTCTGGCCCGCTTTCCGGAGATCCGGGTGGAAGGGGCCTTCCAGAACTTCGCGTCGGCCGACGATCCCGGGTCGGGCCAGACCGCGGGGCAGGTCGCCTCGTTCGGCCGGATGATCCAGGACCTGGAGGCGCGAGGGGTCCGCCCCGCGACCCTTCACGTCGCGAACAGCGCGGGCACCCTCTTCCCTCCCGCGTGGCCGGCCGGTCTCCGGCCCCCCTCCAGGGTCCGGCCCGGGCTGGCTCTCTTCACCCGTTTCCCGGGCCGGTCCGGGGGAGACCTCGAGGACGTGATGTCGTTCCGATCCGTCGTGGACCAGGTGAAGGCGGTCCCGGCAGGGACCCGGGTCGGCTACGGAGGCTCCTTCGTCGCGAAGCGGGCGACGACGCTCGCGATCGTGCCGGCGGGCTACGCGGACGGCGTTCCGAGGTCCCTCTCGGGGAGGGGGACGGTCCTGATCCGGGGACGGCGCTGCCCCATCGCCGGGAAAGTCGCCATGGACCTGACGGCCGTCGACGCGACGGACCTGGAGCGGCCCCCGGCGCACGGGGACGAGGTGGTGTACTTCGGCACGCAGGAGGGCACCCGCCTCGGGGTCGAGGAAGTCGCCGAGGCGGCGGGGACGGTGGCGTGGGAGATCCTGTGCGGCGTGGGTCCCCGGGTCCCGCGGGTCATCGTCGATAATGGGGTCCCGGATCGCGTCGTGTCGCGATTCCTTCCTGATGGAGAGCGGTCGACCAATGCCTTTTCTTGAGGCCGTCGGACGGTTCGTCCTGGCCCTCCTCGAAGGGTTCGGACGCTTCTGCGAGCTCCTCTACCGGACGCTCCTGGGGGCTCTCCGGCCGCCGTACGACTTCAGGGCGCTGCTCGATCAGGTGGTGCGCGTGGGGGTCGACTCGGTGCCGGTCGTCTTCCTGACGACGCTCTTCACCGGCGCCGTGATGGCCCTCCAGACGTTCAACGGGTTCGCCCGGTTCCACGCCGAGGCCTACGTCGGCTCGGTCGTCGCCCTCTCGATGCTGCGCGAGCTCTCGCCGGTCCTGTCGGGCCTGATGGTGACGGGCCGCGCCGGGAGCGCCATGGCCGCGGAGCTGGGGACGATGCGCGTGACCGAGCAGATCGACGCGCTCGTGTCGCTGGCGACCGATCCCGTGCAGTATCTCTTCGTCCCGAGGGTCCTCGCGGCGATCATCGTGGTCCCGATGCTCGTCGTCCTGGGGAACGCGATGGGGATCGGCGGCGGGTACCTCGTGGCCGTCAAGATCCTCGGGGCCAACCCGGTCATCTACGTCGAGAACACCTTCCAGTTCCTCCGGATGAACGACCTCTGGTCGGGGGTGATCAAGGCGGCCTTCTTCGGGGGGCTCCTCTCGCTCATCGGATGCCAGCGGGGTTTCGACACGAAGGGCGGGGCCGAGGGCGTCGGCCGGTCGACGACCTCCGCGGTGGTCACCGGCTCGCTGGCGATCCTGGTCTCGGACTTCTTTCTGACGAAGGTCCTCTTCTGATGGGCGGTGGCGGCGCGACGGGGGTCCCCGCGGTCCGGCTGACGGACGTGTCGAAGGCCTTCGGCGGGAAGAGCGTCCTGTCCGGCCTCGACCTGGTCGTCCCGGTCGGGACCTCCCTGGTCGTCCTCGGGAAGTCGGGGATGGGGAAGAGCGTCCTCCTGAAGCACGTGATCGGCCTCCTCCGGCCCGACTCCGGTCGCGTGGAGGTGGGAGGGGTCGACCTGTGGGCGGTCTCGGCCCGGGAACGCGACCGGATCCGGCGCCGGTTCGGGATGTCGTTCCAGGAAGGGGCCCTCTTCGACTCGATGACGGTGGGCGAGAACATCTCCTTCCCGCTCCGCCGCCACACGCGGATGTCGCCCGCCGAGGTCCGCGACCGGGTGGCCGAATGTCTCGAGCTCGTCCGCCTCCCCGGGACCGAGGCCAAGCGTCCCTCGGACCTGTCGGGGGGAATGCGGCGCCGGGTCGGATTCGCGCGCGCGATCGCGCTCAAGCCCGAGATCCTCCTCTTCGACGAGCCGACGACGGGCCTGGACCCGATCAATACGGACGCGCTGGTGCGGGTGATCCAGCACCTGCGCGAGAGCCTTCGGCCGACCGCGATCACGATCACCCATGACCTGAAGGTCGCCTTCTCGATCGCCGACCGGGTCGCCCTGCTCGAGTCCGGACGGATCCGGATCGAGCGCTCCCCGGCGGAGTTCGAGAGCTCCGACGACACGTCCGTCAGGTCGTTCGTCCGAGGGGACAGCAGCCTCGACGAAGAGGCGGTTCCCCTGGAGGTGTCCCGATGACCACCACCGCGAAGATCGGAGCGTTCTTTCTCGTCGTGCTCGGGCTGCTCGCGGTCCTGATCATGAAGATCGAGGACCTGCAGCTCGGAAAGCAGGCGCGCACGATGACGGCCGAGGTCCAGTTCAAGGACGTGGCCGGGCTCGACGACAAGTCCGCGGTCCGGATCGCCGGCGTGAGGGTGGGGAAGGTGGACGGGATCCGTCTCCTCCCGGACGGGACCGCCGTGGCCCGCATCGCGCTGGAGAGGGAAGTCGAGCTGCACGAGGGGGCCTGGGGGCAGATCCGGAACATGGGGCTCCTCGGCGACAAGTACGTCGAGCTCTTCCCCGGCCGGCCCGACGCGGCGCGGCTCGGTCCGGGAGTGCGGATCCCGGGGGTCGTCCCGACCGGCTTCGACGAGCTGACGAAGCTGGCCGGCGACATCGGGAAGGACGTGAAGAACCTCACCGGGGCCCTCTCGTCCTCGATGGGCGGCGAGGACGGCGCGGCGAAGCTGAACCGGATCGTCGACAACATCGGCGCGCTGGCCGAGGCGCTCCGCAAGCTGGTCGAGGCGAACCGGGACAACGTGGACGCGACGATGGGGAACCTGAAGCTCTTCGCCGCCGAGATCCGCGAGACGCTGGTCCGGGTCGACCGGATCCTGGACGAGAACCGGATCGGCGTCCGGGACACCGTCGGCAATCTCGACACGGTGACGGGGAAGCTGAAGACGACGGCCGACAACCTCAACTCGATCACCGCGAAGATCGACTCGGGGAACGGCACGTTCGGCAAGCTCCTGAACAGCGAGGAGACCCACCAGAACCTGAACGACGCCCTCCAGGCGGTGAAGGGCGGCGTCGATTCCCTCAACACCACGCTGACCCGCATCAACCGGATCGAGTTCGACCTGGGGTTCCGCGGCGAGTTCACGACGCGCGACCAGGGAGGGCGCGCCTACTTCACCCTCGACGTCGTCCCTCGCGAGAACAAGTTCTACCGGCTGGAGGTCGGGTCGGGCCGCCGGCGGGACTCGACCGAGACGACGACGGTCCTGCTGCCGGACGGGTCGACGGCGACCACGGTGAAGCAGATCCAGACGCAGACCGACGATTTCACGCTGTCGGCGCAGATGGGGATGCGCAAGGGCAACACCCAGCTCCGGGCCGGCCTCTTCGACTGGTACGGCGGCGTCGGCATCGACCAGTTCTTCTTCAGGGACCGGCTGCTCGTGGGGGGCGAGGCTTCGGACTTCTCCCGCCCGGGGCTCCGGACCAGGGTGAAGCTGACGGGGCGGTGGCAGGCGACGCCGATCGTCTTCGTGACCGGCGGGGTGGACCAGACGTTCAACCCGGGCCTCAGGACCCCGTTCATCGGCGCGGGCATCCGGTGGAGGGACGAGGACGTGAAGAGCATCATGGGAGCCCTTCCGCTCCTCAAGTGAGCCCGCCGATGGCGCGCCGTCCCGTGACCGTCTTCTCCTGCTCGGCGTGCGGGGCCCAGGCTCCGCGCTGGATCGGCCGCTGCACGGAATGCGGGGGGTGGAACACCCTGGTGGAGGAGGCGGCCGCGCCTCCGTCCAGGGCGAGGGGCGCCGCGACCCCCGGCGCGAAGCCGGTCCCGCTCTCGGGGGTGGACGCCGCGGACGCGCCGCGGGTGTCGACGGGCCATCCCGAGGTGGACCGGGTCCTGGGCGGAGGGCTGGTGGCCGGCTCGGTCGTCCTCCTCGGCGGCGAGCCGGGGATCGGGAAGTCGACGCTCCTCCTCCAGGTGGCGGCGCGGATGTCGGCCACGGCCGACCCCGTCCTCTACGTTTCGGCCGAGGAGTCCGCGCGCCAGATCCGGATGCGGGCCGACCGCCTCGGCGTCGCTTCGTCGCGCGTCTTCCTCCTGCCGGAGACCTCGCTCGAGAAGATCCTGGAGGCGGCTTCCGGCGCGCGATTCTCCGCGGTCGTGATCGACTCCATCCAGACGATCTCCTCCGCCGAGGGGCTCTCCGGGGCGGGGACCGTGTCTCAGGTCCGGGAGTGCGCGGCACGCCTGGCCGTCTTCGCCAAGGGCGGGGACGTCCCCGTGATCCTCGTCGGCCACGTGACGAAGGACGGCTCCCTCGCCGGCCCCAAGACCCTGGAGCACCTGGTGGACGCGGTCCTCTCCTTCGAGGGGGAGCGTTTCCACGCCCACCGGGTGATCCGGGCGCTGAAGAACCGGTTCGGCCCCGTCCACGAGCTGGGCGTCTTCGAGATGACGGGCAGCGGCCTCGTGGAGGTGAAGAACCCCTCCTCGCTCTACCTGGGGAGCCGGACCGCGGGGAGGCCGGGCTCGGCGGTCCTGGCGGCCGTGGAAGGGACCCGGCCCCTCCTCGTCGAGGTCCAGGCCCTGACCGTCGAGTCGAAGTACGGGACCCCGCGCCGGACGGCGATCGGCTTCGACTCGACGAGGCTCGCCCTCCTCCTGGCCGTCCTCGAGCGACACGGAAAGCTCGCGCTCTCGGGGCACGACGTCTTCCTCAATCTCGCGGGCGGAGCGGAGAGCGAAGAGCCCGCGGCGGACCTGGCCGTGGTGGCAGCCGTCGCGGGAAGCTACCGGGGCCGCGCCCTGCCGCCGGAATCGGCCCTCTTCGGCGAGGTCGGCCTCCTGGGCGAGGTCCGGGCCGTGACCGACGGCCCCCTGCGCCTCCGGGAGGCCGTCTCTCTCGGGTTCCGGCGCGTGATCCTCCCCGCGGGCAACGCGGCCGAGGCCAGCGCGTTCCCGGATCTAGAGGCCATCCCGGTCCGCAGCGTCGAAGAGCTCCTCGCGAGAACCGGCGGCTGACGGAGGAGTCCAGATAGGAGGGGTAGCGGCGGGCCGAGCCCGCCGCGCAGGGGAACACCGGCGGCGCCGGGTTCCCCTGATCAGAAGTGGCCGCCCTCGGCGAGGCGCGAAGCGCATCGACCGGCGGCGCCGGGTTCCCCTGATCAGAAGTGGCCGCCCTCGGCGAGGCGCGAAGCGCATCGACCGGCGGCGCCGGGTTCCCCTGATCAGAAGTGGCCGCCCTCGGCGAGGCGCGAAGCG